>CAJCIQ010000136.1 GCA_903970475.1 Beijerinckiaceae bacterium
TTTACCGGCATAGCTATAATGGTTCCTATGGGGATGCCTGAATAATAGTTATTCGTGCGCCCCATGGTCACCACCCACACACCGGCCATACAAAGAAATAGTAGTGTGTCACCTGGATAAAGAAAGTAAGAGGTTAACCCCGCTTGCAAGCCGTCCGTTATGGTATCAGTTCCCTGAACTTGAATGGTACATTTTCCATAGGTGGAGGCCGCATATTGAAAACCTACAAACATACCCGTCGTTAACCCGGTTACGGTAGACATGGAAGAAGAGAGCGGTAACGTGTAAGCATTACCAGCGGTTGAGCATTGACATAAAGTCCCTATGTAAGTTGGGTCTAACGTGGTGTTTGCTGAGAGAGACACGACCTTATTAAGCCTTGCGCCTTGCTGCAAGGCGGTTAATAGGTAGTTGGTTCTATTGGCTAGGCTTTGCCCCTGGGCGTTGGAAACGCCCCCCGGTCCACCCTGCACCGCATCGGTGACAGCAATTTGATAAATAGCCGGGTCGTACTGTGTTACTTCCGTAATGTTAGCCATGCTTAAAAGTTGAGGGTCCAGGTTCCAGACAAAGAATTGGCAGAAGTTTTTTGAATACCGGTATTTACTGCACGGTTGAATAGTGTATTGTCCCCTGTCAGTAGGCCCATTTCGTAAATGGTAATTCCATTATATTCATTATCTCCAAGGGACCAGTTAACCACCACTTGGCTACTATTCACCGTCACAGAATCAATAGCCTTTATATAAGATCCTGTCAGGGTTGTGTCTCCTGTGGTGGGTGCTGTGCTGTTCGTCCCAAAGCCGATTTGATTAATGAAATTGTTGTTAAGGGACCCTGAGGTTAAAAGGGCCAGTTTGGAAAGGCCAGCATTAACGATAAGGTTTTTAAAGTGGTAGTGCGTTTCTTCTCTTGTGACCCTGTTCAAAAGAACAAAGTCCAGGTGACCCGTCAGGGTAATTTTATCGATCATGTTAGCTTTGCGTGATATTGATAACAAGGGAGTCTATAGGATCGGAATAAACTTTTGCGCCGTTGTAGGTGTATTTTCCATTGTAATAAAATGGGGTGTAACTCAATGAATCCGAATAGCCATTACTGCCTTCGTTAATGGTAAGGATATCCGTAAAGGCGCTACTATTGATGTTATCCGTCAGAGATAATAAGTAGGTGACACCTCCAATTAACCAGGACCGTACATTTTTATATCGTTCAATCAGGTTTATCAGATTTTGGGACGCATCAACGTTTAGCCCTTGACCATCAACTTTGCCTTCCCGGGGTACATGTCAATGACTTTGGCCATAACGCTCGCCTATTTACTTTTCAAATATCCGCTCCCAAAAACCTCTTTTATCAGTATGGAGAAGATTGTGGAAGGAATTTTTAAAAGTATCCACCTCGTTAATACTCCTTCCTACCTTTATTTCTCCAGATCACTTCCCCATAAGGCCACTTCCTCCATTTTAAACGCTAGTAGGGTCACAGGCCACCAGCCAGCAACAGCACGATACCCGCCATAATCATCAGCGTTGCCACCAGTCTTGCCAGTCCTTCCACCACGCGGGTTATGATGGCCGCCCCATAGGACGGAAAATATTCCAGGCCCGTCATAGAGCGGCGCAAAAACTTACGCTTAGCAATCCTATAGCGGATGGCAAGCCCTAAAGCCATCAGGGCCGGACCAGTAAAAATGGACAGTAGGTGCATGGGATGAATTTGCTGGTAATAAAAGTGGTTACCGACCACTGGTGGTCGTTTCACAAATATGGCGTCCGGCCAGGGGGATCTGTCAGAATGCAGAACCGGGGGGAAAGAAGGTTTTGTGAAAAATATTTGAGCAAACCAAAGTAGCCCTGATTGCCTTTGACAGGCCACCAGGCAGCTGGTCTCGATTAATAAACTTATATCCAAACATTTATCAACTATGCATGCCTTTTTAATCGTCCCTCACGAGCACAGAATTATAAAAATCAGATTCCCAGAAGCTAAGGGTATTCCTGTAGGAGATGTCAAGCACATGTTGAGATATTCGGACTTTGTTGAGGAGCCAGCATTTGCAAGTGGAGATATCTGGTGTTTGCCGGAAGGATACAAGGAAAGGTATTGGTTGACCTCTTTTCAGGTCAGATGGGGAGTGGCCATTCCTACTTTTCGGGGAAGGGCCTTACTAGTAGGACCGTATAAAGAAGGCAGTTATACCAGCCCCCAGACAACAGAGGTTTTTTTAGTAAAAACGATTTATTATCCGCTGTAATTATTGCATCACCAGCGCTACAGCTAGCCTGCATAACCATTGGAAGTTCTACCAGGGTGAGTATCGCTGCTTAGAGGATTTTCTACGCAAGTCCATATTTTCTAAGTACACGCTTGATCTGCCCCAGACCCCTGGGTCCCATTCCATTGATTCTTTTAAGCACCTCTGCGTCCGATCCCGCCAGATCTTTCATTTTGATGATGCGGCGAGATTTCAAGAGGTGAACAACCCTTGTGTCCACTTCCCTTAAGACCCGGATATCGGAGAGGTCCATGTTTAAAATTTCCTCTTTTTCGATTTTGTCAAACTTTAGTTTCAGGAACTGATAGAGGTGGTGTAGTTCACCTTCGTCAATTAAGTTGAGGTCAATGGAAATATGCATAGCCTGGTTGATTTATTGGTTTTGAAAGTATTGTTCTATATGAGTACCCATGGCTCCAAGCATATTACTTTTTCGCACTGCCCCTATCCTTGAGGGTTTGGAGACCATTAACAGCCACGCCCCTGGTCACCTTTTAAGCGGAATGAACTGTCCCGAGCGGTTTCGCCCAAGGCTTTTGCGCCTTTCTATCTCCCGCTCAATATCTGCCGGATCATAATAAAAAAGACCGCCCACCTTGGAAAAGGGTATGGTCCCATTGTCCCTCAGGGTCTGAAGCGTGCCGTGGGAGAGGCCCAAGAGCTTTTTGACTTCCCAGGACTTCAGCCATTTTTTTTCAGCCGGCTTTACCAGATCTGCCAGGACTAATTTGAGTTCCGCCAGTAGTTCCACTTTAAGTTCTGTTTTCAGCTGCGCTTTAAAGTCCTGGAGATCGTCCAGCGTGATAAGCCGGTTACGCGTCCGTTGGCCAGATTCGTCAGGCCTGTTGGTAATGACCATAGATTTTTGCCGGAAGGTATACGCGAGAGAAAGGCACCTGTCAGAGTGCAGGAAAAAGGGGAAGCCATCAAAGTGTTAAAACGGTAGACCGATCGGTGCGACCAAAGCGCGAGCATTGGCAAGCCTCGGGCAGCCTTTAGATGAAGCCCCGCCTATCCAGCCTTAAGCTAAATGACTTTCCGCTCCTCAAGCCTCAAGCATGGAGGCGTCCGGATTTGAAAAATTTCGCTGACCAGTAGTCCCGCTTTCTAAAACGTAACGTCTTTTAAACATCACAATTAAATAGCCTGCACTTACTGCTGCTGCCAAATGTTTTAATGTATGACCACTCACAAAACCCGTCCAATGGAAGATTTGAACATCGAGCGCCTCCAAGCCTTTGGCAACTGCATACCAAAGGACCACCCAAACAAGTGCCGTCACCCCTTGCAAGTTATCCCACCGCCCAAATAAAATCAGGATCAGCGGAATGCCCACCATTGGAAAGAATTGTACCCACCAATATAATCTGAGATCACCCACCCCGAGCAATTCGGTGTGATACCACCAAAGAACGCTTGCAATCCCCAGCCCAACTAAAGGACCCAAAAGCCATGACGAAGCGCGTTGATCCACCCACTGGCCAATCGAAACCACCAGGGCAGACATAAAAACCACGGTCATAGGCATTCTGTCGAAGATCAATCGGTCATTATTGGGTGCCCAGTGATAATAGGCAGACCCAAATCCCGTTAATAAAATCCCACTAAACAACACCGCAAAGGAAACCCAGACGCTTTTGGGTAGTCCTCTACTTTGCAACTCAATAAAACCCCAGGCTCCTATAGCCAAAAAGGGGAGGTTACTCATCACATTTCCGAAATTTTGAATACCCAACCAATGCCGGCTATCTGCAAACTGGTGGAAAGCGGGGTCCTGACCATTTCTGGGAATCATTGCCGCTATTAGTCCCGAAACCAATACCACGGCCACCAAAATGGATATTTTCGTGATTTTACGCATAAGAAGTTTCCTAGTGTGATAAAAACACCCCAGACAAGGCCAGGTGATTCAAGAGGTATTATTATATGTTATCCATAAGATGTTATATTTGTTTGTACCTTATTGGCTATCTCATGGCTAACTAAAACACCTCCTCTTATCCGGAACAACCTAATGATTCTTTGGTAAGAAAAATTTCTCGAAATGAACAACTTTCTCGATTTTTTGGATAGCATCCACCCAATAAGCGACGATTGCAAAACTTATCTCTCGTCCGTTCTCAGAACCAAGGTGATCAAAAAAAGAGAGTACATTCTACGGGAGGGAGAAATTTGTAACAAAATCGGATTCATCGAGGCTGGCTGCCTTAAATCCTATTCATCCAAGTCTGAGCGGGATAGTAATATCTGGTTTTGGTTCTCAGGTGAAGTATTTACTTCTACTTCAAGTTTTTTTGAACAATCACCTTCGAGAAACTACATCCAGGCCGTTACCCAAACCCAATTTTACTACCTTACCCATGATGCATTAGAACACGTCTACAAAACTTATCCCGAAACCAACATCGTCGCCCGGATACTGCTTCAAAAGTACTACGCCATGGAGGTCAGTCGCATGGAATTAATGAAAGGATTACCCGCGCTTCAGCGATACAAATTCCTTATAGATAAACATCCGGAAGTCCTGGAAAATCTAAATAATACAGAAATAGCTTCCTATCTGGACATATCCAGGTTTCGCTTAAGCCAAATCCGCCACGAATTAACGAAAAGCCATCTATGTCCCAATATTGAGTAATTAATTCATCATAAAAGTTGCAATAGCTAAACAAATCGAAAAATAAACGGCACTAATTTTCAGGCAAATTGATTGAAACCTCAAAATTATTTTATGAAACTAGCTAGCCGTATTTCTAAGATCAAGAGACTTTTCCTTCCATCATTTATTGCGTCCCTGTTCCTTTTTCTTTTACTCATTTCCTGTCACAAGACAACTTTGACTACAAACAAACAGGATAGCGATCTCATCTCAGCGGATCGAACCTACTTTGAGGCGTTCGTGCTTCCACAGCACAATGCGGACACCTCAGTTGATTTACAGCACTTTCGAATGGCCTTACATAAATGGCCTGATTGGTCCAAGGCCTATGTGGACAACTTGGGGGCATTTGGACCAACCGTTACCGTTCCTGTCCGCTTTAAAGAACAACTACATCTTTCGGGTGCGTACAAATCCATGTCGATCAATGAAATGACCTACCTACTCATTTATCAGGATGCTGCGGGCCAAAAACATTGTGAAGTGGTTACCAAGACGCCCGACCTAGCCTACGCGCAAAACACGTCGCCCTCCAAGACCTTCTCCGGAAATGTGACGGTAGAAGATTGGGCCGGCCATTTTCTCAAAGGATATAACTTTGTAAACGGGGCTATTGAACCAAGTGGTTTTTCAGTCGTGAAAACCGAAACAAAAAATGGGAACATGGCTCAAAAATCCAATGTCCAGGCCAACACTTCCATATCAACCGACGATTGTCCCACCGTCGATTGGTATGCATGCCTCAAAGATGAAAGTGGCGAACTCTACGACTGTGATTACATATCTTCCACTATTACCTGCGAGATCAGCTGGATAAATACCACCGGTAGCGCCGAAGGCGTACTTTATAACTATTCCGGTTCCGGTTCTGGTGGAGGTGGCGGCACATCGGCCGGTCCGTCTTATACCGATGCAGCAAACCAATATATTCAGATCGGCCCACAGATACCTATTGCAGATATAGCTGGGTATCTGTCCTGCTTTGGCAGTGGTGGACAATCTTATTCAGTAACCTTGTATGTCGATCAACCCGTAAACAATTCATCGGCCCCCTATAGCGTTGGCGGTAGTGGGTCAATTGGCACCTCTGGCGGCAGTGGTAGTGGCAGTTCCTCCATTGATGGGGCTTTCGATGTAGGCCATACCTTTTTAGCGTTGACCGAGGTACTGGCCAGTGGAGCTGTTATTACACGATATATGGGCTTCTATCCCAAAACGAGCGCAAACCCCTCCTCTCCTACAGCGCCAGGCGTGATAGGAGATGACGAAAATCATAACGCCAATATTTCGCTCACCATAAATGTTTTGTCAAGCCAATTTAACGCAATCATGTATTACATGTCTCAGGCTAGTGTGCAAACATATAGTTTGAACCAGAATAATTGTACCACCTACGCTTTAGCTGCCTTAGGAAATGGCGGCATTTCAATGGACCCGCCAAGAGGAAGCTGGCCCATGGGGGGTGGCGATGATCCAGGGGATCTTGGACAGTATCTCAGGACGATGCCGCTCGGATCTAATATGACACTCAATACAAATCAGACACAGGCTGGCTATAATATCGGAACTTGTAACTAATAAGGCAATAAAACACCCCAGTGCAAATGACTATTAAGAGAAATCGCTGGCATGCAGCACGTATCGCAGGACTTTGCTTCGGTGCCCTAGTGGTGCTACTCAATTTGTTTCCCATTTTCTCGGCCTTTGATGTTTACGAGTACTCCAATTCAGATGGGACGTTTCAATTTAGGGAATATCCCATGAAGGGTACCGATTTGAAAATGATGGAAGAGCAATGGAAATCATTTAGGGACACTACACATCAGGATACGGTTCTGTACCGGACATTTGCCATCCATCCTCTCTACTTTTGGATGTGGGGCAGTTATATTTTCAATAAACGATATAGATACCCCTACTTAAATCCTGAAGTCCTCCAAGCGAACGAAAAAAAAATACCCATCCACCTTTATAAACCTCATTAGTCCCTCTTGCCATGCGCATATGCTTAATTTTAATTCTTTTCGGCTTAAAGACTGCCTCCGGTCAGTCCTTGAAACTAAGTGAAGGCACCCATTGGATGATGTATGACCCCCATTTAAAAATGTATGCGTTTTCTATGGATAGTCTAAGCCACTACAAGCATATGGCTTTAGACGATGATACACTCTCCAGGTATCTATCGAGCGTGCAAGTTTGGCCAAAAGATAAATGGTCCGTTTGGCAAGGCTACTACTTTTGCAGCGCAGATTTCCCAGATAGTGGAACCACGGTCATCATTTTCAGTAGTCATGGAGGCTTCTTTTATGACATTAAACACAAACAATACTACTGCGTAACAGATGACCTCCGGGATAGCTTCACGGCTTACTTTATTAATAAGCTCAAAGCGTATTACGGAAAAGGAAATTAATTCGTTTTCTTGGGGGCGGCGGCAGTCTCCAGCCGCCCCTATATCTTACATTCTTCGGGCTGGGCAAAACAGCTCAGTGCTTGAGGTCCTCACGCCGGTTATAGCATCAAAGGCCGCAAAAACCTTTTGATCCAAACTATCCCAGGATGGTAAAGTGCCCTTTTCCCCGTGGCTGGCCGTGCTATCAGGACCAGCCAGTTTGTCCATCAAAGCTGCAATTTCCGGACAGCCGTGTATATATGCTTCCAATTGGTCATTCTCTTTTTTAGAGATCGTGCCTAGCATGCGCTTTAATAGCCACTGTATTTGGTCAGGGAACCCGTCCATAGCCATATCATCCATATAACCATTTTTTAAGTATTGAAATGAAATACCTATGTATATAAACCGGATAAATCGCCAACATCTATAAAGAAAAGGAACATTTATTTTTCGGATAGGGACATTGGTCAGCCGCTCTCGTCCGGGTGGCAAAGGTTCCGGCACATCCCTGAAGGTGCGTGTCCGGCTCAGATATGCGTTTGTCCATAAAAAAAAGGAGCCAAGGCGCTTGAACCTTGCACTCCTATTCATATTTACTTTACGCCTTATCTCCCTATAGAAATCACCGATGCCGTGCCGAACTTGAAAAAGTGCATGATAGAATGATCAAACAGCCTTCTTCAATGGCTTCATTTTAATGAGGCGACCTTTACTAAATACTCCGGGGGAACGGTTTTCTGTTACAAACTCCATGACTTCTGAGCGTAGGAAATAAACCCTACCCCCTTGTTTATGGTGGGGAAGGCCCTGGTTCATCCATGCATGGAGGGTGACGGTAGAAATACTTAAAATGCCAGCCACCTGCTTCCGGCTAAGCAATGGTTCTGGGCCGAAACCCTCCTCTTGGCTGATCTGAATGGTCTGCTCGTTAAAAAATGCCTCTAAGACTTCCAGCACCCACTTTTTAATGTCTGCTTCTGTTGGAATATGAAAGGTTTCCATGAAAATTACCTCCACCTCAAATGTAGCCTTCAGAAGATGCCACCTGTCAGTATGCAGCATGGGACGGGTATTAAACCTTAAAAAAAAATGACAGACCAGAGATCGCCCCTTCTGAATAGTTGGACGGTTGATTTTGCAATGCCAGGTTCACCTCGATAACAGCAAATTGTTTACAAAAATTTGCACAAGACGGCAGGTTCGTGCTTCCTGGGTTAAGTCGGATATTTTGTTAAAATAAATTTCATATTTGACCTACCTACCATTATTTTTGCAACTCAAATATTTCACATTTAATACATAAGGTATACTAATAAAGACTTAGTCAGGTCGCAATTTGAAGGTCTAATAAGATAGTAAATATTTGAAAATCAAATAATTGGGAGTTTAGCTCAGCTGGTTCAGAGCAATTGCCTTACAAGCAATGGGTCGGCGGTTCGAACCCGTCAACTCCCACAAAAGCCCTCGATTGATCGAGGGCTTTTTATTGCCCCTTTGAGCATCTTTTTAAAGCAGATGCTCAAAGGGTGCTATTATATAAGATTTGTAAGGAGGTTGACCATGGAATAGCCGTAAAAAAAGCCGCCGATTTCTCGGCGGTCGGTAAAAAATGAGGCAACGGCATCAGGCAGCCTGATCGTCCTTTTTCTTTCTTTTAAAGGCATCGAGTTGAGCGGCATTTTCTTTTTTACGTTCGGATGGCAAGCCGCCTACATATCTTCTGGTAGTCCTGGGGTCCGAATGTCCGAGTTCGTCACCGATATCGTTGAGATCAGCCCCACCCAGACGCCGAACGGTTGCATAACTGTGTCTGGCGACTTGGCAACCGGCTTTCTTTTCGATGCCCAAGGCATCCAGGACGCGTTGCATCCATTTATTAATGAATTGCACGAACTGCTCCCCCACCTTATATTGTCTAAGAGGGGTCATCCCGTGCTCAAAAATGGGGAAGATGTAATTCTCAGGACTTTTATCCTTATTGCCATATTCCGCAATGGTCTGCAGTAGGTCTTCATTTAAGAAAACGGAGATCTTGGGAGGGTCCTGGGCCGTTTCTTCCGTCTTGGCTCTTTCAAATTCAAAAAAATCTCCGGTGATATGCTTATACTGTAGTAAGGCGATGTCTTTAGGGTTCAAGCCTTGCCCAAAATACATAAAAAGCCAAAATGCTTTAGCTTTCTTCATTGATGGTTCCTTGGGGTCGCAAGCGTAATAATAGATTTGCTCAATCTCATCTAGGGTGAACGCTTTTTTGAGATTACTGGAAGCAGGTATGCCAAACTGACCTTTGCCGAAGGGATAGCAATTCTCCTTTTTTATTCTCTTAAGTCGAATGGCTTCGTTAAAGACGGCCCGCAGCTTTCGGGTGTAAATTCCAACGGTTGTCTTTCCGCAAGTTGTTTTCTTATCGTCCGTATTGTATTTCAGCCAATCGCTATAATACTGTACATACTCGGCTGTAATGGTCTTGAATTTGACATTACCGCCAAACTTTAATAGCGAAGAATAGGCGGTTCGATATCCAACAGCTGTTTTAATCGAACCAGATGTCCCCTTAGATATTTTCTTTTCAATAATCAATTTAAAGATTTCCCCGATCGAGCCAGGCTCAGGGTTTTCCAGTAGAACGGGAAAATTCTTATAATATGGCCCGAAATCAAACTTCTTGAGTGCTGCGGGAAGGGGCTGAAACTTAATGCGTGCTTGTTCAAAACCTGGATGGTCTTTAATAAAGTCTCTTTCAAAAATGTCGAAAGAGAACGGGTCCATGTTCTTGATGAATGCCAGGGCTGTGTCCTCAATTTCTTTGAGTTTATCCCGGACGTCTTGTAAGTTATCGCGCAAGTTTTTGGCCTTGAGCTTGTCGTTGTCTTTTATCGACAGACCAAAGATCGTGGGGTATAATTTGGATTTCCCTGCATATATCCGGAGCTTGTAGGGGTAGTCCTCCGTCTTTTTCCGGAGGGTTCGGGTGTCAAAATAAATGTCTACTTTCACTGACATAAATGCTACTTTTACTTGGGTAATTAATCTTTCCGGTTAGTTGCACAAAATCTGCACAAAACCTTCGCTTAAAGGGGTTTTAGGCACCAAAAAGCGAAAATAGTAAAAGAGCGCTTAACTATTGATAACGAAACAGTTAAGTTAAAATAGGTTCGCTTAAGTTAAGGTAGAATAGGTATCTAATCGCCCTTACAAGCAGAGGGTCCTTGGTTCGATCCCGAGTGCTCCCACAGAAAAAGCCTCAACGAAAGTTGGGGCTTTGTTTTTTTGCCTCAGCGCGCATTTACTGGATCAGGTTGAAAAGTTTTCCATTTTATTTATTATCTTACGATTATGAAAACCCGTATGCTCCCCCTCCTCATTTTAGGAATACTCGCCATCGCAGGCGCTATTATAGCCAAACATTATTCACCCAAACTGGAAGACTTCCTTTATGGGGCTGCGATAGGCTTGGGGATAGGGATGCTGGTCAGCTTTGTACTAATTCAGAGGAAGCGTTTTGCAAAGAAATGAAACACCTGTCCCGGTTCTAAAAAGATCTATCCATGTCTTGCGATGCCTTGGTAATTATCTTACTCCCAAGTGAGTAATGTAACCAAATGAACGATATTAAACCCGAAACAGCGGGCTTCCTCTTTACACTTCTTCATCTATTAATATTCAACGCTGGTAAAAAGTCCATCTCTTCCTTTGGCATAAAAACCCCTGGATACAGGTTAAGTTGCGGACACAAATTTGAACATGGCTCTTTGCAAACAGCGCAGACCCTTCAAATGCAACAGCGCATTACGCACCGAGGCTTCACAACCGTGGAAGCCCAGGATCAAATTCGGCTTAATATCATATATAAACTATTGGGGAGTGCCAATAGCGAGGTCTTTGTATGGTTCAGTTAGGTTACCTTTTTCATCAAGGATACCTGCATTCGCTAAGGAGCGAAGCGCTTCCTCTTTGGTAACCTCTTGATGTAACTTCTTCTCGGCGAGATCCATCAGTAGTTTGAAGTCTTTTTCGGTCATATATATAAATCCAACTTAGTTAAACAAAGATAAATAGTATAAACCCGCTATTTCGGTCCTGTTTTTATCTCCCATGTAAATGTAAGATTTCTTAAAAGAAAATTCAAAATTATATCGATATAAATTATTGCTATTCAATTATTTAGCAACATATAGTATCATGACGTAAAATATAAACGACACGGATCTTTTCCCCAATATAATCTCATGGCCCTCGTTGTTGAAAATCATGCTTGACACACTGTAGATACATTATCGATTGATTCAGCCTCTGACGCTAATGAAGATTTTTTAACTGTATTGGACATAACAGATAGCCTCCATTTTCATCCACTACTGTTTGAGGTCATAACCAGTGGATCCAGCGACTTCGAAAAGAGTACATTTCGCGGGTATAAAAATGGTAAACTTAGTTATCTTTTTTACGTGGGTGGTTATGGGGAAGCAAGTTTAAAAAGGAAGGATTACCACACACTGGTTGGCCATGCAAAAAATAGAGATAATTTGGTTTATAATTTTGAGGACTTTCCCTTTTAAGTTTCCTTACCTGATTATTCTGTGAGCTATCCAACCCCTGAAAAATTGTATATAAGATATGATAGTGAAGTATTAACAACCTTCAAAGTCACCTCCCAGTCTATTTCAAGGAATGGAAAAACATTTCTTTTGAAAAAAGGAACCAAGATCGAGATCGACATCCTCTATAATACTACACACCTGGTTCGAATCATCATCCCCAAAAAGGATACTGTCCTGGCTAATGAGGATGATGTAAAAAACAACATCCAGGAATCTACCGAGGGTTAAGCCTGATTTAAAGGATCTTCTTGTTACACGTACTTCCCAATAACCTCTATCACCCCCACAATATGGCTATTGAATTCTCCCAGTTCTTCAGCAGGAACCCAAAGCTCATTATGTAATCCAGCACCAACGTTCTCCACGTTGAACTTGGATAGGTAGTCTGTGTCTACCCCAAACTTTGTCACGTATCCCACCCCATAAGCTGGGACATTCCATTCTACGGCTATCTGAACAGCATATTCCTCATTCATCACCGGATAGAAGATAGGCTGATCTGGAAGCCGGGGCGGAAAGGCTTTCCAGAAAGATGCTTCGATCAGATCCAGTTCCTTTTGATTGACGGGTCTATATAGATAGGTGATCATATTAAAGCTTTGGCATAACCTGTTTTAACTGTTGATTCCTCATGATCGTAACCGTCACCGTATCCGATGCAGATAACTGAATTTTTTTCTCCAGATCCGCCGTTGTCTTAATCGATTGATGATTGACCATTCTTACATCCATTTACAAGCCAGAAAAACGCCGAAGGATGCATCTTAAAATTTAGCCGGGTCCCGGCATTCTGAACATGGGGTCTTTGTAATATCGTCACCCAGCTTTACTCTGTATTGACTCACAATCTCCTGAAGTGAATCAACGATGTCCGGATGTTGAGCAGCCACGTCATGGGTTTCCCCAGGGTCAATGGCCAAATTATACAGTGCAATGGGCACATCCGCTTCAGCATACCCTCCCGGATATCCTCCGTGACCTGGAGCATAAGTCATGTAAGTTTGGCTTCTATGCGGAAGTACGAGCTTCCATTCACCCTTACGTACCCCTTCCAGGCTGTTGGTATGATAATAGTACACCAATATTTCGCGGGGGTTTGCAGCCGGTTGGTTGGTCAACAAGGAGCTGATATCAACGCCATCAATCTTATTGGAAGGCAGCGATGCACCACAATACCTGGCGATGGTCGGTAACAGATCCAGGGTTACAGCAAGCTGAGAACATACAGTGCCCGATGGAATAACACCCGGCCAGTGCATAATACATGGCTCTCTTTGTCCACCTTCCCAACTGGTTCCCTTTCCTTCTCTGAGGCCGCCCGTATTTCCTGCATGATCCCCAAAGGTTAACCAGGGTCCGTTATCGCTGGTAAAAATGACCAGGGTATTTTTATCCAACCCTTCCTGTTTCAAGGTCTGCATGATCTCCCCTACAGACCAATCCACTTCCATCATCACGTCACCGAATAACCCCCGTTTAGACTTACCCAAAAAAGCAGGCGAAGCATAAATGGGTACGTGCACCATAGAATGAGCCAGGTATAAAAAGAAGGGTCTGTTTTTATTCTCCTTTATAAACTTACATGCCCTGCGCGTATAGATCCCCGTGAGCGTGCCCTGGTCTTCCAAAGTCCTGATATAACCCACCGTAGAATCCCCTTCCAGCAAAGGAAGGGTCGGGTATTTAATTCGCCTGTCCGTGGAATCGGTAATAGGTTTCCCATCATACCCCACTGGCCACATATCATTGGAATAAGGCAAACCCAAATACTCGTCAAATCCATAGTGGATCGGAAGATAAGGTGCTTTGGCCCCCAAATGCCATTTCCCGATCATGCCCGTATGGTATCCAACGGCTTTGAGCATAGAGGCAATGGTTACCTCCTTGGGATTTAAAGCCGTCTTATCCCAGGGCATTAGCGCTCCATGTATGCCCAAACGATTCGGATAACAACCTGTAAGTAAAGCAGCCCGGGAGGCAGAACAGACAGCCTGGGCCGCATAGAAATTGGTAAACCGCATGCCTTCAGCGGCCAATTGGTTGATATGGGGCGTATGATAACCCAATCCATTGTAACATTCCGGATCACCATAACCCATGTCGTCCATGAAAATAATAATCACATTGGGCTTGGACGGCCCGGAGCGACCAGGAGCAAAGGCCACATGTCTGAGGCGACCAGCCGAGCCAGCTAGCGTGGTGCCCCCGATAAAAGCACACAACAATAAGGAGATCCATTTCATGCCCACCAAGTTACTATCTTTATATAAGAGAAAAACACCTGCAACATGTCAGCCACCACTACCGTAAACTGGTCCCAAGCCATTAAGCCCCTGTTGAAAAAATATAAGGACACCCCTTCCGTTCTGCATTACCATAACCTATACGAAGCCGTTGTGATGGTCGTTCTATCCGCTCAAACCACCGATGCCATGATCAATCAACTGGCGCCGGAATTATTCAAAGCCTATCCCCATATGGAGGATCTGGCCAAAGCCACAGATAAGGACCTCTTTCCCTACATAAAATCAGTACGCAGTTTCGGTCAAAAAGCAAAATACCTCACCGAAATGGCCACAACCATCAAAAAAGACAAAGCCATTCCCAAGACCATGGAAGCACTAACGGCCCTTCCTGGCATCGGCAGAAAATCCGCCAATGTCATCATGGAAGCCGCAGGGCTGAAACCAGAAGGCGTCATCGTCGATCTGCATGTACTGCGGGTGGCGCCACGCTTAGGGATAGCTCAGGGGACCGATCCAAAGAAGGTAGAACAACAGCTCATGGCAGCATTACCCCAAACCGAGTGGAGTGTCGGCAGGGCCATGTCCATGCTCGGCCGGGAGATTTGCCGGCCCAAACCCCTGTGCGACGAGTGTTTGATGAATAAAGTTTGCCATTATTTCCAGGCGCTAAAGGCCGCCCAAAAGAAAGGCTCATAAGAATAAATCTTTGATCGCCCGCGTAGCTGCATGGTATCCACACATACCATGTACCCCCCCACCGGGAGGTGTAGCCGAGGAACATATATAAATCCCTTTTGCAGAGGTCCTGTAGGGAGAAGTCCGCAAGGCCGGTCTGGTGAATAGTTGACTCAGCTTCATAGAACCCCCACCTATGTCTCCACCCACGTAATTGGGATTGTAGGCTTCCATCTCCATAGCATCCATGGTATGCCTGGCCAGTATCCGCTCCCTGAACCCCGGGGCAAAACGCTCTATTTGATTTTCGATGACTGCGGTTCTGTCTACCGTGCAACCATTGGGCACATGGCAATAAGCCCAGGCCGTATGCTTTCCTTCAGGAGCGCGGGTTGGATCAAACAAACTCTGCTGGGCCACCAGTACGAAAGGCTTCTCAGACAGCTTACCTTTGGCGGTCTGAGCCTCTGCATAAGCTACCTCTTCAAAGGTTCCACCTATATGTATCGTACCAGCAGAACGACAGGATACCGAATCAAAAGGTATTGGCGCATCCAAGGCCCAATCAACCTTGAATATGCCCATACCATATTGATAGTTTTTCAATTGACGGCTATATAACCCAGACCAGCTTTCCGGAGCCAGGGCCAGTAATTGCCTTGGTGTAAGGTCCAGTAAAACGGCTTTGGCCGAAGGCAATTGTGATAGCGAGGTAATGCGCCTATCCGTTTCAATCCTGCCCCCTAAAATTTCAAAATAAGCCCCTAACGCATCGGCAATGCTGTCAGCCCCGCCTTTTGGAAGAGGCCATCCATACAAATGCCCTATAGTCATCAACACCAGGGCAATGGACGAGGTGCCAAGGTGGTTCAGCGCAAGCATAGAATGCGCAGCCATTCCTGATAAAAGCGCCTTCGCTTCCTTGGTCCGAAACCGCTCGCTAAGCGTAGCAGCAGAAGACAATGCTTTAAATCCAAAGGAGGCTAACTGCAATGGGTTTTTAGGAATATGGAAAGGAGACAATACCTCAGATTCCAGTGATGGCCACCCGTTTACTATAGGATAAAATAAGCGACGGTAAGCATCCCCGTCTTCCCCAAGGGATTCAGCCGTGTCTTCCACGTCGCCAACCAGGAGCCCAACCCGCGAATCCCCAGGCGAACCCCCATCCAAAGGATGAGCTGCACTGATAGGAGGAACAATAAACTCCAGTCCAAATTCGTGCAAGGGTAGGCTGCGAAAAAACGGAGACCCTACCGCCAAAGGATGAATAGCCGAACATACGTCATGCCTGAATCCAGGCAGGGTAAATTCTTCCGTTCGCATACCACCTCCAATCGTTGATTTGGCCTCTACCAGGAGTACGGAAAGACCTTCCCGCTGAAGGGTTATAGCAGCTGCCAACCCATTGGGTCCAGATCCGACGACCACTGCATCAAAATCGGTTGTAGGCATTCGTAACAAATGTAACCATTGGTTTCCAGGGGTTTAAAAAAATATGGAGAAAAAATTGCGTAGATAAATGACTTCATATATATTTGAAGTCAAATAGCTACATAATGAATTTGAGACGAGACGTATTTCAAGCGATCGCTGACCCGACCAGGAGAGCCATCCTGGTGTTGGTCGCCTCTCAATCAATGACTGCGGGTGCCATTGCAGCGAATTTTGATACAGCCAGGCCGACCGTTTCAAAACATTTACAAATACTCACTGAATGCGAATTGCTCAAGCCTGAGCAAAACGGCAGGGAGATTCATTATCATATCAATGCCATAAAAATGAAAGAGGTAGCAGATTTTATCGAGCTATTCCGCCAGATGTGGGATGAACGGTTCAACAAACTGGAAGCCATCATGAAAAATTATAAACCTAAAAAATAAGCTGCTATGGAAATGAAAACAAAGGTCCTTGCTGAAGAAGGCAAACAGGAAATACTGATCAACAGGGAATTTGACCTCCCCTTGGAATTATTGTTCAAAGCCTATGAGGATCCCGAACTAGTAGAACAATGGATGGGCACTAAAGTACTGAGCCTGGAAAGCAAGCAAAATGGTTCTTACCAGTTTCAAACCAGTGATGCCAATGGAAACGTCATGTTCAAGGCCCGTGGCGTCATACACACCTTCATCCCCAACCAGAAGATCATTAAGACCTTCGAAATGGAGAATGCGCCCGTAGGGATTCAGTTGGAAATTTATGCATTCGAAAGCCTGGGCGAAGGCAAAAGTAAACTTCAAATGCACGTGTTATATGAATCCGTTGCCCTCAGAGATCAGGTAGTGAAGTATGGTATGGCCCCAGGGATCAATATGGCGCATAACCGGCTGGAAGAAGTCGTTGGTAAACTAAAATAACTAGCATGAAAAAGGCGAATAAAATCATATATTGGATGGCAACGCTATGGCTTTCCCTCGGCATGTTTGCCACGGGGTTGGGACAAATTTTAAGGGTAAAAACAGGTCCCGCAGGTGTAGACAGCCTGACGCATTTGGGTTACCCCTTGTATTTTTTAACCTTGCTGGGCATTGCAAAAATATTGGGCGTAGTGGTGATCCTATCACCTAAACTCCCCTTGTTAAAAGAATGGTCCTATGCAGGTTTCACTTTTATGATGCTGGGGGCCCTATATTCACACCTTGCCATCGATGCTTCTTTCGTTGCCATCATACCCGCTTTATGGTTACTAATACTGGCCCTGACTTCCTGGTGGCTAAGGCCTTCAAGCAGGCGGATTTCCTGGCAGCCGATGGCAGTACACGCATAATATTATTCACTCAAAATTGATCCATATGAATCCAAAAGTTGATGCATACATGAGCAAGTCCGATCAGTGGCAAAAAGAAATCAAAGCACTCAGGAAAATCTTACTAGACTGTGGACTGAGCGAAGAGGTAAAATGGGGCAAGCCCTGCTACAGCAGTGAAGGCAAGAACATATGCGTCATCCAGGATTTCAAGCAATACTTTGCCTTATTGTTTTTCAAGGGTTATCTATTGAGCGACCCGGAGAAGTTGCTGCTCAAAACCGGACAAAATACCGTAGTAGGCAGGCAATTCCGGTTTGACAATGCCAAACAAATCAACGAGATGGCTGCCATCATTAAATCCTATGTCTTTGAAGCCATTGAAGCGGAAAAGTCAGGCGCCGAGCTCCCAAAGGAAAAAAAGGCAGAAATACCCATGCCGGAAGAGTTGGAAAAAAAGTTAAAAAAGGACGCCAAACTCAAAAAAGCCTTTGCAGCACTCACACCAGGGCGTCAAAAAGCCATCCTTATTCATATCAATCAAGCCAAACAAGCCGCCACACGCGAAAGCCGGGTGGAAAAAGTCATACCGCTCATTTTGGAGGGACAAGGGTTGAACGATTAACCGCCAACGTGTGAACCGGCGTCAGCCAGCCGTGACCCAAGCGGCGTCAGCCGGCCTAGTTCCTCCGCGCCTGCGCAGTTAGGCGCTCCTGTACCAGCCTTTCCATTTCCAGCGCCCGGGGAATGAGGACTTCATCTTCCATATGCGCGTGCACGCAAAGGTCCCTTTCGAAATTTTGAAGCTGGGAGAGTAAGATCCTGTACAAAGATGCATTAACGGATGGTGGAGCGTACTTGTTTATCGTCTGGCGGATATCCCGGAGTTCATCTTCGGTATCCTCGTGGGATTCTACAAAGCCGGCAATGGAATACTTATCCATGGATAATAGGTAGGCGGCAAATTGCTGGGGGGAATCCGGGCATTTGTCCAGGAGGTCAATATGAGGCAGGAGCAAGGTTTCCTCCATTTCAATATGATGGGTGAGCTCGGCACAATATTGATGGAAGAAATTCTGAAGGCTCAATAATATGGGATGCTGCGCATCGTATAACCCCGATAACAAATAAATGCTTTGTTCTATTTCAGGAAGTTTTTTGTGCAGGTAATAAACGTGGGTCTTGCGTATGTAGTCCACAATCAAAGCCAGGGGGAAGGCGTCAAAATCAGCGGCGCAAAAGGTCTTATCTTCAAAAGCCTTCAATAGGGTTGCAAGGAAGTCCTGGTTGATTCCCTGGAGCGGAGGATAAGCCTCATAGCGCTGCATTACTTGAGGAAAATAAGAACTGTTCTCTGGCATGAGGTCAAAATTATCAAAAAAATCATCCTTTTTCTTCCTGGCTTTTCCACCTTTTATCCCTTCCCTTTCCACTTTTCCACCCATATGGGATGCCGGGTGCCCAAGGCCGGATCAAAGCTCCTTGCCTCCTCCATACTGGGTGTATGGAGTTTGAGGTGCAGGTTCAGGCCCAGGTCATGGGGGTGGTTTTTGAGGAAAAGATCCAGTTTCACTGGCTGGCATTTGACATGGGGTGCCGTCAACACCAGCGCATCATCATCATTATCGATCAACAGGGTCAATTTTATGGTTTCCAGGCTGATCCGGTCTATAATCAGGGCCTTTGCATAGGCGGTAAACCTCAGCATGGTATTCCAAAACAAGACGGCATCCTCCAGGTGTGGGTCATGGTAAACCAGTCCAACACCCCCCTTTACTCCCTTGAATTTGGAGCCAGGGGAAAAGCTGACATGGTGTAGCTTGGAGAAAATGTTTTCCATCCTGATTTCGTCCATATGGGGCCTTTTCCTAAAGATAATATACCTTACCATCAGGTCCGATTTTTAGGCTTATTTTTGCTTAAAGTAAGCTTATCAACATGCAAGTGGAAATCTGGTCTGACGTTATGTGTCCCTTCTGCTATATTGGCAAACGCCGTTTTGAGCAGGCCCTGAATCAGTTTCCAAACCAGGAAAATATCCAAATTACCTGGAAAAGTTTTCAATTAGACCCGAATATCCAGCACCAAAAAGGGAAGGATATAGACCAATACCTGGCCGAAGCCAAAGGGATGCCCCTGGCTCAGGCCAAACAACTCAATGATCAGGTCACCAAAATGGCAGCAGAGGTAGGGCTGTTGTATAGGTTTGACCTGGCCGTGGTGGCCAATTCGTTTGACGCTCATCGGTTTGCCCACCTGGCAGCTAAACATGGCCTGGGAGATGATGCAGAAGAAGCGCTATTCAACGCTTATTTTACTGAAGGAAAAGACATATCCGATCATGAAACCCTGACCCGTTTAGGGCTGGACATTGGGTTAGATCCAATTGAGGTACAATCCGTACTGGAGGGAGACACCTATGCCGGGGAAGTGCACCAGGACATTGCAGAGGCGCAGCAACTGGGTATCAGAGGGGTGCCTTTCTTTGTATTGGACCGAAAATATGCCGTATCCGGCGCCCAACCCGCAGAAACATTTGCCAGCGCCCTGAAGCAGGCTTATGATCAGTGGAGTCAGAAAGAAGGAAAGCCGCTCATGGATTTGGGCGAAGGACAGGTATGCACCCCCGGAGGAGATTGCGTTTAAAACCCGGTCAATGAATATGCCTAACCAAGTCAAGGCTGCCTTAACCATTTCAAAATATAGCTTACTTGCGACCTTGCGGAGCTCTACTTCAGTGGTATTCTCTTTGCTCTTCCCCATCATTTTCATCATTGTATTCGGATCTATGGCAACGGACAGGACCCCAACCCTGAAAGTAGCGCCAGCCCCCGACTGCGATACAGCCAACCCCATATATACGTCTTTAAAGGATATCCCCCACCTGTCCCTGATCCATACCTTAACGCCTGCCGAACAGAAGGAAGCTTTACAAAAGGGCAAAGTAGACGCCCTGATCAGTATAAACTTCGATACATCCAGGCCCTTAATCCCGTTGCCTACCTACCTCGTTACACTTCATTATGCAGGCTCCGGCAATACCATGGTTGATCTGCTGAAGATCGAAATAGAAGAAACGATACGCAAGACCAACGAAAAACTCTATCCCCATGATTTCACCATTGCAACGGTAGCTTCCGTTCAGGCACCAGGACGAACCTACGAGCAAATTGATTTCATCCTTCCGGGCCAATTGGGATTTTCACTCCTCATGGCGGGTGTATTCGGTTCCTCCTTCCTATTGTTTAACCTACGCCAAAGTTTGGTGCTGAAACGGTTGAGGGCTGCACCCATCCGGAAAAGGACCATTATCGCGGGGGAAATGCTCAGTCGTCTGTTCTTCCATATCATAGGGTTCATGATCATGGTAGGACTGGGCTATTTCGCTTTCAACTTTACCCTGGTCAACGGTCTGGTCACCTTTGTGGAAATGATGATCTTCTCCTTATTTGGTTTAGGCATCTTCATGGGTATAGGCTTTGTCATCAGTGGGGTACTCCAAAATGAAAGCTCCATTTCTCCGGTAGCCAATACCATTGTACTTCCTCAGATATTGCTTTGTGGCTTGTTTTTCCCTATTGAAAGTTATCCGCACTGGCTACAGGGATTCTGCAACTTGCTACCCCTCACCTTTTTTGTGGACGGACTACGGAAGATCGCCTTTGAAGGCGCCCATATATGGGAAATGCCCCTTCAAGTCATTGGGCTGATCATATGGACCATAGTGATCAGTGTCTGGTCTGTCAAGGCATTCAAGTGGGAGTAACCTAAAAATTAAAACCGGCTCCTCCGCCAAAAATATTGGCTTTGGTCTCATCCAGCGCTTTCATGTACATGCCCCTGATTTCAATATTGTGCCTACCCTTCCCTACGGCTATACGCATACCAATATCTCCCAAAGGGCCATAATTGATAATGGTCCAGTTCACGCTAACGGCATCTGGACTATTGCTTAAAAAGTAATTATATGATCCGTACTGTTAGCCAAATCCCGCGCCCAGGAAAAAAACTGTCCGGTCTTTGGTGTCAGCAGAGGACCCGGCACCGGCGTTTAAATTTAACACCATGGGAATCTTTACAATATAGCTAAACTTGTGGTCTATATTTTGGTTACTGTTGGAAAACCAGGCTCCGAGCGTCAGGGGAAGGCCAATAGACCAGGCGTAATCTTTCTTTATCCCGAAATTGTACCTAGGCGAATAAGTAAGGCCAGCTGAATTGCATTTGTCCACCCAGGGATAAAGGTGTCCAAATAAGTGAACCCTACACCCTGGGAAAATGTCTGGGCTTTGACAGAAGAAAGGCCGCATAGGGCTATGATACACATGATTAAGCGCTTCATATAGGTAAGAGGTTGATATTGTGGCTAATACCCACCAAGATAAATAGGACAATGGAATCCTATTATATCCAAAAATGAATTAACTTAATATTGTAAGAATCTGAATTGTTCCCTTATGCTTACGCACGATAAGATTGCTTTGCCCGAAAAATTAACACCCAAAGAAGAAGCGGCCATGAAAGCCATTTGGTTGGCTGGAGAAGGAAATATCCAGTCCTTTCTGGATGTGATGCCTCCTCCATCCCCACCCTATACGACTTTAGCCTCCACCGTGAAGAATCTGGAAAAAAAACATTTTGTAAGAGGAAAGCTCATTGGCAAGGTGTACCTGTATTCCGCCATTGTGTCAGAGGAGACTTACAAAGGCGATAGTATACGCGCCGTTGTTCAGGATTTCTTCGGCCAGTCCTATACGGATATGCTGCGTTTCCTCTTGCAAAACAAAGAGATCACCGAAGGAGATTTGAAAGAAGTGGTGGCTACTTCTTCCCTTTAAAGAAGCGTTTCACCACGCGGCCCAGGCGATTAAAATTATTGATCTGCTCCTGAATCGGCATGAGCATCAGATCCTCTGTGCTCATACCTGGCTCAGAGACCTCTGCTTCGTTTTGTTCCGGATAGATAACGATGATGTTGTTGGCTGGAAAATGTTTTAGCAGGCGAGCTGGTGCATTATCCATGTAGTGCTGATAAGATAAGGTCCCTTTGCGGGCGCTAATAAACACCAACAAGTCGCTTACGCCAGCCACCCCTGAGGTGACGGGAATGAGCTCCTCCGGCTCTACAAGTAAGCGGTGGCCATAGTCCAGGGCCAATTGGGTACCCTTGATAAAAGCCTCACATGCGGTATATGTTCGGGGAGAACAACAGAAAATCAAACTGGCTCCGGTTTCCTTGGACAACCTTAAGAGCTTATGCATCCAATGGGAGAAGCCGATTTCATATTCAGCATTCCTGGCCACTGCAACCAGGATTTTATCTGTTGTATTTAAAGGTCCCGGAAAATGGCAGGAGTAAATGGTTTCCCTTACAGAGGAAAGAATGTTTTCCCTGGTGGTACCAAACAAGGTGGAGAACAACCGATCCGTTGTACTTCCCTTTTCTTCCCACTCCAACACAAGGTCCGTCACACCAAGCTCTTTTACGGTACGGCCTATCCCATCTTCTACGTTCAGGTCAATGCGGGTGATGGCCTGCACCTCGTTTTCCGTTACCGAAGCCCGGGCAATTGTTTTTTCCAACATCCTGTTGCTGAGTATGATCTGCGTCCTGGCCTCATCATCATCTTTGACGACGGCCAAAGATACGATGGGCGTATCCACCATACTTTCTTTGATCATAACAGCGAAATCCAGCAGTCCATCCACCTGACTATGCGGAAACACAGGCAGGAGTATCTTCTCGGCGGCCACTTCCAAAGCAGGTTTTTCATCCGCTTCAGAGACAGCCAACCTGGTCCCCGCACTCGATGTCACAAAGGAGGCCGTCATACAGGTAATGAGGATAAGGATAATGGTCCCGTTGAGTACATGCTCATCTATGATATGCATTTGGTATCCGATCAGGATCACCGCTATGGTAGCAGCGGCGTGGGCGCTGCTCAGGCCAAACATTACGTTACGTTGTGTTCCTGTATACCTGAATAGGAGTTGGGTAAACCAGGCTGCCAGCCATTTACCGCATAGCGCTACTGCTGTCAGGACGCCGGCAATAAACAGGGCATAGGGGCCCCTGAGCAATACATGCAGGTCCACCAGCATACCCACGCTGATCAAAAAGAAGGGGATAAACAAAGCATTACCGACAAATTCAATACGGCTCATCAGGGGGGATGTCGGTGGTATTAACCGGTTGAGGGCTAATCCCGCCAGGAATGCCCCGATAATGGCATCCACCCCGGCCAGCTCGGCTAAAAAAGCAGCCAAAAAAACCAAGGCAAACACAAAAATATAATGGGTAACCTTATCGTCTTTGAATTTCTTAAAGAACCAACGGCCTAACAAGGGAAATCCCCACAATACGACGGCAGAGAAAGCCACGATAGAAAGCCCCAGCCTTATCCAAAAGCCTTGTCCCAGTTCCCCCTTTCCATATCCCGTAATAACGGCAAGAATTAACAAGACCAGCGAATCAGTAATAATGGTTCCCCCCACCGTTATAGTGACCGCTTCATTTTTTATGATGCCCAGCCTGCTGGCAATGGGATAGGCCACCAGCGTATGGGTAGAAAACATACTGGACACCAGCAATGCAGGCAAAAAGGTAAAATGCAACACATAGGTACACACCACCATCCCTATACTAAATGGCATCAGGAAAGTAAGCATTCCAAACAATCCACTCCTGTTCCTGTTCTTTCGGAACTCATTCATATCCAACTCCAACCCTGCCAGGAACATGATGTACAGCAATCCGGCCTTACCAAACAGGTCAATGCTTCCCTTCTCTATGAGGTCAAAACCATGGTCCCCAATGGCAACGCCGGCAATGATCAATCCGATAATACTGGGAATGCGCAATTTACGGAGCAAAATGGGCGCCAATAAGATGATAAACAGTACCAACGCAAAAATAGGAACAGGGTCCTTTAAAGGCAGGTGCAGGTTCATCGATAGGAGTAAGTGTTGCATCATGGGCCCGTAATTTAACGCAATTGTAAGCAGGAATGATGCCGGAAAAGCGTTAATTTTACAAATCATAAATGGACTTTTTATGCCGGCATCCCGCCCCTGGGAACTCGAAGATCAAGACCTGGAAGTACTGGAGGATCAGCCCTGGAGCTTGATTGTGTGGAATGATGAGGTCAATTCCTTTGATTGGGTCATTGAAACCCTCATTGAAGTCTGCCATCACAGCACCGAACAAGCGGAACAATGTGCTATGCTTATTCATTTTCAGGGGAAATACGCCGTAAAAAAAGGTTCTTACGAAGAATTGGAGCCCATGTGTACCGCCATTACCGATCGGGGGATTGGGGCCACTGTTGAGGCTTCTGTTACATAGACATGCCCCTTTTCGCACTGGATCATAATATCGTTTTTCCTCCTGTTGAGCTTGCTGAGCCCGATGGACTCCTGGCTATTGGAGGAGATCTCTCCACTCAAAGATTATTAACAGCCTACCAAAAAGGTATATTTCCCTGGTATGAAGGGGAAACCCCGCTCTGGTGGTGTCCTGATCCACGTTGCGTTGTATTTCCGGAAAAATTGAAAGTATCTAAGAGCATGAAGGTACTGGCTAAAAAGGGACAATTCTCCTTTCGGATTAACCAGGATTTTGCCGGCGTCATCTCCGCTTGCAAACAAATAGAAAGGAAGGGGCAGGATGGTACCTGGATCACGGATGCCGTGGAAAAAGCCTACACACGCTTGCACGATCTGGGCTATGCCCATAGTGCGGAGACCTACCACGATGGGCTATTGGTGGGGGGCTTGTACGGTATACGACTAGGGAAGGTATTTTTCGGAGAAAGCATGTTCTCCACCCAAAGCAATGCCAGCAAATTCGCATTCATCTCTTATGTGGAGCAACTCACAAACGAAGGCGTACAATTGATCGATTGCCAGGTCCATACACCTCACCTGGAAAGCATGGGAGCAGAGATGATACCCCGCTCCCAGTTTATTCAACTTTTACATCAGCTTATTTCCCAAACTTCTTCTTCAACAGCGCCAAAGCGTCTTCCATAGTTTCGGATGTGGGAACATCTGGACCTGCGGATTTGCCAGTGCCTGCACGGCCGCCGGAGTGGCCACCCCCGCGACTACCAGAATGATCACCACTACGTCCTCCGGATTGTTCGCCACCTCGGTTTGAACCGCCCGCGCGGCCAGAACCGCCGGGGGCACCCCCAGCCTTACCTGAACGTCCAGGGCCCTCAGAACGGCGGCCCCCAGCGCCCGAGGCTTTGGCCCCTTCCGGATCGGCTTGCTTAATGGATAAGGAAATGCGCTTGCGTACCTTGTCCACTTCCAGGACTTTTACCTGCACCTGCTGATTGAGCTTTAATGCTTCGGAAGGATCACTGATGTATTTATGAGCGACTTCCGAAACGTGCACCAACCCATCCTGCTTCACCCCAATATCTACAAAGGCGCCGAATCGGGTGATATTGGTAACAATGCCGGGAAGGATCATACCCGGCTGCACTTCTTCTATGGAATAGATTTCAGCGAAGGAGAACTGGGTAGCCTCGCTTCGGGGATCCAATCCGGGTTTCTTCAACTCAGTAAGGATATCCTTTATGGTGTGTTCCCCAAAAGTATCATTGACATACTGCTTCACCGGAATCTGACCGATCAGTTTTTCGTTGCCGATCAGGTCTTTTACCGTAGTCTGGAGGTCTCCCGCCATTCGTTCCACTACAGCGTATGCTTCCGGGTGAACGGAAGAAGCATCCAGGGGATATTCACTCTCTTTAACCCTGAGGAAGCCTGCGCATTGTTCAAATGCTTTTTCTCCCAAACGGGGTACTTTCAACAGCTCTTTACGGGTGTTGAATTTGCCGGCTTCACTGCGGTAACGGATGATGTTTTCCGCCAGGGAAGGACCTATGCCACTCACGTAGCTCAATAGGTGCTTAGAGGCTGTATTAAGATTCACGCCTACCTGGTTTACGCAGGATACTACGGTTTGATCCAGCCTTTCTTTAAGACGGACCTGATTGACGTCATGCTGGTATTGGCCGACACCGATGCTTTTGGGATCGATCTTTACCAGTTCTGCCAGGGGATCCATCAGCCTACGACCAATACTCACCGCTCCTCTGACGGTAATGTCCTGTTCAGGGAACTCTTGCCTGGCTATTTCAGATGCACTATATATCGAAGCACCGTCCTCATTGACCAGGAAGATGGGTAATCCCAGGTCCAGCTTTTTAATAAACTGTTCTGTTTCCCTTCCCGCTGTTCCGTCACCTACCGCAATGGCCTCCATTTTATAATGACTGATCAAATGCCTTACTTTGGCAGCAGAAGCATCAGCCCTATTGGGTTCATGTACGTAGATCAGGTCATTGATCAACAGTTCCCCCTTTTCATCCAGGCAAACCACTTTACAACCTGTGCGGTAACCAGGGTCAATGGCCATTGTCCTTTTACCGCCTAGTGGGCTGCTGAGGAGGAGCTGGCGTAGGTTCTCCGCAAATACGGTGATGGCTTCCTCGTCCCCTTTGGTCTTTAGCAGGGTCCTAAGCTCACTCTCCAGGCTAGGCTGCAACAGTCTCCGGTAGGATTCCTTGACAGCTTTTTTCACCTGCTCACCTGCCGGATTGCTGGATTTGACGTATTGATCCTCTATATACTGAAGAGCCAATTCTTCCTCAGGGCCAATGGCCACCCTGAGAAAACCTTCCAGGAATCCACGCAGCACCGCCAAAATACGGTGGCTGGGAACATCCTTTACGGGCTCTGAATAATCAAAATAGTCCTTGTATTTGATGGCTTCCGCTTCCTTATCCGTGACCACCTTGCTTTGAAGGGTGGCTTTTTGCTCAAATAAGCGGCGCATGCCTGCACGTACCACGGCGTCTTCGTTGATCATTTCGGCAATGATATCCCTGGCGCCTTGGAGGGCCTCTTCAGCGGAGGCTACAGCATCATTGATAAAGCCTTCTGCGCTGCCGTTGACATCCATGTCTTTTTGTTCCAGCAATTGTAATGCCAGCGGCTCCAATCCATTTTCCCGGGCTGTTTGGGCTTTTGTTTTGCGTTTGGGTTTAAAGGGCAGGTAAATGTCTTCCAGTTCTACTATGGTCGTTGCTTTATTCAATTTTTCCTGAATAGCCTCCGTCATTTTACCTTGCTCGGTAATGGTCTTTTCGATGAAAGCTTTTCGCTCCGCAAATTCCTGAAGGAATTTAGCCGTATCCTGAATCTGTTGAATCTGGACCTCGTCCAGGGCCCCCGTTTTATCCTTACGGTAACGGGCTATAAAGGGTATGGTGGCGCCTTCTTCAAACAGGGCAAGTGTGGCTTCCACTTGCTGAATACGTAATTGAAGTCTTGAAGCAACTTCTGAAGCAAACTGTAACATGCCGCGAATGTAAAAGAGGAAAACGAAAGAAAAAATTTTGAGTTACACCCTAGCTTACTTCCGCGAATTCTACCTTTTTGGAAGGCCATCGCTGAATGTACTTGTATATAAGACCACGGACATAATCGTGATCAGGATAGGGCGTGAGCAGGTTTTTCAGTTCCTTTACCTGGGTTAGCAAAGTTCCTTTGGGAAGGTAACCCATGCCATAAAACCTACCTTGCTCCATGAGTATACAGGAAGTCTCTGTTTTATCCCCGTCAGGCATTTCCACTACAGCAAAGGTGGGCAGGTTTTTCCGTAGAAAAGCTACGGCCTCCATTACCCGTGAATTGTAGTCCTGGACGCCTTCTCCTTTCTGCTCCGGCAAATAAGGCCCCTGGGTCCTGTCCAGGAAACACATGCGGGGGCAAAGATCAAACTGCTGTATGAGCTTACGCAGCATTGACTGGCCCTCTATCAGCAGGTTAAAGGTATAGACCGGTTCCAGGTGTTTTTTCTTCCCATCTATGACCAGGCGCAAATACCCTCTTTGGTCCTCAAACACATACAGACTATAGGCTTCCACCGGATGCTTATGGGCATAATTAAATATGGGCCATAACCGGCGGATCTCCGCATGTTCCAGGATAAAGGCCATGAGTTCGGACCCGCACACCTGATAGGTAACCTGGTGTATATGCCCCAAAAAAGACTGGCGCCTTGATCCGGTATCGTTGCCGGTAAAATGACCCAGCACCCTCTTTTTGAGGTTATTGGCCTTTCCAACATACACCACTTTCCCATGGGCATCGTGAAAGTAATATACACCAGGGGCGGTAGGCAACTTTTGGGTAAGGGTTTCCGAAAGATGAGGGGGAAGGTTCTGCTCCTGGTGCTTGCTCTTCAACATGGCCTCCACATGGCCTCCATTGTCTTCCGCCAGTATACGATGAAGTACCTCCGCTGTAGCGGTGGCGTCTGCGCCAGCCCTATGGTGCCTGTCCATTTTGACACCCAATTGCCTGGTCAATTTGCCCAGGCTGTATCCCAAGAGGTTAGGAAATACCTTTCTGGAGAGGCGGACAGTACAAAGCTTTTTGGCGCTTAAGCCAAACCCGGCGTGTTTGAGGTGATGCTGTACGAAAGAATAATCGAAGTTGACGTTATGGGCAACAAAAATCTTGTCCTGCAATAATTCAAATACCCTGGGCGCTACCTCTTCAAATAAGGGAGCAGTGCTTACCATCTCATCCTTTATCCCTGTCAATACCTGAATGAAGGGTGGAATGGGCTGCTTGGGATTGAGCAGGGTCTCAAAGGATTCCACGACTTTTACGCCGTCTGTAATGACGATACCGATTTCCGTGATGCCGTGTTCGCTGGCATGACTTCCAGTAGTTTCAATATCTACAACTGCATATAGCATGATCTGATGGCAAATTTAACCTATTTAGGATTTACCAAGTATATCCTTTACCAAGGCTTAACTTTCAGTGCTTCGCACACGCACCAGACAGCACCAGCGCACCTGGCGGCTCTCTCTAAACTTTTCCTGTGGCCCCTGGATCTGGGTTACCTGGTGCCCCGGAATTGGGAAGTCCTTGTTGTGCTCCACCTGTTCCTATGGCTCCTGGATCTGCATTACCCACGGGTTCTTCAGCATCGCGCGCGACCGATGAAGTGACGGGCCTGGACGACCCTCGGGGTGAATGACCCGACGACCTGTCGGCCACATAGGCATCCGCACTCGCCTCGTCCTGCGTTGGTTCACTGCGTATGTAAATATCCTGACCAGGATTGGCCAATATAACCCCTGCTTTATCCAGGGCATCGTTTAATTCCTGAATGACCGCATGGGTGAGGCCTCCCGTATTGGACAGGTCCTCTGCCCAAAACAATACCTGGTACTCCACCCAATTACCACCAAATCCAGTGATCAGTACTGAAGGGCCCGGATTAGCCATGATGTCTTTATGGGCATCCAACACCCCTCTGATCACGTCGGTAATTTTACCCAATCCCGCATCCCTGTTGGTCCGAATGTTCAAAGTGACCCTCCTGTTGCGGTTGCTAAGGGTCCAATTGGTCAGGGTTTGAGAAAGCAAGTCCCCATTGGGTATGATGATATCGGCTCCGTCGAAGTTGGAAATTTTAGAGGCCCTTATGCCTATCTCCTTGACAATGCCGGATCTTCCATTGACTTCCACCTGATCCCCTACTTTTATTGGGCGCTCAAAAGTCAGGATGATCCCACTCACCAGGTTATTGACGATGGTTTGCAAACCGAAGCCAATACCGACGCCCAGAGCGCCTACGATAAAGGATATTTTGGTTAAGGGTATTCCTGCTGCCCCAATGGCAATGAAGAAACCCAAGGCCAGTATAGCCAACCGGGCCATCAGGGAAATGGCTGCCGTATTGAGCGAACTTTGTCCGGTAGATGTACCCGGAGGCGGCGTTTGATTACCAAATATAAATGTGACAAACTGAGATAGTATGGACGCTATCCAGATGATCAGTACAAAGATGCCTATACTACCCAGACTGAAAGACAAACTGCCTATGGTCCGCGGCTTAGAGATGATGGCCGTTACCGCATCATAGAAGGGTTCATATATGCTTAGATTGCGGGTGAGCAGTATGAACCAGAAAATACCACATAGTATGCGCAACAATACCTGGAAGCGCTGCTGTAGTTCCTTAAAGTTTAAAAAAGCAGAAAAGCGCGTATTCTTATAGGCCTCAGATTGAATATAAATCACTTCAATGACTATATTGGAGGATACCCAAAGGGTTACGGCATACACAATACTGTGAATACCCGTGAGCCCGATCAGTTTGGATAAGGTGATGCGCCCGCTGATGTTAAAAAGCAGGGATAAGAACGCAGCCAGAAAAGCAAAGGAGGCCAAGGGTTTGGTGACATTAGGAAAAGTAATGCCTTTGATCACCCGATGCTCATGCTGCAACAGGCGGAAGCAAAAATACATGGAGGCAATGGCGCCCGCAAGCAGCAACCAACGCTCACCATAAGTTGTTTCACCCAACAAGTCATCGAGGGTATAGCCTACCCACAGCACAATCATCCAGATACCCAGCTGCTTTCCTTTGGGGGTCAGGTAAGGAGGCATCAATATAGCCAACCCTATCATCTGTATAAGTCCCGTCAGGTGCAGGTAGGACATGGGTATATTGGTTTCCAGAAAGGTCGCAAAGGTGAGCACCAACAACAGGCAGGAAACAAAAACGGTATGGTTCACGAAATGAACCGGAGCCAGGGTTGTGATCGTATCTCCTCTTTTTTTGATCTTCCTCAGGTTGACCCAGGTCCAGGCTGTAATGACGATCAGGGCCACCAAAGCTATGGTCCGGGTATCCCAGGTAGCTTCCATATAAATGCTGGTTACCCTGAGTCCCCTGGAAATAGCATCCATTAAGTCCTGCCAAAGGTTACCGGTATAATCCGAGGGTTTTGCACTCCAGATGGGATCCTCTTCCTGTTTCCAAATCTGGCGTTTGACAAATTTAATCCGGTAATTGATCTCATCCATCAAGCTAGTGGCCTGCAAATACGCCGCTTCTACCCTGTTCTGCAAAAGCCCTACACTGGTTAAACCTTGTCGCTCCAGCGTATCTACCTGCTTATATTTGGTATCGATGTCCTGGAGCTGCCCAACAGCCAGCCGGAATAGCGCCGTGTCCGCCGGCAGGCTTTTTACCGTTGAGTCGTCCACAATCCTTTCAACGGACGCTGTAATTTCATCCATCTGGGAAGAATAACCATTAAGGGTGGCCTGCCATTCCTTGAGGTTATCCAGGTATTGCTGTACCAGTACCATTGAGCTATTTAGACTGCGCAAATTCATGCGCCTCCCTCTGGTATCTATGATTCCCTTAAATCTTTTCAGATCAGATTCCACTTTCGGCAACTGAGCGCTGATATCGATGGTATCCAGGCCATGGCGGTAAAATGAGCTGATTTTGGTAATGTCCATGCTCAGCCGCTCTTCTTTGTTGATCAGATAGGGAACGACTGTATCCGAGGACCCGGATACCTGCATGCTGGAATCATTTTTACTGATTTGATCCAGTATCCTTTGCTGGAGCGGGACTGCCTTTTGGTGCTGGGCCCAAGTGGTACCGGGCCCCGAAAGAAAAAAGACCATCAGGGCACTCATCCATAGGCTCAGCCGGATCTTTGTTCGACAGGTGTTCTCCATTCCGCTAAAATACGCACTTGACTTATATACAATTCGTATTTTTGCCGGCAATGGAACTGAGCAAAAACTTTACCCCTGCCGAGGCAGAGGAAAAATGGTATCAACACTGGCTGGATCATAAGTACTTCTCTAGCAAGCCCGACGGACGCAAACCCTTTACGGTGGTCATCCCCCCACCCAACGTTACCGGGGTATTGCACATGGGGCATACCCTCAATGAAACGGTTCAGGATATTCTGGTCCGTAAGGCACGTATGAACGGCTTTAACGCCTGCTGGGTACCCGGTAGCGACCATGCTTCTATTGCTACAGAGGCCAGGGTGGTGAACATGCTCAAGGATAGAGGGATTGAGAAAAAGGACCTGTCGAGAGAGGCGTTCCTCAAATATGCTTTTGAGTGGAAAGAAAAATACGGAGGCATCATCTATTCTCAGTTTAAAAAACTGGGCTGTTCCGTGGATTGGGACAGGGTTACCTTTACCATGGATGATCATTATTATAAGGCCGTCATCAAGGTATTCATAGAATTATATCAAAAAGGACTGGTCTACAGGGGAGCCCGTATGATCAACTGGGACCCCAAAGCCAAAACGGCCCTCAGCGATGAGGAAGTGGAGTATAAGGAACTCACAGGCAAACTCTACCATATAAGGTATGCCCTAACCGATACGGAGGGCAACCCAAATGGGGAATACATCTACATAGCCACCCAAAGGCCTGAAACCATTATGGGGGATACGGCTATATGCGTACATCCGGAAGATGAACGCTATACCCATTTGAAAGGATGTTCTGCCATTGTTCCCTTAGTGAACAGGAAGATCCCCATCATCTTCGATACCTATGTGGATCCGACCTTCGGTACCGGAGCACTTAAAGTGACCCCTGCCCATGATATCAACGACTATAACCTGGGCCTAAAGCACAACCTGCCTGTTATTGACACCCTCAATGACGATGGCACCCTGAGCCCAGCTGCGGAAGTGTTTGTTGGGGAAGATAGGTTTAAGGCCAGAAAGCTGGTGATTGCTGCGCTCCAGGAACAAGGCTTGCTCCACAAAGAGGAAACCTATGCCACCCGCCTGGGTTATAGCCAGCGTAATCCGGATACCGTAGTAGAACCCAGGATATCGACCCAATGGTTTGTAAAGATGAAAGACCTGGCTGGCCCTGCCTTACAAGCCGTGGACAGTGGGGAAATACGCATTCACCCTGGGGATCGTTTCCTGGCTACTTATAAGTACTGGCTGGAAAATGTAGAAGACTGGTGTATCAGCCGCCAGCTTTGGTGGGGTCAGCAAATTCCCGCCTTTTATGCGCCGGACGGAAGCTTTGAAGTGGCGACTACGGCCGAAGAGGCTTTGGCCAAATTCAAAGCGAAAGGAACCACACTAACCCCGGCTGACCTCCGGCAAGACCCGGACGTACTGGATACCTGGTTCTCCAGTTGGTTATGGCCTATAGAAGTGTTCAACGGCATTTCTGAGCCGGGCAATGCCGATATTAAATATTACTATCCCTCTTCCGTACTCGTTACAGGCCAGGACATCATCTTTTTCTGGGTGGCCCGTATGATCATGGCTGGTATGGAGTTTGAGCACGTCAAACCCTTTGAAGACGTATACTTCACGGGAATGGTAAGGGATAAGCTGGGTCGCAAGATGAGCAAAAGTCTGGGCAATTCCCCGGATTTGCTGAACCTGATCAGCCAGTACGGAGCAGACTCCGTGCGTTTCGGGATCATGATTGCAGCTCCGGCTGGAAACGACTTGCTCTTTGATGAATCCGCCCTGGAACAAGGTCGATTCTTTACCAATAAGCTTTGGAACGCCTTGAAGTTGGTGAAAATGTGGGAGGGCCGCCAGGCCGGCACCAACGCTGACTATCCCCCCTTTGCCGTTAAATGGTTTGATAACCGGCTCAAGCAAGTACGCGCAGAGATAGAAGGAATGTTTAAGGATTTCCGCCTTAGCGAAGCCTTGAAAACCATCTACTCCCTGATATGGGACGATTTCTGTAGCTGGTACCTGGAATGGATAAAGCCCGGATTTGAGCAACCCATTGATGCAGACGTATACCGTAAAACCCTGAATTTCTTCGATGAACTGCTGGAGATCCTGCATCCCTTTATGCCCTTCATTACGGAAGAAATCTATCACCTGCTTTCCATACGCAACCCGGGAGATGACCTTTGTATAGCCCAGTGGGAGGCAACTTCAGCCCCAGATGCCCCCATACTGGAACAGGGGTCTTTCCTCAAAAACGCCATTTCCGCTATCAGGGATGTCCGCAATAAGCAACAAATCAAACCCAAAGACGTTATAGAATGCTGGGCTCAAAGCCAGTCACAGCCTGCGTCTTATTTCCAGGAAATCCTTCCATTGCTGAAAAAGCAAGTAAATGCCGGAGACATTCGTTTTAATGAAACGGCGCCGGCTGGGGCGATTACGGTTGTGGTGGGCACGGCAACTTTCCAGATCAAAGGGCCTCATGCTTTAGACACTGGTCTGCAAAAAGAAGAACTGCAAAAAGACCTGGATTACCAACGTAAATTCCTGGAATCTGTGGAAAAGAAACTGGGAAACGAGCGTTTCGTTGCCAATGCCAGAGAAGAGGTCATCGCTTTGGAAAAGAAAAAACAACAGGACGCCCTGGCCAAAATAAAAACACTGGAAGAAAGCCTGGCAGCCTTAGCATAAGCGCTGCCGGCCTTATGCCGGCAAAGACAACCATAAACCATCCTATGATACGTTTTGCTTTGTTTTTCCCCTTCCTCATCGCATCCATGTCATGGAGCGCTCGCCCCATGCAGTCCGGTATTAACGAGGGTGACGTCACTTCTGCCGACACAGCCAAGCCCTATGACCCAGGGCTGCAATCCTATTGGGCTTCGCATTCCAGTGGGAGTACCCTTACGCCAGAAGCAGCCCGAACCATGCTGGATTCTCCGCTAATTGTTTTGGGAAAAACAGGCGCTTATACCATTACCCGCTTTCAATTTAGCTATAAGGAGCGGACCCAATTCAAGGATGATTCAACCGGTGAAATAAAGGAGACTTACCACCTCTACTCCAGGGATTATTTCAATACAGCCTCCATCGATTCCTTATGGAAGAGCAATATAGATTCCAGCCTTCAGTCAGGAGAAACGATTTATGTAAACCATATCATTGTAAAAGATGCCCAGGGCAAAAAGACCATGGCCCCCAACCTGGAATTAACCATTCAATAGGCGCGGCCCGGAATCCAGACCAAGGAGCCCACACCCGCTACCGGCAGCATGGTGCCCTTAAAATAAGATCGGTAACAATATCTGCCATTGATTGGGTGAGGTACCCACCAGGTTATTATCCAATAGCCGGTAATAACCGATCCCAAAGGTTACCGGGTACTGGTTCCACCAATTCGTATCGAAGTAGATTTCCAGACCTGTAGACCTCAGGTGATATTGGGAATGGGGCTTCAATCCCTCCAGCATCGTTTGATCATAGAGCACATTGGCCCTGATCCGGTAGAAGTAAATAACACTGGCCGCTCCCCAATCTGGATAGACAAGGGGAAAATGGTAGTTGGCACTGGCCTTCCACATCTCCGGGAAATTAATCCCAGGATATCCCCTGGAACCAGGGAAATCATTGGTATAACTATAATTCCCCAATGTATCCCTTCTTTGAAAAGCACCGTCGAGGACCAGACTATGACTATTAAACAAGCCGGGTAGGTAGACAGATCCGGTGATCAGGAGCTGCCAGGCTTTGGGGTCACCGAAGGTGCTTTTATCCAACGATGCGCTAAGGGAATGCGCCCAGTGTGGGAAAATCTGTTTGGTAGCTTGTTGGATCTGGGAGCTCCATGTAAGACCGTATTGGAAATATTCAATATGATCGGTGGCAAAATATTTCTTTGAATCCTGGGGTATGGACAATTGATCTTCCTGCAAAGTAACCGAAGGCGTCAGGTATTGATAGAAACGTCCATGGGAGAAATCAAAAGGCACACTGGTTCCAAGTCCCGCCTGTAATTCATCCCAGTGTACCGCCAAACCCTGTGAGGTATAAGCCGTCCTGTGCAAGGTATAACCCACAGAACCACTGATCCAGGGATACCAGCCCGCATAAGTTCCACCTGCTGAGAAATTACTGCTTTGCTCATTTTGGTTGTAATCATAACCGACCTGGGACTGGAAGGTATTGAGTACATTTTGCCCATAAAGGGTAAAGGACCAATCAGGGTTACTATAATAAGGTCTGAAACTGTGAAAATTGAAAAAATGGGAGGCCTTATGATAAGGGGAAGACTGATAATTTTTAAAGGTATCCACACGCCCAAGCGCACCTGAGGCAGAATCCTCCACAAAACCTTGCCTCAACAAAGGATATGCCTTCATGGTAAAAGCTTCTGGCGTTACCGGGGTCCAGGGAAAAGCATTTACCCGGTTACTGTACAAAGCCCATCCATCCGCAGCGGGTGTTGACCAGGAGATGGTCCCCTTATCTACGGAGGGCATATAGTATGACCGGACTCCATCGGTCAGTTGAAACAAGGCTCCGCCGGCCACCCCTTGAGACCCACCGGAGGCTAGCTCCGGGCCACCTGCGGCGCCGCGCACATAAGCCATGAGCTGATTCCCGTGTCCTTGCTGGGCACTGAAATAAATCGTATCTCCCGAGGCATAAGGAAAGGAGACCAGGTGAAAAGAAAAAGGCAGTAGAATATCGTATTGATGCGCTTCCATATCCACCCTCACCAAAGACATCATACCCTGCCCATTCCGGATGCCCGCCACTATATGTTTGCCATCGGCTTCCCAGCGGGGCATGACATAATAATAGCGCAGCGGATTTGGTAAGGAATCCACTACCTCACCCGTTTTTACGTCTATGATATGCAAGGCTGCCTTACCTCCTGCTTGTATAGAAACAGCCACTACCCTACACCCATCCGGGCTGATATCCGGAGAGAAGTACTTGCTTCCATGGGTAATGGAGCGCTGCCGCCCCGTATGTACGTCCAATATCCGCAAATCATTATACTGACGCAGCCCCCAACGATGGTCCGGTTGGTAGGCCGCATATACCACCTTTCCATTTTTGTAAGAAAAATAACTGTCCTGGGCTATGTCCCAGGTCCTTAGCTTATGCCATCCGGAAGCATCCCTGATATAAAAGGCCGGCACCTTACTATAGCTCCCCCTGGCTACAATCATCCCTCCATCACCCATCAGGTACCCTTGTTGATAATTCACAACATCATGCCTGAGCAAAGGCGTCAATAAATGACCTGCGACAACCGTGTCCAAGCGGAGCAGGGAATCCTTATAAGTGGTCATAGCTGCTTCCCTGAAAACTTTAAAAGATTCACCTGTATAATGTTGAACGGCTTTTTGGAAGGGGTACAAACCCCTCTTTCCTGCCGCGGCATCTCCGGCAATATTCTTCCAGATATCCGGTCCAAACTGAGCCCTTCCATAGGACACCAGCATATATCCCAATGGATACCAGTCCGGAACCAGTGAACGGTAGGATCCGTTCCTCCAGGTCTGCCAACTATAGTCTCTGTTTGAAGTCCACAATGCCGTGAAATCGTCCAGGAAAGAGGGCAACCTGCCCCTTCCCTCCTGGCTCACCAGGGTTTCCTGAAAAACGGCATCGCCTTCGAAGAACCAATTCGGAACAGTCATGGCATTACCCAGGTCCTGTCCCTGTTCACCCAAAATGAATGAAAGGATCTTTGAAAAACCTCTATCAAAATTCATATATTGCTGAACATGGCGATATTCGTGTATGGCGAGGTTTTCGTAAGGAGGTAAGGACCCCAAGCTGAAAACATCCTGGGGAGGATTGAGGTAAAACTCGCTCCGGAAGGGGCCCAAGGCTACAAAGCCGTTTTCGTATGTAACGTCCTTTTGAAAAACAATATTGATTTTACGTTGCTTGACCCCAATAGAATGACCCGTAGATTTATTCAGATAGTGTACAATTTGTGCGACACGCAACGCCTCGCTATCCATACCGACTGGATAGATTACCCTGGCGGTATCGGAATTATATTGCCTCCAGCGGATGGAAGAAGGATTTCCACCAAAAACATCCTGGGCATACAAGAATTGATTAAATTGAAGCAGCAGCAAAACTGTGGTGGCGATTAAACCCTTCATAGGTCCAATATACAATTGTTTTCATATATTCCTTTTCACATGACAACTACCCAAAACCAACCCACTAAGATCACCCATCGCTTTGCTTTCAAGGTCATGGCCAGTGCTTTTTGCGGAATCCATATTCCCCTGATCGGAATGCTTGTTTACCTATACTTCATTTCCGGCACCCCCAACACCATGCGCGTTTTATTGGCCATTTTTCTATTCACCCTGGCCGGGGCCGCCGCCACTATGCTTATCCTCAACAGGATGCTACGTCCTTTGAAAACAGGCAGGATAGCATTACAGCAATTTATCACTACCCGCCAGACCCAGCCGATGCCCAAACATTCCAATGATGAATTGGGCGTCCTATTTCAACAGGTGGAATACCTGATGTTCATTTTACAAAAAACAGTTTCGGAACGAAACCATATCCTCGAAGTAGCCATTACTTCCAACGAGGAATTCCAAAACTCCATCAAGCAGTTCGTGCAAGCCAAGGAAGCCGCTTTTGACAAAAGTGATCCTGAGATCATGAAGAATGCCATGGAAGAAGCACTACGCACCGCTAGTGCCAAAATCCAGGCAGCCAATGGAATTCTACATAACTTTGGACAGTCTGTTTCCCAAGCAGTTTAATGAACAGCCCACGAACATGATCATCATAAGAGACGCCATTACAGACGATATTCCGCTCATTCGCAGATTGGCACTGGACATCTGGCCTGACGCCTACCAGGAAATCATCCCCAAAGAGCAATTGGATTATATGCTGGATTTGATCTATAGCACGAACGCCCTCGATCACCAAATGCGTATGGGTCAGCGCTTTCTCCTTATAGAAGAAAACGGGACGCCTAAAGGTTTTGCCGGCTTCGGCGAAGTAGATCCTCCTGGAACCTATAAGTTACATAAGCTGTATGTATTGCCTGCCAAGCAAGGTAGCGGACTTGGACGTCAACTGATTACCCACGTGATGAACCTGGTTCAGGCCCTGGAAGGAAAGGCGCTGGTATTGAACGTTAACCGGCACAATAAAGCAAAATCCTTCTATGAGAAAATGGGTTTCAGGGTGGTCAGGGAGGAAGACATAGATATCGGTAGGGGATATTACATGAACGACTACGTTATGCAATACGCCCTCAACGATCAGGCCTAGCCGCCGGTATCCCAGGCGGATGTTCCTACCTCGGTCAGCGTTTCTGTGGCCGGGCTCAATACACCAACTGGTGCGTTTGTTTAATGATCCCCATGACAAATACACTTTGGAGGTGCCCTATGTCCTCGATTTCACTGAGTCTGTGCACGTGAAATTGATAGTAGGCATCCATGTTTTCAACCACCACCTTGAGCATGAAGTCAAACTCTCCGGAGATGTTGTAACATTCTATGACTTCATCAATGGCAGCTATCGCCTCTATAAACATGGCACCCGATTTCTTATTGTGCTGCTTAAGCGACACATAGCAAATCACCATTAATCCCTTCTTGACCTTGGTATGATCTACCAGGGCCACGTATTGACGGATAACCCCTGTCTCTTCCAACCTACGGATACGTTCATGTACCGGTGTTGTACTCAAGTGTACCTGAGCCGCTATTTCCCTGACCGTCATCCGGGCATTTTCCTGTAACAGCCTAAGGATCATCAGGTCTTTGGTGTCCAGGGAAGGACTGCCGGCGCTGACGCCGGGACCCGCTGTGCCATTGGCGACGACGGGCCTCTTCGTGCCGCTGACGCCGGTGTCGGGCCTTTTTTCTAAGGCCTTCCCAGCCAAATCTGCTGTTTGGAGCCTCTTTTTCATGGCGATAGCAGTATTTATCCTATAAAACTAGCACAAAACATTATTTTATACCAAATTTTAATCAAGTTGCTAATATTTTATTCTACAAACTTAGCTTTGCTTAAAATAATCTAAGAATTATGTCCACCACGTACACAAAAGCAAAAATCGACCTAAGTCTGCCATATAAGGTGAAAGATATGAGCCTGGCCGCCTGGGGGCGTAAAGAAATTGAGCTCGCCGAAGCCGAAATGCCTGGTCTGATGTCTCTGCGTAAGGAATACGGGGCCGATCAACCCCTGAAAGGGGCCCGCATCGCCGGATGTTTGCATATGACCATCCAAACGGCTGTGCTCATCGAAACCTTGGTAGCTTTGGGTGCTGAAGTGCGCTGGAGCTCCTGCAATATCTTCTCCACCCAGGATCATGCCGCCGCTGCCATTGCCGCTGCCGGCGTGCCTGTGTTTGCATGGAAAGGACTCAATGAGGAAGATTTTAACTGGTGTATCGAGCAGACCTTGTTCTTTGGTAGCACCGATCGCCCCCTCAACATGATCCTGGATGACGGTGGTGACCTGACCAATATGGTGTTCGATGTATATCCCGAGCTGATCCATCATATCAAAGGATTGAGCGAAGAAACGACTACAGGCGTACACCGCCTCTATGAAAGGATGCAAAAAGGCACCCTTCCTATGCCCGCCATCAACATCAACGATTCCGTTACCAAATCCAAATTTGACAACAAATACGGTTGTCGTGAAAGTTGTGTAGACGCTATTCGTCGCGCCACAGACGTGATGATTGCAGGTAAAGTTGCCGTTGTTGCCGGATTCGGAGACGTAGGTAAAGGTTCTGCCGAATCTCTTTCTGGTGCCGGTGCCCGTGTGATTGTTACCGAAATCGACCCTATCTGCGCATTGCAGGCCGCCATGGAAGGTTACGAAGTGAAGAAAATGGCCAACGCCGTAAAAGAAGCCGATATCATCGTGACCACTACTGGTTGCCGCGACATCATTACCGGCGAGCATTTCAAAGCCATGAAGGACAAAGCCATTGTTTGTAACATCGGCCACTTCGATATTGAAATCGACGTAGCCTGGTTGAATCACAACTATGGTAAAACCAAAGTGGAAATCAAACCACAGGTGGATAAATACACCATCGACGGTAAGGACATCATCTTGCTGGCGGAAGGTCGTCTGGTAAACCTCGGTTGTGCCACTGGTCACCCTTCTTTCGTGATGAGTAACTCCTTCACCAACCAGACCCTGGCTCAGCTGGAACTGTGGATCAACCACGACAAGTACGAGAATAAAGTATATGTACTGCCCAAACACCTGGACGAAAAAGTTGCCCGTCTGCACCTGGCTAAAATCGGTGTGGAACTGGATGAACTTTCAACCGTTCAAAGTGATTACCTGGGTATCCCCAAAGAAGGCCCTTACAAGCCTGATTATTACAGGTATTAAAAATAGCGGCGCACAGCTCCTCTGCCCATAAGGGCCATCATAAGCCGTTTTGTGGAGGACCTAAATTTCCAGATAGGTCCTCCTCAAAAAACGAAGGCCCCGGTTTCCCGGAGCCTTTTCACTCTTCAACACTTGCCCACAGATTGTATAGTTTAGTCGTGAAAGCATTTCTTACCACCTGCGGTAACCATATTCCCTACGGGCGATGTAAGGTCTGTGGTAATATCCTCCAATAACAACTGGAGCAGGAGCCACTACTACAGGAGCAGGTGCGCAAACCGGAGCAGGAGCGCAAACCGGAGCAACCACTACAGGAGGTGCAGGAATAATAATCCGGGGCGCGAAAATGGGAGGAGCAGGGAAACCAATCCGGGCGTGTGCAACAAACCTAACCGGAGGATAAGCCTCAGCTTTAGCTGTAACAGCAGCACCGGTAAGTATTACAGCAGCAATAGCGGTCATCAGGGTTAATTTCGTTTTACGAACTTTCATAAAGATATTTTTATGGTATTCGTGAACCTTCGGTTTCATAAAATAAGTTTTAAAAGGTTTCTAAATCTTATGTTCTGTATATAAGACCCATACACAAGATTTCTGTTTAACCGTCCACCGTTAGGGCTGTGTTAAAACGAAACCGATCCCATATAACGAAGAAACCGCCCAATGGGCGGTTTCTTTTCTAACTATCACCTTAACCAAATTAATATGCTCATGTCATTATAATATGTATCCTCATGTTGGTGGGTTGTTTTAAGGTTGCCACCAGACCTTAGTAGTATTCACATCTGCGCCCCCCATCTTTGCTAATTGGGCGTCATAATTCAATGTATTGTTATTGACCTCATCTAGTGGATACACCAACCTGAAGTAAGAGGTATATTCTGAACTAGGATTGCTGGCCGGATCCTTTGGCGTCGCAAAACTAGTTCTTCTCCATAAGTTCCAGGCCAACCACGGTTGACGATAGAAGCTCAACCATTCCTGCGCATAAATCTTGGAAAGTGCATCTGTCTGGGTCCCTGTAAAAGCAACCTTATGGTTGCTGAACATAACCTGCATCTGCGAAGCTGTAGGCGCAGCGGGGGCATTGCCTTCCCAGGTTTCCGTAGCATCGCTGGTATTGGCTGCTATATTGTACCAAAAATTAACGGAGGAAGAAATACCAGCCATATATTCTGTTTGGGCATTGGGAATGCTTTGCGCTACCCCTATTCCCCTGGTATAAGCTTCAGCTTTCAGGAAATGCACCTCAGCGGCTGTCATGATTAACTCGGGTATATACCACTCATCCCTGATCAGGTACCAATTGAAGGGAGAAAATACACAACCATTCTTTACAGTTGGGTCTGTGGGAGAGCCATAAGCATTAACAACATCACCCGTACTGGTACCAATAATGAAGGGATTGTATTTTCCCGCCTGGTTGGTAGTGACGAACAGAAAAGCCCTGGGATCAAATACAGATGGAGTGTCCAACCCGTCTGCCATCAGATTCCAAGTAGTACTGCTTACACGGACAAAACCAGTACCTCCTGAACTAAAGCTCCACCACCTCGATTGCAGATCAAATTTGCCCAGATTGGCAGGCCACATGCAAAAGTCATTACCAGAATCAATCAGTGGATAGGTCCCGCTTAATACATCCTGAATTACAGGCGTAGCATCTGTAGGATCCTTTTCATACATCTGCATGGCATACCTCAGCCTAAGGGAATTGGCAATCTTCAGCCATGGAGTCATATTACCTGAAAATAGCACGTCATAGGCACCTAGTGTTTGGTAGGGATCCCCGGCTGCACTCACCGGATTAGCAGCAGTGTTAATATTGTCTACTGCCCATTTCAGATTAGACAATAAAGAATCATAAATCACTTGTTGAGCATCATAGGGCGGATGGACCGACGAGGAATCTTCCGTACTAAATAACAAACCAGCTTTAAAGTAGGGTATATCCCCAAACTGATCAGTAATTCTGAATGTCTTGTAGGCCCTGAGGATATAGAGGATTGCCTGAATATTGGCATAGGCCTGTTGATCCTTTTCTCCATTAATGATTGCCTGCACAGCATTCATGTTCTGAAGCGCATTATAGTAGTCAGACCAGATGCTATTAATGCCAGAAGGGGCTAAATATCCGGACAAGCTGGTTTCTCCCGCCAATTGGGATACTTCATAATAATAATCGTTGTGCAAAGAGGCCTGCTCGTCCCATTGAAGGAAGAGGGTGCTCAAGAGATTATTCATTTCAGGCCCTATTGATGTAGAAGTAGGAGCGTTCTGGGTTTTATTTGCATTGACAAAACCCTTGGTGCATCCGTTCAGTATCACCACCCCTGACAACAAATAAAGCCATATATATTTTGAAAGATTCATATCACAATGTTTTTTGAATAGAGGATAATGAAATTAAAAGCCCAACCTTACCATTACACCGACAGAACGCACACCGGGTAAAGAGGCAAACTCAATACCCTGCGCATTGCCGGCACCATTCACCCCTTCTGGGTTCACATTATCCGGCAAAGAACTGTGAATGTAAAATAGATCCCTACCTACCAGTGATACGCTTATGGTCTGGAAAGCATGGGTATGCTTTACAATCTTGTCAGGGATAGCGTAGTTGATATCAAATTCTCTTAACTTATACCAGGTGTCATTCATCACAGCCGTGCTATGGATCCATTGGCTGTTATTTGGACCGCTGCTCCATACGCCGTAGGTCATGTATTTATAATAGTAGTGAACCACAGTGGTATTGGGTGTGCTTTTTCCATCATCATACACACCAGGTAAAATGACACCCCATTTGGTGGCGGTACCGTCAGGAGTTGTATAGGCCAATCCTCCACCATTCCTTTCCTTCAAGGTTTCCGGAGCAAGCCCCTGTTGCATCATGGATGCCCAGCTTCCTGCCCAAATTTGGCCGCCTATCTTTGCATCGATCAGGAAACTTACAGAGAACCCTCCCTTAAAGGAGAAGGTATTGGTCATACCTCCCCTGAATTTAGGTGTCGAATTACCTATCGGCACCATGGAAGTGGTAGCTTTATAGACAGTACCTACCATTGACTGTGCTGTACCTCCATCTACACCGAAGTTATTAGCAATTTCTGTGGCGGTTTGCAATAGTGGCTTTTTCGTAGCAGGGTCCCTGGCATAATCATAGCTCATAATTTCACCATACTCATGTCCTACTAAAGCTGATATGTATACCCCACTAGCGCCCCAAATATTATTCATATTCAATTGATTAACATACTGATTCAAGCTCAACAGCTTGTTGTAGTTGTTAAATCCATTAATACTGACCTCCCACCTGAAATTTTTCCTCTCCACCACTTTGACACTCACCATGGCTTCTAGTCCAGAGTTTTGCAGCACACCAGTATTAACACTCAAGCTTGTTACACCTGTAGATTGAGCAGTCGGAGGATTAGCTACCTGGTTTATTGACTTACCATTGTAATAACGGAAGTCTAAGTTGATCCGGTTTTTAAGGAATCCTAAGGTGACTCCGAAATCAGCCGTTTTGTTCTCCTGTGGTTTATAATTTGAAGAGTTTAAGAAGGTAGCCAATTGGAGGGTAGGCTGGCCCGCAAATGTACCTGTGCCATAAGTATTGTTGAACAATGCATATGGAATACCTACAGCAGCTTCTGCCCAGGCTGCCCTCAATTTGCCAAAGCTCAGCCAGGAGGAGTTCAGGTGCAACGCATCGGTAAATACCCAACTGGCAGAAATAGAGGGGAAGAAATAAGACCAGTTACCAGGCTGAAGTGTGGACGACCAGTCGTTTCTGCCTGTGATATCCAGGTATAACCAATTTTTATAGGAGAGGTTGATAAAACTGTACAGTGAATTGCGTTTCTCCCTGTACCACTGTTCACTGGGAACCTGACCTGCCTGTGGGGTACCCACATAGTTTCCGAAGAAGGTTAATCCCGGTTGTGCCATGGTTGTACCATTGGTGGTACCGGCAATATTGTACATATTCCTTGAATAAGCCGTCCCGCCTACTGCCCACTTCGCACTGATATCCTTGAATAAGTTATCCTTATGTAGGCTGACAAGCCAATCATAGTTGTTGGCATTGTCCTTAGTAAGCCCATTGGCATAATTACCACCAACAGTTTGGGTAGCATCGGTCGGAGCGTTGATGGCTTCATCCTGATTCGTGTTGGCATCAATGCTAGCCCTGAACATGAAATTCAGCCACGAAGTGGCATCATAGTTGATCTGAGCAGCCCCCAACAGTTTGTCCCTAGTCACATACTCATTATTCATGTACGTATTCCAATAGATATATTGGGCATTTCCGTTGCCTGTCCAGGGAAAAGCTGTTCCAGTAGTTGCATCGGTGAATTTATTCTGAGAACCGTCATAATTCAGGTAGTTGCCATTATCCGCCTTCCCTCTATAGTCCCGGCTATAGGCATAGACCAGGTTGGATTGGATACTTCCGGCTTCGTTGTTCCCTAGTTGGGGAGCGTTATGATAAGTATTGTTGAAATAGGAAGCGGTAACCTGGATATTAACCTTTTGGGTAAGCTTCATGTTCCCACCGATGTTAAAGGTATTCTGGTTGTAATCAGAATTGGGGATAATGGACTCATTATCCAGGCGAGTATAAGATGCCCTGAGGGATCCAAACTCGTTGCCGCCTGAAACAGAAACGTTATGGGTGAGTTGATACCCATCCCTGAAATAGGATTTGACGTTATTGGGTTGAGGTATATCAGGCCTGGTTACACCATCCCACCAAATCAGGTTTGTACCATCCATCTTATGCCCCCAGCTTACTCCTGTGCCTGGCCAGCTGACTTGATTCCAGGTAGCAATGCCATAAGGACCTGTACCGGTTGCCTGGTCAACAAACATATTGGTCCATCCATCGGTCAAAATAGGTTGACCCGCTGAGTTGGTTTGGTATTGAGGAGCATTAAGGGATACCATACCCCCTGCACCATATTCGTTTTGCATTTTCAAAAAACGGTATGGGTCATTCACCTTTCCCTGGAAAGTATAATCCACCCCAAGGCCACTCCTTCTTCCACCCTTTTTGGTGGTAATCAGGATTACCCCGTTGGCGCCCCAACCTCCATATAATGCGGCGGCGGCAGGCCCTTTCAAAACAGAGATGTTTTCAATATCCGCTGGGTTAATCAAGTTGATAGGACTGCCCCAATCCTTTGGAGCTGTTACATCCTGCGCGGCAGAAGGAATGGTATTGTCCATAGGCATACCATCAACAATAATCAGTGGCTGAGTAGCTCCTTGTATGGAATTATTGCCGCCTATTATGATTCTGGTACTACCCCCATCTACGCCATTTGGTTGAGTAACGGCGACCCCGGCCATTTTCCCTTCCAGGGCATTGACCACATTGGGGGCATTACTTTCCTGTACCTCTGTCCCCTTCACCTGCTCTTCAGAATAACCCAGCGCTCTTGTACTCCTCTTAATTCCCAAAGCCGTTACCACCACTTCGCCTAGTTCGCTTTTGCCTTCCTCCATTTTAAAGGACAGGGTATTGTTTTTTCCTACCGCTTGTCTAAGCGTTGCATATCCAACGACGGAAATGACAATCACCTCTCCTTCATTTGCCTGGATTTCAAAATGACCATTGGCATCCGTCATTACCCCTTTTCTCGTACCCTGAACAGTCACACTGGCTCCAGCAATAGGAGCACCATCTTTGGTTGTCACGTTTCCTTTAACCGTATTTCCAGGTTGTACATATTCTGTGGCTACCGGATCCGAATTTCCAGCCTTGAAGACCTTCTTAAGGATGATTTGGTCGTTTACCACCTCGTACTGAATACTTAATGGATTTAGCAACTTGTCCAATACCATTTTCAGGTCCTCGTTCTTAGCGTCCAGGTTCACTTCTCCCTTGGAAGCCACGAGGCGACTATCATACGTGAATTTTACATCGGCGACCTTTTCGATGTTGTGCAATACCTTCTTGAGGTTTTGCCCGGTCTCCGACAAAGAAATTCTACGATCCAGGACTCCCTGGCCCTTCAGCGTCCCCGCGGAGGCGCTAATAGCCAGTGCCCCTGTCAGTAAGAGCTGAAACAGCGTAATTCTCATAAGCAATCTTAGTGTTAGATTGTGCGTAACGCATTTGTTCATAACTTTAAAAGGGTTGTTGTAATGACGAATAGGAATACAATGGCCTTCTCCCCTGTTCATGCCTTCCGGGGTCCAATTCGTCGGGCACAAGGGGAGTTAAGCTGGTGGCGGGTTTCCGCCATCAGTTTTTGATCATATCAGGTGTATATTAAGCAGCTTTGATGGGTTGTTGGCATAAGCATCTCGATTTTTGATTAGTAGTATGTTTTGGCAATGTTATTGGCAGTGACCGCCTTTGATCCAAACTGTATCGCCCTTCATTTCATATCCCGCATTTACCGCCTTACATATAATACTGAGCTGATCCGTCAACTTTTCATTTTGCAGGGAAGTCGTCAACCTGCAACCAGAAAGACTATCCCTATTGCTCACTATATGGATATGATACATTTTGCCTAACTGATCCAGAATAGCATTGACAGGCTGGTCTTCAAAATTCAGGAATACAATCTCTGCGGAGGGCGGAGTCAGAAGTTGGGCAGGGGCATTGGATTGGAAGACCAGGTTTTGTTCTTTTTTATAATAGACTACTTCCTGATGAGGAAGCACATAAACCGTTTGTGCAGTGCCAGGATACCCATCCCTGTAAACGGATACCTTTCCAGAACGTACGGCAACATGGATATCATTCATCTTGGGGTCTGCTTTGACTTCAAAGCTGGTACCCAACACCTTGGTGACTATAACACCCGTATGTACCATAAAGGGCCTGCCGGCATCTTTTGCTATGTCAAAGAATGCATTCCCCTCCAGGCTAACCTCCCTGGTTTTATCATTTAAGCTTGGTTGGTAGATCAGGGTGGCACCCTTTTCTAAAATGACCGTACTGCCATCGATGAGATAAATACGCTCTGGTTTGGGGGAACTATTGTGGCGATGCAGTAAAGCCCGTGCCGGTTCCGGGGAAGCTGCCACCGTAGCTGCGTAAGAAGCAACCTTTTGAGGATGTGCCTTCCAAAAAAAGGCGGTAGCACCTAACCCCAAGGCCAGGGCGGCAGCAGTATACCAATAGCCCCTCCAATTTTTTGAAATGGACAGAGGTGCTGATTCCTGTATTTGCAGTTGTACCCCATCCCAGATCTCCTTGGAAAGCCTATAAGTATCAGATTCCGGTGGATGTTGTTGTAATTGGGAAAGCAGTTCCATTGCCTCTCTTACCATTTCTTGATGACGAGGATCCCGGCTAAGCCAGGATTCCCAGTAGGCATCCGTGGATGCCCCTGGATGAAGCACCCAACGAACGAATGAATCGTCTTCCAGTAGCGTCCAACTATTAGTTTCTTTCATGTCTATATATACATGACAAGAATGCTCATTTTATACTCAGTAAAATGAAACTTTTTTTAAGAAAATTTTAATAAATGGGAGAATTACAAAAATGGTCAGGGCAGGTCTGTCCGTCGGACGCCTACATCGAAACCATGGGGGATTGAAGATATTGCCTCATGGATTGAAGGCTCCTATGGATCAGGTTAGTGGCAGACTGGTACTGCATGTTCAAAAGATCAGCAATTTCCTGATTGGAGAAACCCTGGAAAAATCGAAGGTGAATGATTTCCTGCTGGCGTTTGGGAAGTTTTTCCATGGCCTTTAATAAATGATTGGCCATCAGCCCTTCTTGTTCAGCCACCAATAACCTGGATTCTACTGACTCCTCCGTTTGGGGCCATTCTTCGTCCAGCGGGATGGCCTGATTGGATCGCTGGTGGTAACGTATCATTTTGTACCTCAATGCCTTAAATAGGTAAAATTTGACGTTATCGGTAGGGGTAACCCGGGTTCTGCTTTTCCAGATCTCTACAAAAAGATCCTGTACCTGATCCTTAAGTACCTCTTCTTGCAATCCCATACGCTCCCCATATTGCAATAGGGCTCCTATATACTTCCTGTACAAGACCTCAAAGGCCGTGGCATCACCCTCCATCAACTGGCGCCAAAGCAGGGCATCGTCCTGGGAAACAATCGGAGACATGCAGTTAATTTACTAAACTTTGGTGCAATATCAGATTATTCTTGGCTTAAGGGTAATAAAATATTGCCCTCGTATTCATAAGATAAAGGAATTTTATCTTATATTAAATTAATTGTTATGTAATATGATAATCAAGCCATTATTTATACCGAAGTTTACCGCTCTGCTCGCCACTCTGTAAAGATTCATCTCCGATTTTGAAGATGAATCAGGACCTTTGCCCAAATTTTTTCCTATGACTCATCTCTCCGTAAATATCAACAAGATCGCTACCCTTCGGAATAGCCGTGGAGGCAATAATCCTGACCTCATCAAAGTTGCCCTGGACTGCGAGCAATTTGGCGCTCAGGGCATCACCGTACACCCCCGCCCGGATGAACGCCACATCCGGTATGCCGATGTCAGGGAACTGAAAAAAGTATTAAAGACCGAGTTCAACATAGAAGGTAATTGCAGAGAACAGAAATTTGTGGACCTGGTATTGGAAGTGAAACCTCATCAGGTAACCCTGGTACCTGATGCAGAAGGGCAACTGACCTCCGACCACGGATGGGATACCATACGCAATAAGGAATACCTCATAGACATCATCCGGGTTTTTAAAAAGGCCGGCATTCGCACCTCCATCTTCGTGGACCCTGATACGGCAATGGTTCAAGGCGCTGCTCTGACAGGAACGGATCGTATAGAACTATATACGGAAGGCTATGCCAGGCATTTTCCCCAGGATAAAGAAGCCGCCATTGCTCCCTATGTGAGCGCAGCTAAAGTGGCAGTGGAACTGGGATTGGGCTTAAATGCAGGGCACGACCTGGATTTACACAACCTGAAGTATTTCGCTGAACATATCCCCCAACTAACAGAAGTATCCATTGGACATGCCCTCATCAGCGACGCGTTGTATTATGGGTTAGAAAACACGATACAACTGTACCGCCGTCAATTGAACTTTTAATATGTCTGACTTCCGGCTCAAAGTATTCTTAACCGTATCGGATCTCGGCAGCTTTACAAAAGCTGCCGAAGCGTTATACATTAGCCAGCCAGCTGTCACCAAACATATAAGGGAACTGGAGCAGGAATATGGATTACCCCTGTTCGAGCGAAACCGAAACAGTATCCTCCTCACCGAAGCAGGGGGTATAGTCAGGCAATACGCTGAACATATTTTTGAATCTTACCGGTCTTTGGAATTTGACTTAAGTACCCTTAAACAACATTTATCCGGCAGATTACGATTGGGCGCCAGTACCACCATTGCCCAATATGTACTTCCCCCCATGCTGGCCGCTTTTAATCAACGCTTCTCAGATATCAGGGTATCGCTGATCAATGAAAACAGCCGCATTATTGAAAAAGCTTTGTTGGATAAGGAAATAGACCTGGGATTGGTAGAAAACGCTTCCAGGAATAAGGCACTCAAATACGCTTCCTTCCTGGACGATGAATTGGTCCTGCTCACCTCAACCCATCACCAACAATACAAAAAGGAACCCATCACCTTAAAAACCCTGACTCAAATTCCCCTGGTTCTCCGGGAAAAAGGCAGTGGCACCCTGGAAATATTGGAAAAATATCTCCGCACGGAGGGCTATGGCCTAAAAGACCTGAACGTACGCATGTACCTGGGCAGCAGCGAAGGCATCAAATCCTATATGATGGCTTCCACTTGTTGCAGCATCGTTTCTATAAGAACCGTTGAAAAAGAAATAACAACTGGTCAACTAAGGGCATTGCCCGTGGAAGGCGTGCGGTTACCACGCACTTTAAGCTTTGCGTATCTGCAAGGCCAACCTGAGCCATTATCGGCCCTGTTTATGAAGTTCGTGGTCAAGCAGGCCGGCGTTTGAGCCCGGCTGGCGCAAGCCTGAACTCCGACGCCACGAACCTGAGCCTGGCCGGCCCATAACTTAAAGTTATACTGCATCATCTTTTCGAATGAGCGCCCCCCAGATTTCGAGGGTAATTTTGCTCTTCGAGAAAATGCGCATAGTTATGAAAAAAGTTCATCCCATTTACACCTTCCTTTTTCTCGGATGCGCATTGGTTTGTTTACTCCCCTTCATGGACGCAGGGCTGGCGTTGCTTATGGGATTTGTCCTAGCACTTACCATGCCCCACCCCTTTGCTGCCCAACATAAAAAATGGGCCCATATCCTCTTACAGGTTTCCGTCGTCGGCCTGGGATTCGGTATGAATATCCACGCCGCCGTTGAAGCAGGTAAATCCGGTCTATGGCTCACCATTGCCTCCATAACGGTGGCTATATTCGTAGGTTTATACCTGGGCAGGAGTTTGCACCTGGGTAAAAAAGTAGCCTACCTGATTTCTGCGGGGACGGCCATCTGCGGCGGTAGCGCCATTGCAGCCATAGCCCCCCTGATCAACGCAAAGGATGCCGATATTTCCGTAGCCATGGGGGCTGTGTTTCTACTCAATGCCGTAGCGCTTTTCTTATTTCCCTGGGTTGGACACCTGTTGCAAATGAGCAACGCTCAATTCGGTTTATGGGCTGCGATAGCCATTCACGATACGAGCAGCGTCATAGGAGCCGCCGGCAGGTATAGCCCCCAGTCCCTGGAACTGGCCACCACGGTGAAACTAGCCAGGGCCTTATGGATAATACCAGTAAGTTTGATTACGCTGGTAGTACTACAGGTAAGTAGCCGCGTCAATGCGAAGCATGCGCTGTCAGCAAAGACTGTAAGCGCCGACACTGCCGACAAAGCCAATCAGGCCCCCGAAAGCCCAAAAGTAACCATCCCCTGGTTTATTTTCCTGTTCGTGGCCGCCGTACTGATCAATACTTATGTTCCCTTTATTCATCCCCTGGCTCCTAGCTTACTTACCCTATCTAAAAGAGGACTGATCCTGACCCTATTTTTAATCGGAACAGGTTTGTCACCAAAGATGATACGGCAGACGGGTCCCAAGCCCTTATTATTAGGGGTAAGCGTATGGGCCATCATTGCTACTGGCTCTTTGTGGGTGATATTGCATACCCACCTGATGAAATAAATAAAAGCCCTACCGATTCTTTGCAAAAGGAATATTGATACCAATCTGGTTGTATCCCGTATTATTCTGATAACCGGTACGTGCGTACCTGAAGGAAAAAGGTGGTAGCAATAATCCTACGCCGAAGGACATGCCCGTGAGGCCATTGGATACACTGGTAAGCGAGAGCTCTTCTCTGAGCAGATAATTATACCCCAGTGATACCTCTATATATTTACTGGCATATAATTGAGCACCAAAAACCATATGCTCCAGCAATTGATGCGCAAACCCTGAACCCGAAGACGCACCTGTTGCCTGGTTGTAGGCCGTATCCGCATATGTCAGGTTCCACTCGTGTATATGATCGAAGGTCAGGGAAAATTGAAAAGGTGCTTTCAACAACCGCTTTGAAATACCCAACTTCAGGTCAAATGGCAACTCTTCCTTATCCGCCCCATCATAGGTCTTTAACTGGGTTCCCATATTGGAGGCCACTATACCGAATTGCCAACCCTTTCCAGGGATCTGGTAATTCAATCCAACGTCGGCGGCAATCCCATTACTGGAGTACATGCCTAGATCAGAACCGATATATTTAAAGGTAAACCCGTAATACCAGCGCTCCAGGTATTTGCCGGATACCGTTCCTTGCAGGTCATAGTCACGGGGTCTGAATTGTCCCAGGATATTTCCGGATGGATCCGTCTGAGTAATACTACCATAATCCACAAAAACTAAGCCTATGGCCAGGTTTAGATCCGACCCTTCCAGGTGATGCGCCAGCATCCAATTGTAATCATCAATGCCGGCATATTGGCTGTTAAAATTGGCCACCATTTGCCAATTCATGGAATCCCTGAGCAACGCCGGTTGCATATAGGCCATGCTCAAATCATTGCCTTCATTACTTACGTTGACGCCTCCCAAAGCACTTAGTTGGGGACCATTGGATGCGCTGAGGAAATTAAATATGGTTTGTCCGCCCAAGGTCTGGGCTTGGATGGAAGCGCAAAACCAAAACAAGGCAAGGGCGCCCAGGAAACACGTTTTATTTGCCGGCCTTCTTCTCAAGCATGTTGTTTGTGGCCAAATGTATTAAAAAAATATTCCCCCATAGAAATGGGGGAATCTCTTTAACCCTTAAAACAACCAACATGAAAAATTTATATACTACAATATTAACAACAATCAATTCAATTAACGATATTTCTTTTGTTATATTTTCCCAAATAATCGGACTTCTAATGCTATTCTAATGAATGGCTATATCCAGTACCTGCTGCATGTTTCGCACATAATGAAACTCCATTCCTTCGATAAAATCTGCGTTAATTTCTGTCACATCCCTTTCATTAGCCCAACATAAAATTACTTCCTTTATACCAGCCCTTTTTGCCGCTAGTACCTTTTCTTTAATACCTCCTACGGGAAGTACTTGTCCCCTGAGCGTGATTTCACCCGTCATGGCCAGGAAAGGTTTAATTTTTTTCCCTGTAGCCGCGCTAACAATAGAGGTCATCATCGTTATGCCTGCACTGGGCCCGTCCTTTGGTACAGCGCCTTCGGGTACATGGACGTGAACATTCCGCTTATTGAGCGTATCCAGATCCACGCCCAATTTTTTAGCATTCGCCTGAATATAGGTAAGGGCCGTAACGGCACTCTCTTTCATCACATTTCCCAGGTTGCCTGTTAATTTCAGTTCACCCTTGCCTTCACTGAGTAAGGTCTCAATGAATAGGATATCACCGCCTACATAGGTCCAGGCCAACCCTACAGCCACACCCGGCATATGAGCTGTTTTATATAACTCATTACTATACCTGGATTTTCCGAGAATACGGGTAATATCCGGCAGGGAAAGGGCAGATTTCAACTTCCCTGTCATGGCATAGGTTTTGGCCAACGAACGCATAAGGGCAGCCAGTTGCCTGTCCAGATCTCTAACCCCACTCTCCCGGGTATATTCCTCTATGACTTTTTCCAATACCTTGTCTCCCATTTTTAATGGCAGACTCTTCAATCCATGCGCCTCTTTCTCCTTGGGGAATAAATGGCGTTTGGCTATTTCAATCTTTTCCTCCACAGCATAACCACTGAGTTCTATGATCTCCAACCGATCCCTGAGGGCTGGTTGTATGTCCCCTATGCTGTTAGCCGTAGCTATAAATAAAACCTTAGACAGATCATACTCCAGTTCCAGATAATTATCATAAAAAGTATGATTCTGTTCAGGATCCAGCACTTCCAGCAGGGCAGAACTAGGATCACCTCTAAAATCCTTACCAATCTTGTCAATTTCATCAAGGATCATGACCGGGTTGGAGGATTGCATCTTTCGGATAGCCTGAATAATTCTCCCCGGCATAGCCCCTATGTAAGTCTTCCTATGCCCTCTGATTTCGCTTTCATCATGCAGTCCACCAAAACTCAACCGCGCATACTTCCGTCCAATGGCACTGGCAATGGACCTTCCCAGAGAGGTCTTACCAATACCCGGAGGGCCAACGAAACAAAGGATGGGGCTTTTCATATCCCCTTTCAATTTTAATACGGCCAGGTATTCCAGAATGCGTTCTTTAATTTTTGCCATTCCGTAATGATCCGTGTCCAATACCTTTTGTGCCTTCTTCAAATCGTAAGCATCTTCCGTGTGCTCATTCCAGGGCAAATCCAGTATCAGATCCAGGTGATTGAACACCACTGAGTAGTCTGGGGTACTGGGATGCATCCTTTCCAATCGTTCAATACCTTTGCGGAAAGCATCCTTTGCTGCCTGAGGCATTAATTTGGCCTCTGCCCGCTTTTGCATTTCTTTTATCTCCCGCTCATTATTGTCTCCGCCCAACTCGTCTTTGATGCTCTTCATCTGCTGCTGCAAGAAGTATTCCCGCTGCTGCTTATCTAGTTCTGCTTTGGTCTTGTTGGTTACCTGATTTTTCAGTTCTGCAAACTGCAATTCCCGATTCAGGTAGCTGATGAGCAATGCTGCCCTTTCTCTCAAATCATTGACTTCCAACAATTTTTGCTTCTCGGTCACCTCATTGTTCAGGTTTGAACTGACAAAGTGGACCAAAAAAGAAGGGTTCTCTATATTTCTCAGTACCACCGTAGCCTCTGAAGGCAGATTGGGGGATAACTGAATGATTTGCCCTGCCAGGTCCTTGATGGAACTTACTGTTGCCTCAAAATGTGCATCACCGGCAATGGTTTGTTCCTCCAGGCCATCAACGGATGCTTTGAAATAAGGTTCTTCACTCGTGAATGCTTTTACTGCAAAACGCTTTTTGCCCTGAATAATGACGGTGGTCCCCCCATCCGGCATCTTGATTAGTTTAAGAATTTTGGCTACCGTCCCTATCTTTTCCAGATCCAGTACACCAGGATCCTCCACGTTACTGTCTTTTTGCGCTAGTACGCCTACCAATTTGTCAGACCTATAAGCATCATTGACGGCCTTAATGCTTTTATCCCTACCTACGGTAATGGGGAGCACTACCCCTGGAAACAATACCGTATTCCGCAATGGCAATAACGGGAGCTCGGCCGGAATCTCTTGATCCTCGCCACTTTCCCCATCATTTTCATTGAGGGGGATAATAGGCATAAACTCCATTTCATCGTCCGGTTTCAGAAAAAAATTTGAAAAACTCATAATTCAATGTTAGACAATATGTCACAAATCTCCTGCACCTTTATTCATACAGCGCGGAATCTTATATAGGGTCAAGATTAATGCCAAGCCGTCTAACAAAGAAGGGCACCTTTTTAAGGTACCCTATCTTCAAATACGTTAACCCGGTTATTTTGTTGGGGAAAATGATAAACATTAAAGAATATTAATCCCAACACCTAATTGAATACATTGTTGCTTCCAGGTATCGGAACTGGTTAATTTGGCGGTGTTCATGTTATTGATATCACCCAAAGCCCAACCATAGCGTGCATAGGCTCTCAATCTCAAAATATGCACCTCTGCACCGGTGAGCAGGGTAAAGGCACCGGTTTTAAAAGCATTTTGCCCATTTTCCAGCAGGGAATTGTTCTTGTTAAGCAGCACCCCAAACTGAGGCCCAGCCTGCAAATCTATAATACCCAATATGCGATAGGTGAGTAGCACAGGGATATCCAGATAATTCAGGTTGAGATGGGTCAGGTTATGCGCATTTGTTAACTGGCTTCCATAAAGCTCATTGAAGTTGGAATCTGTGGTTGTCTGGCTTTGGACAAACAATAATTCCGGTTGTATCCCCCAATGCTTACCGAAACGCAGTTGGGCATAAGCTCCGGCAAGATACCCAGCCTTAAATGCGGTGTTAAAAGAGGTACTGTTGATTTTACTGAGGTTAGCTCCAAGGGTGGCCCCCAGGCTGAAGCTTTGGGCATTTCCGCTGGAATACACGCCTGCACACAATAAAAAGACAACGAATAGTTTCTTCATCAGATCAGTTTTAATAGTTTACGAATAATCGGGCCTTAAGTAACGAACAATTTCTGAAAAAAGTACATGCAATTAAAATACCAATCCCACGTTTATGAGGTAGGAGATTCTGAATGAGGAAACACCGGGGCTGGTATTGATAAAATAATTCCCTAGAATCTGGGGATCTATGAGAAAGTGTTTGTAACTATAGACAGCATCCATTAAAGCCCCCAAAGACTCCACGGAGAATGCAGTACCACTGCTGTTCTTTTGAAAATCATTATTGGCAAAGCGTCTCATACTCCCTCCCTTTACAATCTTAATGACGGATATGTCATAGTTGGCAGAATTGGCGAGTACAAAGAGGGTAGGCGTGAAGGCTATGTGATCATTTCTATTAAACAGAGAGAACCACTCATAGTCGTGTTGAAGGGTTACAATGCCGGCAAAGGTATGCGCGTGAATATTGAACGTGTCCTGAACAGCTCCGCCATTGGGCGATTCAGGATTATAAATACCTCCCGGAGTGAGAAGACTCTGTTTCACCAGGTAGGAGTCGAAGGAAAAGTCAAAGGCTACTCCAGGTTCCAACCAATACTTTTTCCAGGTAAAATACGCATAGATGTCATTGCGCATAGGATTGACCGCAAAACTGGTGGAGTCCTTATTAATATAGCGGGAGTAGGTAATGCCGGCCGTCCAGTCCCTACGGGAAATCTGGTAAGAGGGGGTAATCACTCCCTGGTAAACCGTAAAAGAACCTAAATCCTGGGTCATATAGGCTGAGGCGGAAAGGCCAAAGCCACTTTTGTGCAGATAGGATACGGTAGGTGTTAAGAACGTTTTTTCGGAATAGCCGGTAGCCGCAGTGGCGTTTTTAGAGGTAAAGAACCCATTTCCAAATCCCAATTCTACAGCAAACAAAGATTTTGGCTTTTCAGAAGAGTCTATAAACGCAGAAAGGTCCCTGACCAGGCTGTCGTTATTGACCAGGGAATCTACATAAGAAAGGGTGAGCTTTCTGTTGGTATCACCTATTTGGGCCTTAACGAGTGGCAGACTGAACAGAAAAAAGACCGGAAATAATATAGTGATCCTTAACGATCTCATGTCGCTTTTTGAAATTCAAATACCGTGATCTCGGGCATTATCCCTACCCTACCAGGGTATCCTAAAAATCCATATCCTCTATTGACATATAATTTTTGCTTCCCTACTTCGTATAATCCTGCCCATTGTTTATATACATATTCCACCGGACTCCATTTAAACCCTGGTATTTCCACCCCAAACTGCATACCATGTGTATGGCCTGCCAGCATCAGGTCAACTTCGGGATAGTGAGGGCGGATCTGTGCATCCCAATGGGATGGATCGTGGCTCATGAGTAGCTTAAACGCGTAATCCTCCGTTCCGGGATAAGCCAGGTCCATCCGTCCATGCTTAGGAAATCTAGCCTTGGCACTCCAATTTTCCACACCCAACAAAGCGATCTTATCCCCTTTCCTTTCCAACGCCACGTGCTCATTCATCAACAAGCGCCAGCCCATTTCCTGCTGAATGTTTTTTAATCTTTCCAGGTTGTCTGCCTTGGCCTGATCCGAAGGCCACCAGGCATAATCGCCATAATCATGATTTCCTAGGGTAGAGAATACCCCCATGGGGGCATTTAATCGACCGAACAAGTCTTTGTACCCATCCATTTCTATGGATTGATCATTAACCAGGTCCCCTGTAAACAAAATACACTCAGGCTTCTCCTGAAGAATCATATCTACCCCTTTGGCCACAGCCTCTTTATTGGTAAAGCTTCCGGAATGAATATCCGATAGCTGCACCACTTTCCATCCATGAAAACCTTCAGGAAGGTTGGGGAAAGACAAAGTTACTTTACGAATATGATAATTATACTTATTCTTAAGACCCCAAAGTAGCGTACCAAAAAATCCTGTCCCTATGGCAATCCCTACCCAGCTCAGAAATACGGACCTGCTTACGTGGTCACCTACAACCTCTTCTCCTTCATTTTGGTGAAAAAACAAGCGCCCAACCATCCATTGTATGAGCCTCCTGAAGTCGTCTGTCAGGAAAAAGAGGCAAGCCAGGAGCTGGGCAATGAAAAAACCCAGTACCATCACGACAACGGTATTTTTAATAATGGTGGAATGAATGGTGGGAACAATGGACAAACAAAACAGGATACCCAGGGTAAGGGCCCAATAACCAACGCCTACCCCCATCCTCATCCTGGGACCATATCCATGGGTTAGAAACTTAACCACTTGAAAAACATAGAGATTCAAAACCAGGATGAGGGCTATGAGGATCCAGATATTCCGTCCGTGCATATCCAAAGATTTAAAAAGAGATGAATTCTTCCAGTTGTTTTTTAACTGCCATAACAGTGGGCTCATCCGAAAGGTGCCCCTGTTGGTCAAGTAGCTTATCTACCACAGAAATCGGTAGTTTATTATGATGTACCGATACTTTCAGGTAATGAAGTACCCCGGTCAGGTGTTCCATCCCCCTTAAGTTACCCGCTCTGCCTACAGATACGCCGGTCAAAAGGGCTTTTTTCCCCCACCAGGCGGAACGAATGTCGGAATTATCCATGAGTGCCTTCAGTATTCCTGGATAGCTTCCGTTATATTCCGGAAGAATAAATATGAATTTTGAGGCAGGAATCAGGTACTTTTTTTCCACTTTTTCCAACTCCGGGTTTCTGTCCAATACATTGAGACCTTCCAGATTGAGCAATTGGGATTCAATTCCCTTATCTTTCAATATATCCTGGTAGGCCCTGGCAATTTTGAGGGTGTTGCTATCCTTTCGGTTGGTAGCGGAAATAATCGTGTATTCCATATAAGTCACCGCAAATTACGCACATACTGGAGAATTGTTCCTGAATTTTGTCTACAAAACGTATTTTTGGCACTCGGCAAAGCCCTGAAAAATCAGGACATATCGGGTCATTGTCCTTACATAAATAAATATTATACGATACAGCATGGGTCGAATTATAGGAATTGCTAATCAAAAAGGGGGAGTGGGAAAAACCACCACGGCCATTAACCTGGCTGCCAGCTTTGCGGTCCTGGAGTACAGAACCTTGCTGGTAGACGCAGACCCTCAGGCCAATAGTACCACCGGGGTGGGATTTGACCTGCACAACATCACCCATAGTCTCTACGATTGCATGGTCAACGACACCAGGGTAAAAGATGTGATCCTCAAAAGCGACATCCCCTACCTGGACGTTGTTCCTTCCCATATTGACCTGGTTGGTGCCGAAATAGAAATGATCAACCATCCCCAAAGGGAAACGGTACTCAAATCCATTTTGGATCCCATCAAAGACGAGTACGATATCATAATTATAGACTGTTCTCCTTCCTTAGGGTTGATCACCGTCAATGCGCTTACCGCTTCAGACAGTGTGATCGTGCCCGTGCAATGCGAGTTCTTTGCTTTGGAGGGATTGGGAAAATTGTTGAATACCATTAAAATAGTCCAAAACAGGTTAAATCCTGAACTGGCCATTGAAGGTATCCTGATGACCATGTATGATGGGCGCCTGCGTTTGTGTAATCAGGTAGTCAGTGAAGTCAGAAGGCATTTTGAAGAACTCGTATTCGAGTCCATTGTCCACCGTAACACCCGTTTGAGTGAAGCTCCCAGCTTTGGAAAGCCTGTCATACTTTATGATGCGGAAAGCAAAGGGACCCTTAATTATCTGAATCTGGCAAAGGAAATCCTCCAGAAGAACAACCTCACAAAAATTAAACAGGAGGACAGGATCCTCAGTACTGCACACCATGACAAGTCCGAATAAGAAAGATGCACTGGGAAAAGGCATACGGTCTCTATTGCAGAATATCGATGCCGATCTGAAAACAACAGAGGGAACTTTAAAGACGAATGTAGTGGAGACGGCAACGACGAGTTTACGTCTTGCCCTGGATCAGATCTCTGTCAATCCCAAGCAACCCCGTCGTGACTTCGATGAGCAGGCCATGGCTGAACTGGCTTCCAGCATCCGGCTACATGACATCATTCAACCCATTACCGTTTCCAGGCTTTCCGATGGAAAGTACCGGTTAATAGCGGGAGAACGGAGGTTCCGTGCCGCTAAGATGGCCGGATTAACCGACATCCCCGCTTATATACGTCAGGCTAACGATACAGAACTGCTGGAATTGGCCTTGTTGGAAAACTTACAGCGGGAAAACCTCAACGCCATAGAAATAGCCTTGAGCTATAAGCGGTTGATGGAAGAACTGGAACATACCCAAGAGCAGGTAGCAGAAAGAATGGGTAAGGAGCGTAGTACGGTCACCAACTACCTCCGTTTGCTCAGGTTGCCCCCGGACATACAGGTGGCCGTGCGCAACGGTACATTGACCATGGGCCATGCAAGAGCCCTGATCAATGTGGACGAAGTAGAAAAACAGCTCTTTATTTTTAATGAGATCAAGGAAAAACACCTTTCGGTAAGGCAAACGGAAGAACTAGTCCGTAAGCTGTACAGGCCTGGTATAGGTGCTGTTAAATCTGCTACAAAAAATGTATTACCCACTGCATTTAAAAAGATAGAGGATAATTTAGCTTCCCATTTTGGGACTAAAACCAAACTCAATCATAATAAAAAAGGGCATGGCTCCATTACCCTGGAATATTACTCCATTCAGGAACTTAATGCCATTCTGGAGAAGATGCATGTTACGGTGTAAAACATTCGTTTTTTCCCTGGTGGTTTTGTTTTTTTCTACCCATACGTATGCCCAAATCGTACGTATTGATAGCGTAGCCGTCCCCAAACCCATTTCTACCCTTTCGGATACTTCCGATTACTACACCAAACATCATAGGGATCCCCATAAAGCAACCGTGCGTTCCGCCATTATTCCCGGTTGGGGACAATGGTATAACCATAAATACTGGAAGGTGCCCATTGTGGTAGGCGCCCTGGTAACCACAGGCATCATCTTCAACTATTGGTTGGGGGAATATAAGATGTACCGTCAGGCTTACTTAGCAGTAATAGATGCATCTAACGGGGATTCGACCCTATACAAGAAAATAGATACGGCCTTTTATACCTGGAGTCCGCCGGATATTCAGTATGCCCGTAATGAATCCAGGCAATATGTGGACTATTCCGCCCTGGCCTTCATACTGATTTGGGGGTTGAACGTCGTAGATGCTACCGTGGATGCGCATCTGCATGAGTTCGATGTAACCGATAACCTGAGCATGAATTTGACGCCTAGTGGCGGTTGGCTGACGGGAGGGGCATTAGGCGTCAGCCTCATTGTAGACATCCATAAGGCAAAACATAAGCCTTATCTCCTGTTGACACATCCTTTGTATTAGAACAGATATGAAAATTGCATTGCTCGGATATGGGAAGATGGGTAAGGCCATCGAAGGCCTCATGGCTCCCAGAGGACACGAGGCCATCCTGAAAATTGACGAAACAAATAGGGCTCAACTCAGCACTGAAACACTCCGTCAAGCGGACGTGGCCATCGAGTTTACCGGCCCCGAATCGGCGGTGGAGAACCTGATGCTTTGCCTTAAGGCTGGGGTTCCTGTCGTTTGTGGGTCCACTGGTTGGTTGCACCAATACGATGAGGTAGTCCAGGCCTTCCGCGCCCAACATGGCACCTTGCTTTACGCCAGCAATTTCAGTATTGGGGTTAACATCTTTTTTGCCCTCAACAAACGGCTGGCTGAGTTGATGAATCCCCATCCGGAATACCAGGTTTCCTTGACTGAAATTCATCATACCGCAAAAAAAGATGCCCCTTCCGGAACAGGAATCACCCTGGCAGAAGGTATTTTGAATACCATTGACCGTAAGAAAAACTGGGTCAATCATCCTACCAGCCAATCCGAAGAGCTGGCCATCATCAGCGAGCGGGTTGATCCGGCACCCGGTACCCACAAAGTCCTCTACAGTTCTCCCATAGACGACATTGAGATTATCCATACCGCCCATAACCGTATGGGGTTTGCCATGGGAGCCTTACTAGCCGCGGAGTATATAAAAGATAAGCAAGGAATATTCACTATGAAAGAAGTGTTGGGCCTATAAGCCCCTGAGAGTCTTCATCCGGATCCTAAATTTCCACGAACACCTGTTCGCTGGATGCAGTAAACTTTCCGTAACTTTGCCTGTTATTTCCAAAAATTGCAGAATGTTATCAAAGAAAACCCAATACGCATTCCAGGCTTTGATGTACCTGGCTCAAAAGGAGCCCAATGAACCCGTTCTGATTGCAGAGATCAGTAAGAAAAAGAAAATTCCCCTCAAATTTTTGGAAAACATCTTGCTGGAACTCAAAAATGCAGGGATACTTGAATCTAAGAAAGGCAAGGGCGGAGGTTATTATTTTAAGGAGTCTCCCAAAAAGGTCAAATTGTCGGCAGTGATGCGCCTGCTGGATGGCCCCATCGCATTATTACCATGCGTAAGCCTTAATTTTTACGAGCGATGTAAGAACTGCGATGAGAAAAATTGTGGACTGAACTCAGTCATGTCTACCGTGAGAGATTCCGCATTGAAAATACTAGAAAAGAAAACCGTGGCCGACATTGCCGCCGAAGGTTAGAAATAGCCCGAAATGTAAATATAACTTGCGCTAATACGGACATCATAATATATTTAACTATGCAAACACTATATACCGCTTATGCCACCGCTACCGGTGGACGCAATGGACACGTTAAATCGGATAATGGCGTATTGGATTTCCAGGTCCGTTTCCCCAAAGGATTAGGGGGTGCCAACGATGATTATCCCAACCCCGAAATGTTATTTGCCTGTGGTTACGCTGCCTGCTTTGACAGTGCACTGAATGTGATCATCAAGCAGGTCGGCGCAAAGACCGGCACTACCACCGTAAAGTCGGAAGTCAGCATTGGAAAAAATGATCAGGGTGGTTTTGGGCTGGCCGTAGTACTCAACGTAAATATTCCAGGTGTTGCTCACGAAGAGGCGGATGATCTGGTCGCCAAAGCGCATCAGATCTGTCCCTATTCTAATGCCACCAGAGGGAATATTGAGGTTACCCTCCATACGACCACCAACGACTAACCAAATTTAGCCTGCCATTCCAGCATACCACCTGAGAGGTTGTTGACATTGGTAAATCCTATTTGCTCCAGGATCATACAGGCTTGACCACTGCGGTTACCACTTCTACAGTAAACGATGACTTCGGAATCTTTCCAGTCTTCGATGTCATCTACTTCCATATTGCGGATCTGACCCAGGGGAAGGAAGGCTCCTCCGATATTGTATTCTGCCCTTTCAGAAGGTTCCCTTACGTCCAGAAGGTGAAGTTGCTCTCCGGCATCCATCCTGGCTTTCAGTGCATCTGAAGTAATAATGTTCATATGTATTGATTAAATTGATCAATGATGGCTGGTGTCTTGCCTTACAGGTACCTGGGTCCCGATATATACGTCTATGGCCTGTCCTGAATGAATCAAAGCTGGAATCCCATCCGTCCCCACTGTGGCAGGCGTTTGACGGTAGATAAACGCCGTAGCGGTATCCCTGACGTCAGGGTCCATAACCACTGCGCCCATGACAACCCCATTGGCTTCCAACACAACCCTGGCATCCGACAAACGCATCCCGAATAAATCCGGAACAGGAATTTGTGTTTCCGCCACTCCCTGGCCCAAGACCAAAGATACAACCGTTCCCACGGGAATTTTAGTTCCTGCCTTGGTGGATTGGCCACCCACCAGCATATCCAATACCGTATTTCTGGCAAAATCTGGTTTGTAGGTGGTGTCCCCCAACTTTAATCCGTATCCGCCCAAACTACTTTCTGCAAATTTGAACTGAAGCCCGAGGAGATTGGGCATTTCTATCATGGGAGGAACGACCTGATTGACGGTGAGTTAAACGGTTCTACCGGACTTTACCTCGTCCCCCGCTTCAGGGCTTTGCCAGACAATGGACAATTTAGGAAGATTATCCCTGTAGGCGGAGTCTTCCACGGAAACCTCAAACCCTTGGGAGGTCAGCAAGCGCGTGGCGACAGTAATATCCATTCCTTTGACGGAAGGCACTTTTAGCGTATGGTTATGACGGGTATAAATACTGAGAAACAGGATAAAGGCAAACAGCAGGACCAGACAAGTGACTACGATAGCCAGTAAATTCCACCAAAATGAACGGTGCGTTAAGGATTTGAGCACTATCTAGTTTAATTTATTACAAAATAAAAATGGTCCCAGCCATTATTGTCCCGAGCCTTGTTGAGGTCCCAACCCTTGATTGCCTGATAGGGCTTCATCAATGAGCCTGGAATAAAACTCCTTCAAGGTCCATCCATAAGCTTTTACCTGCTGAGGAACGATACTTGCCTCGCTTTGTCCAGGGACGGTATTGACTTCCAGGAAAAAGGGCTCTCCTACCGCCTCATTATAGATAAAATCCATCCGGACAATCCCCCTGCAATTCAACAGGCTATATATCTTTTTGGCCGCAGCCCTGACCTTTTCGGCTATGGAATCCGGCACCTGCGCCGGGGTGATTTCCTCACTTTTCCCCAGGTATTTGGCTTCAAAATCGAAAAATTCATTTTGGGACTTGATTTCCGTCAGTGGAAGGGTAATGATTTCACCTTCTGTACGGAGTACCCCTACGGTTATTTCCCTTCCGGCTATAAACTCCTCCACCAATACCTGGTTATCTTCCCGGAATGCTTTTTCAATTGCCGTGCCTAACTCCTCGGAAGGCGCCAAAACTTTTGACATGCCAATACTGGATCCTCCATTATTGGGTTTAACGAAAACCGGGAATTGAAGTTGTTTGACCAGCGTCTCTGGATTGTCAAATAAATCGGCCACCAGCATCACAGACTTTGCCACGTGGATGCCACCCATGGCCGCAACCGCCGTGGTAAACCGTTTATTAAAAGTAAGTGCGGAAGTGGATACATCACAGGATGTATAAGGCAGGCCCAACATATCAAAATAGCCCTGAAGCTTTCCATCTTCGCCAGGGGTACCATGAATTCCGATCAGGACGGCATCAAAATAAATGGTATTGCCGCCCACTTGAATCGAAAAGTCATTCTTGTCCACAATCTGGGGGTTACCATTTTCCGGGGTATACCACCACCCATCCTTACGTATGTCTATGGTATAGGCCGTATATTTTTCCCGGTCTATATTGGCGCTGATCGTCAGGGCGCTTTTATAGGATATTTCTGCTTCACCAGAATAACCTCCGGTGACAAAAGCGATGGTGGGCTTCATGCGGCTGGAATAACTTAGATGTGCAGGCGTTCTTTCTTCCCCAGTAATTCATCCACCGTTTCCTTGTACATTTCATCCGGAACACAACAATCTACCGGACAAACTGCAGCACACTGAGGTTCTTCGTGGAAGCCCTGGCACTCAGTGCATTTATTGGGAACAATATAATACGTATCCACACTGATCGGAGCGAAACGCTGGCTGGCATCCACTGCGGAACCATCCATGAGCTGGTAAGAACCTTTGACGGTCGTTCCGTCCGATATTGACCATTCCACCCCTCCTTCATAAATCGCGTTATTCGGGCATTCAGGCTCGCATGCCCCGCAATTAATGCATTCTTCAGTGATCTTAATTGCCATACAGTTATTTTTGCTTGAACAAAAATAGGCAAGCGAAATGAATTTACGGCAAAGAATTGAATTGTTGGGTAGATTAGGGGAGTACATGCAATCCTCTGAGCCATCCTGGCT
>CAJCIQ010000137.1 GCA_903970475.1 Beijerinckiaceae bacterium
ATAGAACAGATTGAGACCAAAGATGGATACCATTTATTTGTATTCCCCTTTGAAGGCAGGCTGGTTCATCAGGCCATGAGCGCGCTGTTAGCCTACAGGATAGCCAGGATCACCCCCATTACTTTTTCCATAGCCATGAACGACTATGGATTTGAACTCCTGAGTGACCAACCTATTCCCGTGGATGATGCCAATGCGTACGAGCTTTTCTCCTTGGATAACCTCATGGCGGATATCACCAAAAGCGTTAATTCGGTAGAGATGGCCAGAAGGAAGTTCAGAGACATAGCCGTCATTGGCGGATTGATCTTTCAAGGCTATCCAGGTGAATACAAAAAAGCAAGACATTTACAATCCTCTGCGGGCCTCCTATTCAATGTGTTTTCGGAATACGATCCGCATAACCTGTTGCTCAGGCAGGCTTATCAGGAAGTGATGGATCAGGAAATGCAGGAAGCCAGGTTAAGGGCAGCCCTCCAACGCATTGCGGCCAGCCGCATCGTGGTCACATTTCCGGATAGGCTTACTCCTTTTTGCTTTCCCATCAAAGTCGATAGCATGCGGGAGAACCTTACTTCAGAAAAGTTAGAAGACAGGGTACTCCGTATGCAAATGCTACTCGAAAAATAACCGACCTTTGGATGGAAGTATGAAGGGATTACAACCGTTTTCCATCGCAGGCGAGACTTTGTGCCTGACCCCCCACAGAGCCATCTATTGGGAGAAGCATTCAGCCCTGTTGGTCTCCGATTGTCACCTAGGCAAAACAGGACACTTTCGCAAGGAGGGCATAGCTGTTCCAGGACAGGTATACAAAGAGGACCTGGCCAGGTTGTTCCACCTGATTCAATTTTTCAGGGCTAACCAGATTATTGTAGTTGGAGACCTCTTTCACAGCCGGGACAACAAAGAGCTGGATTTGTTCCGGAAATGGAGAAAGGACCTCAACACGTTGGAAGTACACCTGGTCCGGGGCAATCATGATGTATTGGAAGACCATTGGTACCGGTCCACAGACATAACCGTTCACGAAGGAGTATGGACTTATGATAACCTGGCCTTCACCCACCATCCTCCCCAGGAAGGGGAAACCTTTCCTCAATACTTATTTACCGGCCACCTCCATCCCTCCATTACCATGGTTGGGGTTGGGAAGCAATCCCTAAGACTACCTTGCTTTTATTTTGGGAAGGAACATGCCATACTCCCGGCTTTTGGGCGCTTTACCGGTACAGCCCGGGTAGATGTCCGACCAGGAGACAGGGTCTTTGCCATTACCGATCAACAATTGATCGCAGTGAAGTAGAAACAGGCCCGACGAAGCGTCGGGCGCATTCGGCCTATTTATTCATATATTTTAGCTGGGTAGCATACATGATCAGGAAGACCACGATGATAATAAAAGTCATTATCCCTGTGATCGCCAGCAGAAAGCTGGAACCAATGAAAAATAAAATGACAAACAGGGGAAGGATTTCTCCAACGGCATAGATCAAATATCCCTTTTTCTGAAGATCTCTCATGACAATGGCCCCATAAATACAAAGCACATAGCCCACCAAATTGAGCAGCAGAATAGGCACTCTGTTTTCCAGGGATTTACGGGCAATCTCAACAGGATCTCCTCCTAATATTTTTTTAACCAAATCCTGCCCTTCCACCAATTTTGACTGGACTTCTACAGCCTGGTCATAACTGCTCTGAGCCCGTAAGAAACTTATTGCATTACCAATAGCCCCAAAACCGGAGCCAATGAAGGTAAGGATAGTCAACACATTCAACATAGAGGGCAGTCTTCTTGGCTCTATGTCGATGTTGCTCAAGTGATCAGCAGGTTCGGTAATCTGACTCATAATCTGGTAAGATTTATCGCCTAATGTAGGGATAAATTACCTTTTATAAAAAAATGGGCCCCAATAGTTTGGGGTCCGCCCGCAGTTTTAGTTGGGCAACTTCTTTTTGATGGCGCTGACCTGCTCCTGAAGATTGCTCACCAAATTGCTTAAGGACGTTACATCAAACCGTTGCTGGGGACTGACTTTGGTGATGACCACTTGTGCCGCCCAGAATTCCATGACATCATCCAGGTTCAATTGATAGGGCTCGTACAAAGGATTGTCACTGACTAAAGTGAGCTTACCCTTTGAGCGGTTATTGCGCATAACCCTTTTATAGACAATGCCTTCAGTCCTGGAAACGACAATGTATGCCTGGTTATTCTTGAGGGCTTCGGGATCATCTACCTTTTCTCCAACGATCACGGACCCACTGGGGGTAGGCAACATAGAATCCCCTATAATTTCGAAGGCCCGAAAGTTTCCTCCAGTCAACATCGGCAGGGTAAAGGTGTTGAGTTCATCTACAAATTCAGGGTCCCCATATCCATTGAGATAACCCGCGGCGGCCTTTATGGGTATAAAGGGTATAGGTTGAGCCCCGGCAGCCATCTTTTGTTGCCTCCTTCTGGAGAGGTAATTGCTTCCAGAGGCAGCATGTTCGGCTATATCTGACCTCAAAAGGTCATCCAGGGTAACCTTGAAGATATCGGAAACCAATTCCAGTACATCCGTCCTGGGTTCAGCCCGTTCTTCCTCGTAGGCCCCCAACAGAGACCTTTTGATACCCAGTCGGGTAGCAAATTCTTCTTGGGTCCATCCGCGCAATTTGCGCAGGTATTTTAGGTTTTTACCGGCGGTTGCCATAGCTACTAAGTTATTTAGCGACTAAAATACTAATATTTTTAGTGATTTCGCAAAATATTTGGAGAGCCCGAAGCAAAAGAGGATTTTTGTTAGGTATAGACACCTGTTTTATGACAAATAGCGATAGCACAGACAAACCCATCATACTGATAACCAATGATGACGGTATAACAGCCCCGGGTATCCGAAATCTTGTAGAATCCGTAAGGGACTTAGGCCAGGTAGTAATGGTCGCTCCCGATAAACCTCAGTCAGGCATGGGACATGCCATCACCATAGGCTATCCTTTAAGGCTGAACAAAGTCAATATTATAGAAGGTATAGAATCCTGGTCCTGTAGCGGAACGCCGGTGGACTGTGTTAAACTAGCCGTTGATAAGGTCCTCCACCGCAAACCGGACCTCTGCCTTTCCGGTATTAACCATGGAGCCAACCACTCGATCAATGTGATTTATTCAGGGACCATGAGTGCAGCAGTGGAAGCCGCCATCGAGGGCATTCCCTCCATTGGATTTTCCCTCCTGGACTATAGTATTGAGGCTGATTTTACAGCGGCCCGGCATTATACCCGTAAATTAGTGGAGAAGGTGCTGGCCGATAAAGTCCACAAGCACCTCGTTTTAAATGTGAATATCCCCTCAGTTCCGCTGGATTTGCTTCAAGGCGTAAAAATCTGCCGTCAAGCCTACGCTAAGTATGAGGAGGATTTCAATGAGCGTCTGGACCCCCATGGAAAAAAATATTATTGGTTGACAGGAGAATTTGTGAATTTTGACGAAGGAACAGATACAGATGTATGGGCATTGGCCAATAATTTTGTCAGTGTTGTGCCTGTTCAGTTCGACATGACTAATTACACCATCAAACAACAACTGGAAAAAACTTGGCAACTGTAACCATCAAAAAGACCCCTTTTCGGTTCTTCAGACAAGACCATACCGGGCTAGGCCTTTTCCTGGGCTTTCTGGCCCCGGTTTTAGGCTTTACGGTTTGTTATTTCATTAAGATGTACCCGATGTTTTCCTTCAAGGAATTCCTCAGCCTGGTGCTTGCCCAGCGAAACCTGCTCACCAGCATGACCAGCCTTTCCCTGCTGGCCAATGCCGTCTTATTCACCTTATATGTCAATTCAGGTAAAGACAATACGGCCAAAGGAATATTCCTGACTACCTGCCTATACGGAATAGCTGCGCTCCTTTTAAAAATCATCCTATAAGATCCGTCCATGCGCTATTATATCATTGCCGGAGAAGCTTCCGGTGATCTGCACGGTAGCAACCTAATCAAATCCCTCAAGCAACAAGACCCCGATGCCACATTCAGGATTTGGGGGGGCGACCTGATGGAAGCCCAGGGAGCAACCCTGGTGAAACACTATAAGGAGTTGGCTTTTATGGGTTTTGTGGAAGTGATCCGCAATCTTCCCACTATATTCAGGAACCTGCGCATGTGTAAGGAAGATATCTTGGCTTTCCAGCCAGATGCCCTTATCCTCATTGATTATCCGGGATTCAACCTAAGGATAGCCAAATGGGCTTCGCAAATAGGACTAAAGGTGATTTACTACATTTCTCCCCAGGTCTGGGCCTGGAAGGAATCCAGGGTTAAAGCCATCCGGGAGCAAGTGGATAAGATGCTGGTTATCCTCCCTTTCGAAAAGGATTTCTATCATAAATGGAACTACGAAGTAGAATACGTGGGACATCCCCTGATAGAAGTGATTGCACAGGCTAAGGCCCAACCCAAGTCACCCCTGGCGGATAAGCCCATCATAGCCTTACTACCAGGCAGCAGGAGTCAGGAAGTCAGCCTGAAATTACCCGTCATGCTGGAAGTCAGTAAATATTTCCCTGATTATCAATTTATAGTAGCCAAAGCGCCTAGTCTGGAAGACGCTTTTTTCGAACCCATGCTGGCCCCTTATCCCAATGTGAGCGCCATCAAGGGAAATACCTACGGATTACTCAACCAAGCGTATGCCGCTTTGGTTACTTCCGGTACCGCCACCCTGGAAACAGCCTTGTTCGGGGTTCCGGAAGTCGTTTGTTATAAAGGGAGCCAGGTTTCTTATGAGATTGCCCGTCACCTCATTAAGGTTAAATATATTTCCCTGGTTAACCTGATCATGGATAAACCTGTCGTGAAGGAACTCATCCAACAGGAAATGAATCCCCAAAATATAAAAATAGAATTAGAAAAACTTTTGACCGATAAGACCTATAGGGATCGAATCAAAACGGACTATGCCAACCTTTGGCAAATTCTTCAGAAAGGAGGGGATGCATCTGCCAACGCTGCGGCCAGCATTTATCGTTACCTTAGTGCAGGAAATGGCGGATGAGTCGGTAAAGCATTAACAGCAGACAAGCCAAAAACAGAAAGATAGAAAGGCGGTTCATCCCATGCATGGCCTTGATGAATGACGTCTTGGGCTCCTTAGGATCCCGCTTCTTGATATAGAGATATTCTTCGATTTGTCTCCAGATTCCCATACCACAAAGGTACGTTAGGAATACCTGATGCGATCCTCAAAATAAAGGGCTTCCTGCGTTCTTACTTCCATGGCCAGGCAGAGGATTAATTTCACGCCTGTTGATTCATCCAGGAAAAAAACTTTTTGCCTCAGCGCACACCATCGGTATTTTGGCAGCATACCCGGAGCCTTCACCCTGAAACGTACTTCGACGATTTCCTTTTCCTTCAGGGAAAGCAAACGCCTGGCATTACGTTCCAGTATAGGCCAGTCTTTGGGGAGCAAACTCTCTGAGAGTAATTCCCGGAGTGTGATAGGAGGTGCAACAGGCACACCATCTTCAAAAAGGAAGCCTTTTTTTTGGTTGTGGTATACGACTAAATCTTGCGCCGGATCATAAAGGAACATAAGCTCCGGGATCAGATCGACCACGTGTTGCAACATGGCAGCGAAGTCAGATTTAGTGAAACTGTAGGTGTTTGACATGGACATAAACCGTAGATTACGTGATAATGAATGATAGGTTAGAACAACAATACAACAACCAAAATAGTAAATTATATAAAACCCGCAAATAAGGATTAAAAGTTGTGTTATGAGGGTCAGGTATACACCTTTTGGCATGGGGGCCTTGATTGCCAGCGCTTTAGTTGTCCTAGCAGGGAGACTTTCCCCCCAACCTGCTTCCCGGCATTTGGGAAGTATAACAGATTCCCTGATTTGGACGTTCCCACATGGGGGTGTTTATGTCCCACCCAGCCCTCAAAGACAAGGAGATCCAGGGTTGGGTTATCAATACGTGGTTGAAGGCGACTATCTGAAAAGTGGGATTCCCTACGAGTTGTTCATCCTGGCACAAGGGAAAAACAAGCACAATTACTTACACAGGGATGGAGCCAATAAAGAGCTTCCTTACAACTTTAATGCAGTTAAGGCTCCTAATGGAATTCTGGTGGTCGTCCCCAACTGCCTCCAATGCCATGCCCAGGTATTTGAAGATAGCCTTATTGTAGGATTAGGCAGTACAGATATAGATTTTACCGTCAACGAAAAAAGCAATACCCAAGTACTAAAAACATTGCTAAAGACTTTTTCGGGGAAAAACTCCGCCAAGTTTGAAGCAGCGGAAGCCTTTATACGCGTAACCTCCAGTGTATCCCCCAATTTGGTTACAGAAGTCAAGGGCGTGAACGCAGCCGACCGCCTGGCGGCCCTTTTAGCCGCCCACAGAGATCCTGGCTCATTACATTGGAACGATTCTCCATTACTACCCATCCCCAAACAAGTCATACCAACCGACGTACCTGCCTGGTGGCTGCTAAAGAAGAAAAATGCCATGTTTTACAACGGGTTTGGACGGGGGGACTTTGGGAAATTCCTGATGGCAAGTAATTTACTAACGGTAACGGACACCGCCGAAGCGAATGAAGTGGACAGACATATCCCTTCTGTGCTTTCCTGGCTGTTTACCCTTCAGCCACCCAAATATCCTCACCCCATCGATTCCCCACTGGCCCGTACCGGCAAAAGATTATTTGAAGCCCATTGCGCACATTGTCACGGCACTTATGGTCCTGGCGGAGAATATCCCAACTTGCTTATTCCGGAAGCGGTCATTGGCACAGACTCCCTCCTATACATCAGTAACTTTCAATATCCCCAATTCATTAGTTGGTTCAACCAAAGCTGGTTTAGTTCAGGACCCTACCCCGCCCAATTATCCCCCTTCGATGGATACATTGCCCCACCCCTGGATGGGATATGGGTAACGGCCCCCTATTTCCATAATGGGTCAGTACCTACCCTGGAGGCTGTATTGGATTCCAAAGCGAGGCCAACCTATTGGTCCCGCTGGTTTGGATCACAAACGAAGTACGACTATGATAAGGTTGGATTTCAATACAATTCTCCCAAGAAGGAGGAAACGCCCCATTCCAGGACGATGTACAATACGACCCTTCCGGGATATGGGAACTATGGTCACACTTTTGGAGACAAACTCAGCAAGGGTGAACGTAAGGCCTTGATCGAATACTTGAAAACTTTGTAACGGGCAGGCACAAAAATGCCATAGGAGTACCTACGGCGCTGCGCAAAAATGCCATAGGGCGCCTACACAGCGCCCCATGGCATACAAACCGTTTACTTAGTCAATCCAGGCTATACAGTCGCCTTTACCTGAGCGTGAGGATGCAAATCCTGAATTTCATCCTGAATATGATCCATGCGACGTTTGGCCCTATTGGTCAGGTGCTTTACCCGATCTGAAAGGTCATCAACCTTGTCTTGTATATCCTGGCGTAAATCCGCACCCCTTTTAGGTGCCATTAGAATGCCCAGCACTGCTCCGGCAGCCGCAGCGGCGGCAAGACCGATCAGGAAGGTAGTGTTTTTGGTAGCCATAGCAATTTATTTACTGGTTAGTGAATAATAATAAGTTGCGCGTACAAATGGAGAATAAAGAACCATGCCAAAAATGGAAAGAGGCAACTTCACAAGGCTATATTGTTATGTTAAATCGGAAGAAACGCAACGACTTGTTCCAAATAAAATTGATCCACTTCATCAAATTGCCCCAGGGCCTCACTGTCAACATCCAATACCCCGATCACTTCCTTGTTTCTGATAATGGGAACCACAATTTCAGAACGGGAAAGGCTGCTACAAGCGATATGACCTGGGAAAGCCTCTACATCCGGCACGACCAGGGTAGTCGCCTGAGCCCAACTGCTGCCGCAGACCCCCTTTCCTTTACGTATTCTGGTACAGGCAATTGGCCCTTGAAAAGGCCCTAACACCAGCTCCTCCCCTTTCACCAGATAAAATCCTACCCAAAGCCAACCGAACTGTTCCTTTAACGCGGCGCTTACATTGGCCAGATTGGCAACCAAATCTGGTTCCCCTTCCAATAATCCTTTGATTTGCGGTAACAAAGCAATGTACTGCTCCGTCTTAGTACCCGTAATGATGTTTAGGTCTTCTGCCATGGGACAAAATTACCTTCATTTTCATTTCCCCGAAAGAACCTTTATATTGTTAACACCAATTCCAATAGATATTATGAAGAGAATTATTTTAATACTTCCTGCCTGTCTTGCTTATGTATGTATCTGGGCTCAAACCGAATCCGTGGACACTGCCATGATGCAGAAAATCAGAGATGAAGAAATTCAACATTCCTTAGTACCCACCATCGCCCATCAGTTGACCGATATGTCAGGCCCAAGACTAACCGGCACACCTGGTTATGACCGGGCGGCTACCTGGGCCGTCCAGGAGCTTAACTCCTGGGGCCTGAAGGCACAACCGGAGATATGGGGCGTTTTCGGGAAGAGTTGGGAAACGGAGCACAGCTATTTCGCACTTGCTGCACCCTATTACCAGCCCCTGATTGCCTATCCAAGAGCCTGGACTCCAGGCACTAAAGGATTGGTCAAAGGGAAGGTTGTCGTCATTGAGCGTTTGGATTCAATTTCCGTTGAAAAAGCAGGTTCCAGCCTTCAAGGGGCAGCGGTCCTGATAAAAACGAACCAGCAAAGCATTCACATCCCCTTAAAACCAGACGCCACCCGCTGGAGCGCAGATACCCTCAATAAATTACCAGACGCAGACATGGTAGGCAGAGGGTTAATTCCTTTTTATGCCAACTACCTTAAGGCGGAGTACAGAACTAAAAAATTATTGGCGGCTAAAGGAGCATTGGTTTTATTGGAGTCCTCTCCTGATGACAGGGATGGGACTATTTATGTAGACGGGCCCTGGGTTCAAGCCATGCAAAAGTATCCAGCCTATCTTCCGGAAGCCATGCTCTCCAAAGAAGATTACCTGAGGCTTCAGCGCATGGCATTGGACGGGAAAGCACCTGAAGTGGAATTGGATATCAATAATAAATGGAAAACCCAGGACCAGGATGGATACAATGTAATAGGGGAGATTCCCGGGACAGATCCCCAATTGGGTTCTCAAGTGGTCATGCTGGGCGGGCACCTGGATTCCTGGATTGCCTCTACCGGTGCTACCGACAATGGAGCGGGTTGTATCGTCATGATGGAGGCCGTACGCATCCTGAAGGCTTTGGGTGTACAACCTAAAAGAACCATCCGCATAGCCTTATGGAGTGGAGAAGAAGAAGGACTGCTGGGCTCTTTCGGTTATGTAAAAAAACATTTCGGTGATCCCTCCGACATGAAACTGTCCCCAGAGGCCCAAAAAATATCCGCATACTTTAACCTTGACAATGGCACAGGTAAGATCCGTGGCGTTTACTGCCAGAACAATCAGGCCGTCAAACCCATATTTGCAGCATGGCTGGCTCCTTTTGCGGACTTGGATGCTACAGGGTTAACCCTGAGCAATACGGGCTCAACGGACCATTTGTCTTTTGATGCGGTGGGCATCCCTGCTTTCCAGTTTATCCAGGATCCACTGGACTATGAAGCCAGAACCCATCACACCAATATGGATTCCTACGAGCATTTATCCATAGACGACCTCCAGCAAGCTGCCATTTTAGTGGCTGCCTTTGTGTACAATGCTGCCATGCGCCCGGATATGCTGCCCAGGAAACAAGCACCGGCGCCCGAGAAATTTATTTTTGATTTGAGTGGTTTGTTTTAGGCATTCTTTGTGCATAAAAGATTTATAAAACACCTTAATCTTTCAATCTATGCATCCATTCATTCTGCGCTTTTCAGGACTCGTACTTTGGAGAGGCATCATTTTCATTTTGCTCGGTCTCCTTGCGTTATGCTGGCCGGGAATGACCTTTGGCATTCTCATTATACTGTTTGGGTTCTACATGGTTGTGGACGGTATCGTACACATCATTACCTCCATCAGCGTCATAAAACAGGATAGGGATTGGTGGGTAACCTTGCTCAGGGGTATATTCGGCTTGCTCTTGGGTGTGCTGATCCTCATGGCCCCTGTAGCGACGGCTATAGTGCTGACCTGGTACCTGGCTGCCTGGTTACTGATGGTGGGTATCCTTGAAATCATAGTGGCTATCAGGCTGAGGAAAAAAATCCAAGGAGAAGGCTGGTATATATTTAATGGCATCATTGCCCTTATCGCCGCCATCGTCCTGATAATACATCCGCTTTCCAGCGCAGTGACCCTAACCTTACTAGCCGGTGTTTTTGCCATTGTCATGGGCATATACCTCATCGGGGTATATATAAGACTCAGACGAAGGCATTCCAGGGAACACTTACAATCAGGATCCCCCGCCGCCGGCCACTGATCATCTGTTGATCATTTTGGACAATAGGGAAGGTAAATGGTAAATCGGGTGCCCACGCCTGGTTGACTCCTGACGTTTATGGCCCCCCTGTGATTGTCAACAATCCTTTTACAGATCGCCAATCCGATACCTGAACCTTGAAACTGATCCTGGTTATTGAGGCGTTGAAACAACGTAAAAATCTTTTCGGCGTGTTGCTGTTCGAAGCCTATTCCATTGTCTTCCACACAGATCCTTACATATGAACCAGCATCAAGGGGAAGTTGAAGAGAAGCTGTTTCCCAGGGGTTGGGTAACCCACCCGTTATATGAATATAGGGCGTCTCATTGGAGAACTTGAGGGCATTCCCAATCAGGTTGGAAAACAATTGTTCAAGTTGTTTGGGTATGCCAAATACCCCTGGCATTCCCGAATACTCTACAACGGCCCCTTTTTCATGGATGAATAATTCATAGTCCCCTAATACGTTGAGCAATATGTTTTCCAGGTCCACCTGCAACCAATGCTCCTCCTTTGAAGACAACCGGGCATAATCCAGTATAGCTTTTATCAATGAAGACATGCGTTGGGCGGAGTTCTCTATTTTTTCCAGATACACCGCTGATGGAAGTTTGGAAAAAGCTTTTTTTGCCATGCCCGTAAACGTGCTGATCTTTCTGAGTGGTTCCTGCAAGTCATGGCTGGTAATATAGGCGAATTGTTCAAGGTCCCGGTTTGCCCTTCTTAGCGCTTCATTGGACAATTGCAGTTCATGATTCTTTTGCTCCCACTCCAGGTTTTGGTCCTGCAAAGTCTTTAGCATCTGCCTGCTCGTATCTTCTGTCTTTTTAAAAGCCAACACCTGAGCCGTAATATCCAAGGTGGTTTGCATAACCCCCGAAATCCTTCCCGTATTATCCCTTATGGGTGTAAAACTTACCTGGACATATACCTCCGATTTATGTCTGGTTACAGGCACTTCCGCTGCTGTAAAAGGAACACCTGAATAGTAAACAGATTGGATAATGGGCTCCCAGCCCTTTTCCCTTGCCCAGGGCAGGGCTACAAATAATGGTTTTCCCAATATATCTTCCGGTATCTCTTCCCAATATCTGAGTAAGACTGGATTAACCATTTCAATTACCAGGGAGACTCCGCGGAAAACAGCAATGCCCAATGGGGCTTGCTCCAGCAAGCCCATAGGTATAGTGAGATCATATGCTTTTTTAAGCGTATCTGATACAGTTATTGGCTCCACAATGGAATTCCACCAAAATACAGACCAAACCAAGTAGTAATAATCTCACAAGATTTACTTACACTATTTACCGGTTTCTCACTGTTTCTCTTTGTCAAAACCTTCTTTTTGATTATCCAAAACCGGAAAAAGTGTCCGTTTTCGAGCGCCATTGCTGAGGCCGTTCGTCTTAACATATTGATAATCAAACGAATATACCCGGCATTCGCCTTGTAACAACTATGACCAAACAAAGGTCAACATGGATGTCCCAATTGCGAAAGAAATTACCCGAAAAAAGAGGATGAGGAGAATTCTATGGATTGTAGGTGGACTACTACTGACCTGTTCTACCATCCTCTTAGTGGGCCATGCTTTAAGGCCAACCCTAAACCGTTCAGAGATCAGCATATCTGTGGCCACTGTAGGGGATGTTGAAAATACCATCAATGCTTCCGGGGAAGTGATGCCGGACTTTGAGGAAAACATTACAGCCTCTTTAGATGGGTCCATTCAAAAAGTATTGAAGGAAGAAGGATCCAGGATTTCTCCAGGCCAAGTCATCCTGACACTGGATAAATCCATTACACAGGCTGTTTATGAAAAGGAAAAGCTTCAACTGGAATCCAAACGAAATGACGTTCAGAAATTAAAGTTCACCTTATCAGAGAGCTTCTCTGACATCCAGAATAACAACGCCATCAAACAGCTCAATATAGGAAGCTTACAGGCTGAAGTAGAGAATGCACGCAAACTCTATGATGCAGGTGGGGGCACCAGAGCTGCCATAGATCTGGCAGCGTATAACCTCAAGGTAGCGGAGTTGGAAAAAACCCAATTGGAAACGCAGATCAGGAACCGCCAACAAACCATGCAACTGGATATTAAAGCGGCAACATTAGCCGCTGATATGGAGGAAAATGACCTCAAGGCCCTAGGCCGTAAACTGGACTTAGCCAGCGTTACCTCCCAAAGAGGAGGAATTGTCACCTATGTCAACAGGAATATAGGCACTTCGGTCAGAGAAGGAGAAACCCTTGCCAGGGTTGCAGATCTGAGCAGCTTTAAGGTCAGCGGGACCATTTCAGACAATTTTCTGGATCAAATAAAACCAGAAATGGTTGCCATCATCCGAACCGGTGATTCTATCTACCGGGGGCATATTTCCAATATTTACCCAGCTGTCCAAAATGGAACCATCAGCTTCGACATAGAGCTGGACCAGCCTCATTTATCCAGCTTACATCCCCATATGAAAGTAGATGTATTCCTGGTCACTGCCGTGGAGTACAAAGTTTTGAGGGTAACCAACGGACCCGCTTTCAGGGGCAGCAAAAATCAGGAGGTATTCGTACTCAATAAAGGAAGAGCCAAACGGGTGAGCGTCCAAACGGGCCTGAGCAACTTTGATTTTGTTGAAATTCAAAAAGGTCTGCTTCCTGGAGATACCGTCATCACAACTGACATGAGCGATTTTAAAAACACAACCGAACTGGACATTAAAAATTAGCCCATGACCCGCTGCTTACTATCGCTCCTGTTATTACTACCTATAGCCCCGGCTTCAGCATCCGCGGAGTCGGTCGCTACGCCCGCCCTTGCGGGCCGGGCCGGAGACACCCTTAAACTCACCCTCCAGCAAGTCGTAGCCCTGGCCAAGAAGAACTCCATTGATTCCAGACAAGCCGCCACCATCAAAAAAACCAAATACTGGCAATACCGCACTTACCGGAGCAATTACCAACCTCAACTGTCTTTAACCGGAGATATCCCCAGTTATACCAAAACCTTTAATCCCATCACCCAGCCTAATGGAACCATCTTGTACCAACAGCAACACTATGATCAGTCCACGCTGATCATGAATTTTTCCCAAAGCATTGCGGCCACCGGTGGCTCTATTTACGGAACCACCCAAATGCAGCGCTACGATAACTTTGACGCAAACAACGTGCTGTATAACGGTGTCCCCTATGCCATAGGTTACGCCCAGCCCCTTTTTCAATATAACCAACTCAAATGGGACAGGCGCATTCAACCCTTGAAGTACCAGGAAAGCAAACAGGCTTACATAGAAGCCCAGGAAAAAATAGCCCTGACCGCTGAAGGTTATTTTTTCGACCTTTTGCTGGCTCAGGTTAACCTCCATATTGCCCAAACCAACTTGTATAATACAGGGAAATTGCTGGAAGTAGCCAACATCAAATACACCTTGGGAAAGGTGACCAGAAATGAAATCCTGGAACTGGAGCTGGAACAACTCAATGCCCAGAAAGCGGAAGGTTTGGCTAAAAGAGATATGGATAATGCTACGCTTACCCTTAACTCCTATATAGGCATGGACTGGGAAAAAGGGTTGCACCTTATAACACCTGAAGACATGCCCGAGGTGGATATTTCAGCGGATCGGATACTATCCGAAGCCTATGCCAACAGGTCGGATGCCATCGCCTTTGTACGCCGAGTCATAGAAGCAAAAAGAGACTTGGCTTTGGCAAAGGGTCAGAATGGCTTAATCGCCACCCTCACGGCCAACCTTGGCTATTCCAATTCCGCCCAAACTATACCAGAGGTCTACCATAATCCCCAGGACCAGGAACTCCTTCAATTACAATTGTCCATACCCATTCTGGATTGGGGAAGATCAAAAGCCAGGGCCAGAACAGCCGAAGCCAATGAAGAGTTGGTAGAATACACGGTGGATCAGGACAAGCTTGCCTTCAGACAACAAATCTTTACCCAGGTATCCTTGTTCAATGTTATGAAGGAACAAGTAGCCCTGACCAGCCGGGCAGACTCCATAGCAGGCGCCAAATATGAGATTGCCCGTAAGCGCTATATGCTGGGGGATCTCAGCATCAACGACCTGAGTTACTCCTTTCAGGAAAACGACCAGGCCCAAAGGGATTATATTGGCGCACTCAGGGATTTTTGGGGGGCCTATTACAACCTCAGATATCTTTCTTTATACGATTTTGAAACCAATCAGAAAATTAACTACCAATAGTCAATCATATGCTGCAATTACAAAACATAGAAAAGGTCTACAGGACCGACACCGTTGAAACCCTTGCTTTACGCAACATCAACCTCCAGGTAGATAAGGGAGAATTTTTAAGCATCATGGGCCCCTCAGGTTGTGGGAAAAGCACCCTCCTTAACCTCATGGGCCTTCTGGATGAACCTTCCAAAGGAAAAGTTGTCGTAGATGGTAAATCCACGGAACGCTTGTCAGACAAACAGATGGCGCATTTCCGTAATCAAAGCTTCGGATTCATCTTTCAGAGCTACCACCTCATCAATGACTTAAAAGTTTTGGACAATACGGAATTGCCCTTGCTATACCGATCATCGGCTTCGGGTCAAAGAAAGAAGCTCGCCACGGAAGCCCTGGAAAAAGTGGGTCTGGCCAACAGGGCCAACCACTTACCCTCCCAGTTATCCGGCGGCCAGAAGCAAAGGGTGGCCATTGCCAGGGCCATTGTAGGGAAACCCTCCATCATCCTGGCCGATGAGCCTACAGGCAACCTGGATTCCACCATGGGCCATGAGATCATGGACATATTACTCCACCTCAACCAAAACGAAGGGACTACCATAGTTATGGTTACCCATGATGAAACCATGGCCAGAAGGACCCACCGCTTAGTCAGGTTATTTGACGGATCACAGGTACAATAAAAATTCCAGACATGCTCAGAAACTACATAAAGATCACCCTTGCTGTACTGTGGAGAAACAAGTTTTTCACCTTTATCAGCCTCTTTGGTATCAGCCTGACCCTGGCTACCCTGATGGTCGCCACCTCTCTGGCAGACCACACCATCAGTCCCCAATACCCCGAACTGAACCGGGATAGGATACTATATATAACCGGCATCAAATTGTACAATACCCAAAAGGGGGAATTCAACGCCGGGGGATTGAGCCCTTACTTTTGCAACCATTACCTGGCCTCACTGAAGACCCAGGAAGCCTATGGTTTTGGCAGGAATGGAGATCCGATCAACACCTATCTTAACAACAAAAAGATTGCCCTGGTCAGCGGATTCACCGACGAAGGGTTCTGGAAGGTGATGAGCTTCCATTTCCTGGAAGGGAAGCCCTATTCCAAGGCGGACATCAGCAATGCGGAGAAGGTAGTTGTCATTTCTGAGAAGGCCAGGGATGATTATTACGGAACCGCGGCAACAGCGCTGGGAAAGGACATTGTCCTGGGAGATGACCATTACCGGGTGATAGGGGTTGTTCAAAGCAATCCTCCCCTAAATAATTATACCAGCGCGGATGTTTACTTCCCTTATACCCTTGCAAAAGAAGACTGGAACAACCAGGATCCCAGGGGAAGCTACAGGGCTTTTATCCTAGCGCCCAGCAAGGCAGCTGTTTCGACCGTTCAGGATGAGTTTTATAGTATGGCCGCTAAAATTCCCCTGCCCGACAAGGATTACGATTACCAATTTATCGGGGCAGATACCTACCTCACCTCTTTTGTCCGGGCCGTATTCAATAAAGGAAACGTGCCCTCCAAAACAGGCGGGACCAGGAACTCGACCGGCATGACCCGGTTCTTCCTGATTATAGGTGGACTGATATTTCTGTTCATGCTGCTACCCACCATCAGCCTGATTAATATCAACATCACCCGCATCCTGGAACGATCCTCAGAGATCGGTGTGCGCAAATCCTTCGGAGCCTCCAGCCGAACGCTGGTTTACCAATTCATCATTGAGAACATCATACTGACCATGCTGGGCGGAGTGATCGGGATCGTTTTAACCCTGATCGTCCTGCATTTCCTCAATGCCAGTGGATGGATTGAGGATGTACAGTTGGACTTCAATATACGGGTACTGACCTATAGCCTGCTGTTTTGTTTGCTGTTCGGCTTGTTATCCGGTGTATACCCTGCCTGGCGTATGTCCAGGATGCAGATTATCGAAGCACTCAAAGCTTAAAAAATTAACGTATGTTCCAACATTTATTGAAGCTCATCTGGAATAAAAAGAGACAAAACTTCCTACTCAGTACCGAGCTGCTTATATCCTTTATCGTATTGTTCGTCCTGGGGACCATACTCTGCAACGTCATCTGGAATTACAGAGCCCCCAAAGGATTGGCCGATGAAGATATCTGGAAGATTCATATTGGCAACGGTCCTACATTCCAGTCAAAAGATTCCTTATTGGCCTTTTACGAATCCGTCAGCAATAGCATAGAATCCATACCCAAGGTAAAGTCATTGACCCTCTCAGACTTCTTCATCCCTTATGGTGACGGTGCGAACACCACCGTTGTGAACTACAAGGACAAACCATATAGTCCCGTCAACATCCTGTTCGTGGATGACCACTATGCCTCTACGCTGGGTCTTACCCTGTTGGAAGGTAGGTGGTATAACAAACAGGACGCCCTTCAGAAGAACCTCCCTGTAGTTATTAGCCGCAGTCTGAGGGATGCTTTGTTTGGCAAAGGAGAGGCGTTGGGTAAGGTCATTGACGGAGCAGGAAACCGCAGGGTGGTGGGTGTCGTAGAGGATACAAAACTGTTCGGTGATTATTCTTCCAGCGGGTATACGATGTTTGGCAATCTGGACACCGGCAACGCTGACATGATCAGTGTCATGCTGGTCAAAGTATCTCCGGATGCTGACGTACGCACAGAAGAAATGATCCACAAAACGTTGTATCGTTCATTCAATGGAGCTGATATAGATATCAAACATCTTTCAGACATGAGGGAGTCAATGAACAAGCAATCTTTTGTCCCAATCCTCATATTTGGTATCATAGCGGGCTTCCTCCTCATCAACGTCGCCCTGGGCCTCGTGGGCGTTCTTTGGTATAATATACAGCAACGTGCCCCTGAGTTTGGCCTGCGAAGGGCCGTGGGGGCTACCCGTTTTGCTGTTTCGATACAGCTTTGGGGAGAAGCGTTGATCACCGCTTCCTTCGCCCTGGTCATAGGGACCTTCTTCGCCATCCAGTTCCCCATATTGCACGTATTCAACATACCTACCCCCGTATATGTCCTGGCCCTTATTTTTGCTATCTTGTTCATCTATTTGCTGGTGACGATCTGCGCGCTGTTTCCAGGTAGAAGAGCAGCATCCATTTACCCGGCTGTGGTGCTGCATGAGGATTAGGATTCATTAAGTCCCGGCCCGAGGCCGGTTCCAGAACTTTACGAGCCGACCGTAGGCCGGTTCCAGAATTTTAGATATGATTTTAATTATTGACGATGATATGGCCGTTAGGACTTCCCTGGAACTTCTCCTGCAAAGGGAAAAGTACCCGGTGAAGTCCGCGGCCTCACCCGCTGAGGCATTGGATATCCTCCGCGGAGAATCTCCCGAACTCATTTTACTGGATCTGAACTTTTCCATCGATACCTCAGGGGAAGAGGGTTTAAGGCTTTTAGAAAAAATAAAAGCCATCAAACCTTCAGTACCCGTAATCCTCATTACGGGCTGGGGCAGTATAGCTTTGGCGGTTCAGGGTATGAAGATGGGGGCTGGAGACTTTATACACAAGCCCTGGGACAACCACCACCTGCTGCAATCCATCAAAACCCTGCTGGACCTTAAAAGGAATAAGGCCGCAACAAGGACCAGGAAACAACTGGATGGCCAATACCAGTTTCAACACATTATCGGCGAAGACCCCAAAATCCTCCAGATACTCGATACCATAGGCCGGGTAGCCGAAACCGACGCGTCCATCCTCATCATGGGAGAAAGCGGCACCGGCAAAGAACTCATAGCCGAAGCCATTCACCAGAACAGCAACCGAAAGCAAAGGCCCTTTGTCAAAGTCAACCTCGGCGGCATATCTACCTCCTTGTTTGAAAGTGAAATGTTTGGACACATCAGGGGGGCCTTTACCGATGCTCGCTTTGACAGGATGGGCCGTTTTGAAATGGCACACAAAGGCACCATCTTCCTGGACGAGATCGGAGACCTGGACGCCGGCAGCCAGGTAAAACTGCTCCGAGTCCTCCAGGACCGTACCTACGAAGTATTGGGAAGCAGCCGCACCAAAACAGTAGACGTACGTGTGGTTTGCGCGACCAACAAGGACCTTCAGGACATGGTAGGTAAGGGCAGCTTCAGGGAAGACTTACTCTATAGGATCAACCTGATTACCATTCATCTCCCGGCTTTGAGGGAGAGGCCAGGAGACATACCATTGCTGGTACAGTTTTTTATCCAAAATCTTCGGGACATATACCATAGACCAGATCTTCGCGTAGATCCCAAAGCCCTGAAGTGGTTACAGCAATTGTCCCTTCCCGGAAACATACGCCAACTTAAGAACCTCGTAGAGCGAACCATACTCGTATCTAAAAAAGACGTATTAAGCGTTGAGGACTTTACCACCCAACTCGAAACGACCCCTGGCAAAAAGGGCAATATAGCATCTCCCGCCTGGGGGTTGGGCACCCTGGAAGAAATGGAAATCGGGATGATCAAAAGAGCCCTGGAGCTGCACAGAGGCAGGATTTCCAGGGCAGCCAAAGCCCTGGGTATTACCCGTAGCGCCCTCTACAGGCGATTGGAAAAATACCAAATACCCTACGATGAAGCTCAGGACTAAATTCGTACTTTTTGTCACCCTTTTCATAGCCATATGTCTGACCTTAAGTTGGACCATTTTTCGTGAGAACCGCTTACTATTCATCCTTTCAGAGCTGGTCATTATCCTTTTGGTAGCACTTGCCTGGACTTTATACAGGCAAATGATTCACCCACTGAAAATACTTACAGAAGGCATACAGGCCATCAAGGATAAGGATTTCACCGTTAAACTGATTCCCACCGGTAAATATGAAATGGATCAACTCATCGAAGTGTATAACAAGATGATAGAAGCCCTGCGTAATGAAAGGACCTTGCAACAGGAACAGCATTATTTTTTGGAAAAACTCATCCAAACTTCTCCCACTGGCATCCTGATCCTGGACTTCGACAACCTTGTCCAACAAATCAACCCCAAAGCCCAGGAAATACTGGACCAGGCCGCTCCCACCCTGCTATCCCAGATCCAGGCGATGCCCTCCGGCACTTCCAGAACCATACGCATAGGAGGTATCCAAACCTTCAAATTGCAGAAATCCCATTTTATAGACAGGGGCTTTCCCAGACACTTCATCATGCTGGAGGAGCTCACCACCGAATTGCTGGCCGCAGAAAAAAACGTGTATGGCAAAGTCATACGCATGATAGCCCATGAAGTCAATAATACCATAGGCCCTGTCAATTCCATCATTCAATCCACCAATCAGGAATCATTATCCGCCCCCATAAGTCAAGCCCTGGATGCCGCCTATCAGCGAAATCAGCACCTCAACCAGTTTGTACGCAACTTCGCAGATCTCGTCAAATTACCCCCACCACACAAAACTACGCTTGACCTCTACCAGGTACTGCAAACGGTCTATACCATCATGAGGGAACCTGCCCGGCAGAGGGGTATCGAGCTCCTGCTTTCGGCCAATGCCCCGACCTCGGGCATTAACGCGCCTGCCGCTCACGGGCTCTCCTATCCTGCCTCCAAGGGCTCCTCAACGTCCAATGCGACCACCGGCGCATCCACCTTCCCTTTTCTAGTTCAGGCCGATCAGGTCCAATTGGAGCAGGCCCTGATCAACATTGTCAAAAACGCCATTGAAGCCATTGAGGAACCCACGCCCCAAGGTCCTGCGACCCCCGCTGGTCGCATTGAGATCATCCCCTTCCCCAAACTCCAGAAATTACTTATCGCCGATAACGGCCATGGCATCAACGACGCAGAAGAAAATCTTTTCTCCCCCTTTTTCTCTACCAAAAAAGACGGTCAAGGCATTGGCCTTACCCTGGTAAGAGAGATCCTTTTATCACACAGTTATGATTTTACACTAAGTACTCCTGAGAAAGGAAGAACGGAGTTCTGGATTTACTTCAACCGGTAATATAAATCTTAGCACTATATGTTACAATCCACTCCTATAGCGGGTTATGTTGAAATTTCTTTTCTCTGAACCGAAACGGATGCTATTTCTTTCTAGCTTTAAAAAACAAGTTATTTCCTAAGCCTCATCTTCTGCACCAAAAGACAAATGCAGCGGATACGATCGGAGACAGCCTTACTAAAATAAGATACAGGTATGTTCTATCAACAAGCTTTGCTACAAGTTCATACGGGCCTGTAATTTCGATTTGACGGGACTTATAGGTCATGTGGGAATCTTTGGGCAAGGAAGTATTTTTCATTAATCAATAGTTTTAGTACAATACAAATATAAGAATATGTATATAGAGTTACAACATAACCCAAAATTGAAATATAAATTTTTTTACGATCCAGCCACCCAACCAGACACTCCGATCATCCGACTTTTTAGGGTTAATTTAAATCTCCCTTTCCCGAACTGTTCATCTTTAGCGAAATGTGAGTGGTTAATATTGGATAAGGAAGAAGAATATATAGTATTAGCTCGAAAGTATAGAGTCGTGAGAGACTTGATTCAGGGAGGTTCTATTACTACGCTTTATGAGATATTTGACATATTGCCAAAAACCATATTGGCAAGAGATATGCATTTGAATTATAAATCGCTTCTGAAAAAGGTTGACTACCCAAGCTTATTTACCTTGGGAGATATCGCTCAGTTAGCAAGCCTGGTAGGAATTAGTGAAGATAGCATATTCAACATTGCCAAAAATTCTATCAAGAGCAACAGCAAAAAAACAAAAGACAAACCCTCCGAATAACCGAAGGCCCCGCGCAGACGTGCAGGGCCTTGTTGCTAAACTGAATATGCCTTATATTAAAGCCTGACAATGAACTCCCGGATGGCCATGAATATCTCCACAGGCGAATCCTCCTGTATATAGTGAATACCACTGACCTTAACCTCTGTTTGCCGGGACCAGGTCCGGCAAAATGCCAAAGCCCTGCCCACCAATATGGCCCCAGGATTCGCCGATATCAATAATTTTGGAAAAGGTGCCGTTTTCATAAACTGCCCATAAGACTTTACTATACTAGCCACATCTTCCGGCTCACCTTCAATGGGCAATTCCCGGGGAAACACAAGCGTGGGCAGCCTGGACTCGCGCGTGAGAAACGGCGCCCTGTAAGCATCCATTTCTTCATTGCTTAAAGAACGTATGATACTTTTGGGCAGCACAGTTTCTACAAAAAAGTTATGGTCCAATATCATTTCTTCGCCGGTTGGAGAACGCATGGCCCTGAATAAAGCATCCCGACCCGCCGGAAAATCAGCCCACAACCTGGGCTGTACAATAGCCTCCATATACACGATGGCTTTCACCCGATCCGGGTGACGCAGCGCCCAATAAAAGCCCAGGGCAGATCCCCAATCATGGATAACCAATATGATCTTGGCACTCAAATCCATCGATTCAAACCAGGCATCCAAATACCGGGCATGATCTAAAAAGCGATAATGTTTATCCGGAGCAGGACCAGACTCCCCCATGCCAACCAAATCAGGAGCCAGGCACCTCCCCAGGTTGGATATAAAAGGAATAATGTTTCTCCATAAATAAGAAGAGGTTGGATTTCCGTGAAGAAAAACAATGCTATCTCCCTCTCCCACCTCAACATAACTCATTTCCGTATCCAATATCCCCATCCGCTTACGAGGCATAGTATCCCTGGCTGGCGTGGTTATTTCCATAGTTAACTTTGTTAGGCAACGAAGCTCTTCATTTATAAAGACCCCCCAAGGGTCCAGATAGAATTATCATAGGGGGCCAGGTTCAACCTAAACCAATTCATTGTATCTTCAAATCAATCACCTGTATATGCTCACTTCTTTCCTCAAAACGATACTTATCGTTACACTCCCCCTCTCTTTATTTGCCCAAAAGCCTTCCTTCGGCGTAGACATTGTTGGTCATGGACGCCCTATGATACTCATTCCAGGCATGAAAGGAAGTGGCCCGGAGACCTTCGCCACTACGATAGCCCATTTCAAAGATCACTATACCTGCTATGTCATAACACTGGCTGGGTTTGCGGGCCAGCCTCCAACTACCCGGACCACAGACCTGCTAAAAGGCCAGCGTGATGACCTAATCCAATACATAAGCAATCAACACCTGGAAAAGCCCATTTTGGTTGGCTTTAGCTTCGGAGGTTCACTCGCCTTATGGATGGCCTGTACCGCTCCGGATCTATTCGGACCCATCATTGATCTGGATGGAGCCCCTTTTGATGCAGGTTTTGAAGATCCTACGATCAATGTGGATTCATTAAAGAAAGCCACAGACGCCATGCTCCAGCGTATCAAACAGGCACCTCCTTCCCTTATAGCCAAAAGAGATAGCCTCTGGAAAAGTCCTCCTTCCATGAAAAAAGGATTTGAGGATCTAAAAAAGTTGGTGTCAGACACTACGCGGATTCCCATGATCCTCAAATGGGACACCGCCAGCGACATGCGCTCCTCCAATTATATGATCTTTGAAATGGATAAAGTAGACCTCCGTGATTCCATTGTCCGCATAAGCTCTCCTATTTTAGCCCTTTGCAGTTGGAAGGGCTATGAAACCCTAACCACTCGCCCAGCAGTTGAGGCAGCTATGAAAAATCAATTTGCCAAAGCAAAGCATGTCCGCATGGAGTTCTCAGACGAAGGCAGACATTTTTTGATGTGGGATGACTATGATTGGATGGTTAAGCAAATAGATAAGTTCCTGGCCCAAGATCCTTAAGCGCTGTTCCTGCTCGGTAAGGCCCCAACCCGGATGCTTACAGCCTAGCCTTCCCATACAGGACTTATTTAAACCTATACAACCACGATAGATGATCGACAATATCAAAGGCATTACGATCATAGCTACCGGCAGCAGCAGTTTTGACCTTGTCGGAGCAGCAGGAGAGCCTTTGGTCGAACGCCAATTAGTCTCTCCTCTGTATCCCATTGCTCAGGCTGAGTTGAGTAACATCGAAAATCCAGTAACTACCAGGTCAAACCTTGAACAAAGATCGATCTACGGCAGCTATCCGGAGTTATGGCAAATGGAAACATCAGAAGAAATGGAGATTTATCTCAAATCTTTGGTCAGTAGCTACTTGCTCAAAGTTATCCTTGCCTATGAAAATGTCAAAGGGGCTGAGTACCTTTATAAACTTCTCCAACTGCTTGCTTTTCACGTTGGGAGTGAAGTCAGTACTGTAGAACTCGGGAAAAACGTACAGTTGAACAAATGGCCTACGAAATGCACTGAAATACAACGCTTACAGGGGCTATCGCCCACAATACTATTTCTGGAGAACCTATGATCAACAGGAAATAGATCTAATAGAGGTGAATTATCTGGATTATATGACCAATAAAGCCTAAGCATTTGTCATTCAGAATATAGTATTCACTCAGATAGCCATTTGGCCCTTCATCTACTTTATCAAATCCGTGTTTGATGCCTGGGTGCTGGTAATAGAAATCTACCGTTAAGCCTCCAGCTCCTCCAACTCCCCATAGAACTTGAGCGCATTCAACACCGACTTCCCGCCTACCCCTGAAACAAAGAGACTGACCCATCTGTTCGACAGATTTTCCAAAGAAATCTTCCGATACAGCCAGATCGCCAGCCAGACGAAAGACCCGGTTAATACGATTTGGATAAGGATATAACCCACCCCTGCTTGTCCCGGGAACCATGTACTGCTCAGGAAAAAAGTAGTCCACAAAGGAAATTGAAGCACCATAATCTTACAATGCTTTACCAGAGATGCTTGCAACTGACGAAGCCTACGCTGTATCTCCAAAACACTACCGTCATAATCCACTTTCCCCAGTAAAATGAGGTGACGGATATAGTCGCACAATGCTTTTAGGTTGATCAGGAAGATGGCCCCTATAGAGAACAGGAAGTAATTGAAGGCAGAGTGATAATTTTTTATGGTAAAAAACAAAACCAAACCCAACAACACCAGGTATATGACCGCAGCAAATATGCCAAAAGCCTTTCCCCGCATCAGGGACCGGACAGCCGACTGGGCTTTTTCTGTCAGCAATTCTTTCAGCAACCTTTTATTAATGGACAAAGACTTGTCGATCTTCTGGTAATGCTCCTTCCACAAAAGCACAAAGTTTGTTTCTTCCATAACTAAATTATTGAGGTAGTTCAGCAAATTTTTGTCTTAAGACATCTTTGATACGACCAATCCGGGTTGAAATATTGGTTGGGGTCATACCCATGATCTCCGCCATTTCTTTTTGGCTTTTTTCTTCCAGGTATAACAACATAATAGCCCTGTCAAGCTCCTTCAGTCCAGAAATGAATTCCTGCAATTTTTTGTAATTCTCCACCATGACTGTTGACTCCTCACTTTGGGCCACACTAAGCATTTCCTCCCTCAATGGATCTATCCGTTTGGCGCGGTTATTCTCCTTCCGGGAAGCCGCAAGGGACACATTCAAGGCCACCCGGTAAATCCAGGTGGAATACTTGAACGCAGGATTATACTTATGAAAGCTTTTCCATAGTTGCAGCACAATCTCCTGGACCAAATCCTCTTTAGCCTCCTTATTATCCGTATAGGCCAGGGCTACCTTATGAATAATGCCCTTATGCCCCTCCAGAATGGAAATAAATAAATCGGATTTATCTGTAGATGTCATGCTTAATGATTATCCCCTACAGGTAAAATATCACAGATATAGCACACAAAAAAGCCCGGGTTAATAGCCAGGCCGACAAGTCCAACAAATTCAATATATTTTTATCCTATGATAGCTGCCATATGAATAACTACGAAAAAATACTCGCACTTTCAGTTATAGCCTCCAGCGGCATGACCATCTCCAAACTTGGCCTCCGTTTCGATAAAGTCGTTGTAGAACTCCTTGAAGACCTCCGTGCTTTTACCGAACATAATGTACCCATCGGTCATTCAGTCCTCGTAACTGTCACTGCCCCTATCAAACTTCCAAACAAAACAGAACAAGCCATCGAAGAACAGATCAGCCAACTTTTGGATGCTGCCATCGATTGGCAAGGCATCGTTTTCGAAAATTCGGTTCATATCAAGGTCGTCAAGCCTTTCGCTTCTAAACAGAAACATCGATTGGTGGGATTTGTGCATAATCCCGGAACTAATGCGAAAGTATTGCTTACCATAGGTGAAGCGTGGTTGGGAAGAAAATAATCCTACTCCTCTGGCTCCGGCCAATCAAGATCCCAATAACTTCTCCAGGGAACACCATTCCATTGTTCCCCTGTTTTGAAAAAGTACTGGACAGTCTCCCAGGTAAATGAAGGTGCAATTAAAGCATCTTCAGGAATAGCCATGGGCTCACCCCCAATATATACCTCTTGATGCCCCTTTGCAGCATCAGGATTGATGGCCACCATCCAATCCTCAGGACCCGGTTTGGGATATAATTGCACAAAAAAGCCCTTGGCCTTTTCGCTAAAAGCTAAAATCAGTATGGGATTTTCTCCCCCGTCTACATAGATACCCAGATCCCCGGAACCGGATCCCCAGTAAGCGGAAGCAGGATGAAGTACCTTTTCCTTTAAACCTTCAATATTATCCAAAACACTACTTGTACCGTTGGGTTCTCTGAGTGTTACAGTCATAATGGTTACTTTGTATGATCGTTTCTATTTGGCCGCAGTGATCCTTGTAGGCGTTGTGGCCCCCCCGCTATAAACATCCAGGGACTCTACCCCTAAAGCTTTCAACAACACCTCCAATCCACCCAGGCACATATTGCAGGTGGGCCTATCTACAACCATAGTCATAGTCTTCTGTATAAGTCCACTATCCCATGCCTGTAATAAAGCGTGTGCTTCCGCATGAGTCAGGTAATTGACCTGAGACCAGAACTTGGCATTGGGATAGCTACCTTTGATCAAGTTAAATCCTTTTTTCCTCAATTCGAACCCACTACTTCTTAAAGAAGAATTTTCTCCCCATACCGGGCTATTGGGTCCATTCATTTTGGCTATGGTACCTGTACTGCCCTTGTCGAGATCATAAGCAGGAAGGCCCTCGCTTTTCCTGAACTCAACAATATCAGCGTACTGTTGCGCTATCCAGGCAGCTAAATCTTTAGGCTTATTATCTTTCTCGTTTTCGGCCTTTTTATTTTCCTCGTCCGCCTTTGGTTTATTTTCCTGCTCCGGTGCAGGCTTATTTTCTCCTTGAGGATCAGTAGGTTTAGTTTCCGGCTCACCAAGGCTCTTATCATTAATCACCTCTTCCGGCGTAATCGGTGTTTGTTTACCTTCCGGCATTGTAATCTTTTCAGGGCTTTGGATCCTGGCTGGGCTGCCGGGCTTTACATATTTCTTGGCGGCTTTTCCAGCCTTATGAAGCAAGATAGCCATAACGATATCTATGCCCACTTTGGAAACGGCAATAGCCAAATGTTTGCCGGCAGCCTTTAACTCATCATCAGAATGGGCATTC
>CAJCIQ010000138.1 GCA_903970475.1 Beijerinckiaceae bacterium
GCTTTTCCAGGCGGATTCCTCACAAAAAAGTGACCCCCTTCCTGGCCGAAATGGTCTGGAGAATGGAAAAAATAAAGTCTTTTTTTACGGGTAAGGAGCCCATGGTCACTAAGGAGACAGCGCGCACTGCCCAGACCATCAACCGCTTCGACAACCATAAAATAAAAGAAGCCCTTGGGGACTTCTCCTTTATTCCATTGGATGAATCCATACGTTATCATTGCGACCTGCTAAAGGCCTATTATCAACTTTCCTGAACCCGGCTATTTGGTTTCCAGTTTCTTTACCTTTTCCCATAATTCGGGGATGCGTTTCAACCATACCAACTGGCGCTTCTGTAAGGACGCTTCTTCCGCAGGATAGCCGAAGTATACCTTATTCCCTTCCAGATCAGCAGGAACCCCGCTTTGTGCCAATACTACTGTGCCGGCACCGATCGTCAGCGTTTTGTTGACACCCACCTGGCCCCAAAGTGTTACACCATCTCCTATGGTAGTAGCACCGGCTATGCCTACCTGCGCAGCAAACAAACAATTTTTGCCCACCATTACATCATGCCCTATATGGCAAAGGTTATCAATTTTGGATCCTCTCCCGATGATGGTATCACCGCTTACGCCCATGTCAATACAGCAATTGCAGCCAATTTCCACATCGGATTCAATGATTACGCGACCGCAACTATCCATCTTCTTAAACCATACTTCCCTGGAGGCTTTTTTGTTGTAATAGAAAGCATCTCCGCCTATGTTTGTTCCGGCATGAATGACCACATTATCGCCGATCTGGCAATGATCGTAGATCGTTACGTTAGGATGAATAATACAGTTTTCTCCTATGGTCACATGGTTTCCCACAAATACACCAGGCATGATAATCGTACCCTTACCAATCCTCGCTGAATCACTGATCAGCTTATTGGATGGCTCAAAAGGGCGAAAATGTCGTACCAAAGATAAATAAGCTTCAAAGGGTTCCTTCACGACCAGCAAAGCCTTACCCTCCGGGATTTCTACAGGTTTATCGATGATGATAAACGATGCCGCAGAATGGACGCAGCTGTCATAATATTTTGGGTGGTCCACGAATGCCAGATCACCTGGTTCTACCTTATGTAATTCATTGATTCCTGTAGCAAAGCCTTGCTTATTGCCTAACAGATCCGCATGAATAAACGTGGAGATCCATGGAAGGGAGACTGGAGAAGGGAATTTCATAGTCCGCTGATTTTCGGCAAAGGTAACATGAGGGGCGTGCGCCTTATCCACAGCACCCAAAAAAATGTGAATAATTTTTTTACAAAAAATACCTTAGTAGTAAAATTTCTGTTTAATATTGTGTTGGGAATTTATTTCCCGGTACTTACTAACCCATTCGAAAGAAAGCCCGGCAATAGTCGGGCTTTCTTATTTTCCCCGCCTTTCTACTTTAGCTATGCTCCTGCATTATTACATCACGTATAAGCCCTTTCAGGTACTATCCCGCTTTACTTCAGAAGAGGACAAAGAGACATTGGCCACCTACTGCAAGGTGCCTCCGGACGTTTATCCCATCGGAAGACTAGATTACGACAGTGAAGGCCTGCTGATCCTTTCCAACGATGCTGCACTTAATCAAAGGTTGCTGCATCCTAAGCAGCAACATCAAAGGGAATATTGGGTACAGGTAGATGGCCGGATTACGGAGGAGGCGCTTAATTTGCTCCGTGCCGGTCTGGAGATTTCTATTGATGGAAAACCATATCGTACCCGGCCCTGCCAGGCATTTGACTTCGAAAAAGATCCCGTAGTGCCAGACCGCCATCCTCCTATACGATATAGAAAAAACATCCCCACTTCCTGGATCAGGTTAATCCTCACCGAGGGCAAAAACAGACAGGTCAGGAAAATGACGGCAAAAGCAGGATTCCCCACACTCAGACTTATCCGTTACCGTATTGAACAAATCCGGTTGGATGGACTGAACCCTGGCGACTGTATTGCCCTTCCCAAACAAAAGGTCTACGATCTCCTGTTTGGCAGATAAGCGGCGAGGGTCCGCGATTTGTCCTATATTGCAGTAATAATTTCATACCATATGTTAAAATCAATGACGGGTTTCGGGAGAACAGAAAAGAGCATTGGAGATAAGACTTTTTTAGTCGATGTCCGATCCCTGAATGGTAAACAATTTGAATTACAGTTAAAAATGCCTGCTATACTTAAACCATTCGAGTTTAATATCCGGAATCTGTTGAGCGAGAACCTGCTAAGGGGGACCGTGGATTGTTTTATCACCCTCAAACAGAATGGGGGAACCAAACCTGTCACGATTAACACAGAACTCGCCAAAACGTATTATAAACCACTGGAAGAACTGGCAAAAGACCTTAACCTGGATACGGCTTATACCCTGAGCGCCTTACTGAAACTGCCTGAGGTGATTACCCCTTCTACAGAAGTATTAGATGAAACGGAATGGGAAGGGTTTAGGGACATCATTTTAGATGCCGTCTCCGCCTTGGATAAGCACCGCCTCTCTGAAGGAGCTGCCACGGAAAAGGACTTACTGGAACGCATTACCGCTATCCGCACCCAACAGGATAAGGTCATGGAGCTGGAGCCATTGCGTAAGCAAAAGACCAGGGAAGGCCTGACCAAACTACTGGAAGAGCATGTGGGTGCCGGCAATTTTGACGCCAACCGGCTGGAACAGGAGCTGATCTATTACATCGAAAAGATGGACATCAGCGAAGAACAAGTTCGGCTCAAAAACCACCTGGATTATTTCGTATCCATTATAGCGGAGAAAGGAGACCCTGCAAAAGGGAAAAAACTGTCTTTCATTCTCCAGGAGATTGGCAGAGAAATCAATACAACTGGTTCCAAAGCCTATGATTCCACCATCCAAAAATGTGTAGTCCTCATGAAGGATGAGCTTGAAAAAGCTAAAGAACAAATCCTGAATGTCTTATGATAACCCGATGCTGTTTATCCTTGACAGCCGGCCTCCTGTTTTGTTTATTCCTGGGGGCAGGCTGTAAACCACCCAACCTAAATGCTTTTGAAAAAAATGTATCCATCCCTGGAGGTTCCTGGGATTATCGTTATACCCCTTCCGTAGCATTTGCCATCACAGATACCACTGCACTCTACCAGGTTTTTGTCGTGTGCCGCCATAAGGATGCTTACGCCTATAAGAACCTATGGCTGTACATCTCTTTCCTCAAACCAGGAGAAACCAAAGCGCAGAAAGACAGGTTTGAACTGACGCTTCAGGATAACATGGGTCGTTGGTATGGCACCGGCATGGACGATATCTGGGAGCAAAGGATTCCCTTGTTCGAAAATGAACACCTTAAGGCAGGTACTTATACCGTCCGTTTTGAGCAAAACATGCGGGACAATCCTTTGAAAGGCTTTCTGGATATAGGATTGCGCGTAGAAAAAGCCTCCTGATGATCCGAATATACCGACGATACCGGCTGGTCATTGTTAACATCGTGTACTGGTTCCTCGTACTGTACATAGCTGCCGCCCTGATATGGTGGTATATTGAATTGGGCCGTCAGAATAGAAGAATGGCTCAATTCGAAATCTCCCAGGTGCGCTCCGTCGTTGATTCAACAGCAGCTCCTGCCTATTTTGCCAATGCCATGGGCCAGGTTCAGGCCAAGGAGAGACTGCGCAGCCTGGGATATTTGGGAGAAGGGTTGAGCTCCTTATTTATCATTTTTTTTAGCGCTGGTTTTGTTTTCCGGGTCGTCCGCCGGCAAATCCGCCTCTCAGATCAGCAACAGAATTTTATGATGGCGGTTACACATGAATTAAAAACACCCATAGCCGTTGCCAAGCTCAACCTGGAAACGCTGATCAAACGAAAATTATCCGAAGAGCAGCAATCCAAGCTCATCAACAGTGCGCTCGTTGAAACCGAAAGACTCAATCAGCTATCTGACAATATTTTGCTGGCCTCCCGTCTGGAAGATTCCGCTTATGTGCAGGCCAGGGATACAGTACCCCTATCCGACCTCTTGTCCAAAGCCATTGAGGCGTTTTCCAGGCGATTTCATGGTCGTATGCTGCTTGCAGAGATTGAACCCAACATCCAAATCGAAGGAGACGATTTACTCCTGGAACTGGCTATTAATAACCTGATCGAAAACGCCTACAAATATTCTCCCAAAGACTTACCTGTACGTGTAAGACTCTGGAAGGACGACAAAGAAACGTTTTTGGAGGTAAGCGATGAAGGCGAGGGCATACCCGATGATGAAAAGTCAATGATTTTTCGTAAGTTTTACAGGGTAGGGAGTGAAGAGACCAGGAAAACGAAGGGGAGCGGCCTTGGCTTATATTTAAGTAAGACCATTATCCGCAGGCATAAGGGTAAAATAATCGTAAAAGACAATCAGCCGAAAGGCAGTGTGTTTACCATAACCTTTTATCATTGACCTATGGCATCAAATACAAACGGTTCCATCCTCCTGGTAGAGGACGAAGAGAACTTGCAAGACGCGCTCAAATTAAACCTGGAACTGGAAGGCTATGAAATAACCACCGCTTCTACTGGTACCAGTGCCCTCAAAGCCATTGAAGGGGAATATTTCGACTTGGTGATACTGGACGTAATGCTTCCCGAACTGGACGGAATCAGTGTGGCAGAAACCATACGTCTGCAAAACAACGACGTTCCCATCCTGATGGTGAGCGCCAGGAATACGACGGCCGATAAAGTATTGGGGTTAAAAAAAGGCGCTG
>CAJCIQ010000139.1 GCA_903970475.1 Beijerinckiaceae bacterium
AAAGCCAATTTGCGCCCCTTGAAAATAAACCCCAAAGCAAAGGGAGTTGGTAACTGATTTTTCCAGGACCTCCCTGGGCATACCAGTTGACCAATAGGATTCTTTACCTATATAGTTGTAAAGCACGTCCATATCCAATAATGAGGGGTCATCGGAAATGGTATATCCTTCGGGTATCTGATCTGTATTAATGGTCATTCTTTACAGCCTGTCTGATTTTTACCAGTTTTTCCAGTAAGGGCTCCAGGGCATCCAGTTTAAGCATATTGGCTCCGTCACTTAGCGCCACGGCTGGATTGGGGTGGGTTTCTATAAATAAACCGTTGGCCCCTACTGCTATGGCAGCCTTGGCAATGGTACCTATCATACCCGGGTCCCCACCTGTTACACCAGATGACTGGTTAGGTTGTTGAAGTGAATGGGTACAGTCCATGACCACTGGAGCTTTATGCGCCTGCATATGCGGAATGTTTCTGTAATCCACCACCAGGTCGGTATAACCGAAGCTGTTGCCCCTTTCGGTAAGGATTACTTTTTCGTTGCCTGCTTTACGGATTTTTTCAGCAGCGAACTTCATTGCTTGCCCTGAAAGGAACTGGCCCTTTTTGACATTCACTATTTTGCCGGTAGCGGCGGCGGCCTGCAACAGATCGGTTTGCCTGCAAAGGAAAGCCGGGATCTGTAATATATCTACGTATTGGGCGGCAATGGCAGCCTCTTCATGGGCATGAATATCTGAGGTGGTAGGCAGGTGATAATGCTGTCCTACTTTTTTGAGAAGGCTAAGCGCCGTTTCGTCGCCCAGACCGGTAAAAGACCCTGCGCTTGTTCTATTGGCTTTGCGGTAGGAGGATTTGAATACATATGGAATGCTCAATCGTTTGCACACTTTACTTACGGTGTCGGCTACTTCCATGAGAACCTCTTCGCTTTCAATGACACAGGGTCCGGCAATCAGGAAGAAATTACTTTCATCATAGGACTGACCCTTAAAAAGGTCTTGTAGAAAATTTGGTATCATGGGGTAAAGGTAGGGGAAGTGCGGATATTTTTCTTAGGTTTGCATCCCTTTAGGACACCTGGTTCTAGGGTTCAGGGATAAAATATTTAATGGTTATGGCAACAGAAAAAATCTTAGTCGTGGGCGCTTGCGGCCAGATAGGCGTAGAGCTGACACTACAATTAAGAAAGATGTACGGAGGCTCCGCTGTGATTGCCTCTGATCTTAGGGAGGAGCATCCCATGCTCAAAGGAACAGGCCCTTACATTTCCATGGATATCATGAATAAGGAAACGTTTCATGTATTGGTCCTCCGTTATAACATCACCCAGGTATACTTACTGGCAGCTATCCTTTCGGCTACAGGTGAAAAGAACCCTCACCTGGCCTGGACCCTGAATATGGGAAGCCTGCTTAATGTCCTCGAAGTAGCCAGGGAAGAAAAACTCCATAAAGTTTACTGGCCCTCAAGTATAGCTGTATTCGGTCCCAATTCCCCCAAACAGGACACGCCTCAGCATACCATCATGGAGCCTACTACTGTATACGGGGTAAGTAAATTGGCTGGGGAACGTTGGTGCGAATACTTCAACCACCGCTTCGGGGTAGATGTTCGTAGCCTGCGCTATCCTGGATTGATCAGCTATAAATCAGCCCCGGGTGGAGGTACGACCGATTATGCCATCGAGATATATCATGAAGCGCTGGCTACTCAGAAATACGAATGCTTCCTGAGTGAAAAAACCTATCTCCCCATGATGTACATGCCGGATGCTATCCGCTCCACCATTGAACTCATGGAGGCAGATGCTTCCCGCATATCTGTTCGCTCCTCCTATAACCTTGGTGGTATGAGCTTCTCCCCCAAAGAAATAGGGGCCTCTATCCAGAAGCATATTCCTTCTTTTGAGTTGAGTTATAATCCAGATTTCCGCCAACAAATCGCTGATAGCTGGCCTTCCAGCATAGATGATGGTGCTGCTCGGGAAGATTGGGGATGGAAACCGGCTTATGATCTGGATCGTATGACTGAAGACATGCTGAAGAACCTGGCAGCGGAAGTTGATTAGGAATACCTAATCATTTTGGATCATAAAGGTATAAAGGGCTATGCGGTAAAACAAGTCGTCTTCCAGTCCTGCATGTTGACGTGCCAAGGTGTCTTCCATACCATGGCTCCTGAGTTTAAGGTATTCCATATAGGAGGCGGCGGCCATATCCATGAGGTGCTTCAACTGTTCTTTCATCTCTCCTACGGTCAATTGCTCTCCTTCTTCATCCTCCTGCTCCTTTAAAAAGGCATCCAGGAACTGTAGCCCCCTGGATTTTAACAGACGGTATCTGGGATCCCTTTGGGGGAAGCTTTCTTCTTTAATTTCCAGGATCTCCTGTAGGGTATCCGGCTCGTCGGCTATACGGAACTCCTGGATAACCTGGTGGGCCTCTATGGTTGGGTCCCTACAGTATTGGTTATATACAAATACCATATATTCCTGGGTGGGCACGCCCATTTCCGGCAAAATATCCATGGCATTCAAATGCTGGGCTTTGGCCTGGGTCAGTAACTCCTCATCCGGAAGGGGAGAGGTCAGCAAATAGGCCGAGGCTTCGGCTTCCAGGGTTTTGATGACTTTAGCCAGCGTCCCTTCGTCGAGATACTGGTATTCATGAAGGCTCTGGAGGATACGTACAAACCTTCTCGTTGGGGGTAGGCCATACTGACTCAGGACCCTTTCCTCCATTTGGATGGCTTGGACATATAAGTCCGGCGCGCTATCAGGGCCCCCTTGGAGTTGTATCCGTTGAGCAAGTTCGTAGTACTTTCTGATATACATCAGGCGAGGTGCTTGCCTTGAAGCTAATAAAAGAGAAGGGGATTTGCAAGCGAAATATGATGGAGCTTTTTGTCTATATGCAAAAAAATATTTCAGCTTATTAGTCTATAAATTTGGTAGACTAAAATGATAGCTGTAATATTGCTTCATCATCATGCATGAGTTACGTGGCCGAGGGGAGAGGCGGTGGTTCGCAAAACCTCCTACGGCGGTTCGATTCCGCCCGTAACTGCGACAGACTATCATAGCAAGCAATCGTTTAGAAAGCCCCTTTGTTCTCATTGGGGCTTGTTCTTTGGGCCCATCCTAATGTTTGAAAATTTAGGATGGGCCCAAAGAACATCATATGCGTTGCGCCAAAGGGGGAGCGAAGCTCCCCCTTTGGAATCCCCCGGGTCGCCTGCGGCTCCAGTTGGGCTGACGCCAATGCAGCGGGCTGACGCCAATGTAGAATAATCGTTACTTTAATTGCATTAACAATGCGGAACCTGGGGGGACGTAGATTTGGGTGGAATCTGCGTTAAAGGGGATGGAAGTGAAGTCGGTCAGGGTGAACGAACCGTCGGCACTGACGGAATGGCCACCGAAGGTGACTCCTGAGGTGGAGGTTAAGGCCGATGCGGTTAATAGTAAATATCCTGAACTATGTAAGGGCGTTCCTGTATGGATGGTTACGTTACCACCAATGGTGCTGTTTTTGTTGATCAGCGTAACCAGTAAAGTTCCATCATCTTTGAGCACAGCATAGGAACTAAGATTTAATCCATTGGGATTGGCTGTGTTGACAGGAAGGAAGTTGCTCATGCAACTTTGCTTAAAACAAAGTAACGCATAGAATAAGGGTTCAGCGGTTGCTGTTTCATCACCCACCAGAATGGGGCTGTCATAGTCCTTGGAATCGTCATGAAAGTTTACCCCGGTAACGCCAAGTCCTGCCACAGTATACATGTAATCCAATCCCCAGAGGGCACTGGCAAACGTATTACTCACGTTTTTTTTCCCACCACCCGTTACGTTGCTGCAATCATCAATCCTTAAGGGAATGCCTACGGCCCTGCATTCGGCAACGGCTTCGGTGAAAATGGATATTAATGAAGGATCAGGGGTTAGCATTTTATCGACGCTTACATCACTACTGGATAAGTTCATGTAGTAGTATTGATGGGTGGCCAGCTTCAGGCGGGTGTATTGGTCCGAGATGAAGGGTAAGAGCCAGCTCAGGTCACTGGAAGTAGAAGGGGCGGCAAAGGCTGCGTCCGGCGCTTTTGCATGGATATCACCATAAAAACTTAGCCATTCCGTTTGAAAATCAGCGTAAGTCCAGGTAGATGGTTTGAAATGGTCTGAGGAATATAAATCGGGTGCATTTCCAATTTCAAAGGCTTCCAGATCGGATTTGCCCGCTGTTTTATATACATAATCAGCCTCGGAAGCGGCTATGGAAGCCGATGACTGGGCCATATTGAGGTCGAAAATAACGGGCCATCCAACGGAAGAGGCAAAGGTCAAAAAATTGTTCACATCGTCCGTATACAGGGAATCTACCTCTTTTGACCCGTTCCTGGTTCTTCCGGTCCAGAAAATGTCATCCACGGAGCGTCCACCTGCACGCAGGACGCCACTGGCACCCAACAACTTGACCATTTTGATCAGCGTCTTGTTGTCTCCATTGACCATTCCTTCGGCAAGAACACTTGTTTCGAAGCTTAGACCAGTAAAATTAGCGGGGATTCTTATGCCTGGTTGTGTGGGATTGATGACAACACTCAAGGGAACAGCAGGCAAGTAAACATTATCTACCAAAACCTGCTTGTTGCAGGATGCTGTCGGATACAGAAAAATAGTAGCGATGAGGACATATGTTGCCCGTTTAATCCTGGTTGCTGTTATCATTGATCATCCCAAAAATTGCTCAAAAGTATTATAATTAATGACGCATGAGCAGCAAAGCAACAAGGAAAATGCAACAGACCAGTATGCCAATAAGCACAGCCTGTTTCAGGTCTTTTTCTTCTTTAGAGGGGTAAAATAAGGGATATTCGGTATCTGATCGAATGTCCGAGAGAATTTTTCGTTCTTCTTCCTGAAGTAATTGCTCGGAAAGGACGGGGGTACGTTCTTTGGCATCCGACAACCATTCTTCAATTTGCTGAACCGTGTCTGGACTGGCATTACCCTCAAGGTATAGGTCTAGCTTGTATTTTAAATGCCATTTTTGCATGTTTGTGGCTTTAGGTGTCTAATTCTTAGTGATTTTTCCCGAGCACAGCCCAAGGCTTGTTCCACCAACCTGTTGGGGTTTTAAAAAACTGCAAAAACCACCAACGTGCATTCTGTGTACGGGGTCCTCCATAATAGACCGGACCAAATGTTTCCATCGAGGCATCGGGTACTTCGTAGGGAATTTCTTCTTCTGTGACCACTGGGCGCTCACCTCCAAAGTAGGGCAGTACATAGCCGTCAATCCATTGAGTTTGAGAAATTTCTCCTAATCTTTCGTGTAATTGCTGGACAACGGCTACGCGTACTTTCTGGTATAATAATATAGGCAAAGAGTAGTCTACAGGTATATGGTACCGTTCTTTCCAGACTTCAGAAAAAACATTGGATACAACTTGACGGGCATCTGAGGTGGAGTGCAGTTTTTTGAGGGCGTAGAAGTAAACCATTCTCCAATGTCTGTGATACAGTTCTTCAAAACAAAATGTATCATCCGATCTGAGCCTGTCTAACAGTTGAATGTCAGAGTATAATGTTTCCTGCATAGGTGAGTGGTTTGTTAGCTATATGAACGAGGAAAAGCACAACAACGGTTTTCACAAAATAATCCTCAGATAAATCCTCTAGTAAGATAGTGATAAAAGTCCATAAAAACGCTGCACGGGTTGTTCAAAAATAACACGACATGTGGATATCTTTTCCGCATCCATGGCTGCTTTTAAAGCGAAAAACCTGGTAGCCAATGACATACCAGGTTTATAAAAATGAACAAAATAATTTTATCTACAATGGGGGGTCTACAGTGACGAATTGTCAATAACAAATCGGTAACGAATCTATTCTTGGGGGTCACCCTTTACCTGCCCGAAGGCTTGACAGGGGGGTAGGCTGCTCATAACGATAGTAATCCTACTTAGTAATTAACGGATGGGCCACCATTTTAAACATACCGGTTGGTCTACCTGTATTTGGGCCCCTGTGGGTGTTAATAGGCCGGTTTGGGTATTTCTTTTGAAGATGACTACGTTTGCACTTTTCTGATTGGCTACCAATAGGAATTTGCCAGAAGGATCAATGGTGAAATTCCTGGGTGTAACGCCTCCTGCATCCTGGACACCTATGAATTTAAGCTTGCCGGTGGATGGATGTACTTCAAATATGCTGATGTTGTTGGTAATGCCCCGGTTGGACGTATATAAGAATTTGCCATCAGGAGACAAGTGTATGTCGGCACTCCCTTTATCGGCACTGGTGTCTTTGCTTACAGAAGCAATGGTTTGTACAGGCAGGAGTTTGCCCTTGTTATAGGCGTATACCTGCACCGTACCGGATAATTCTTCGATCAGGTACATGTACCGGTGATCAGCACTGAAAGCTATATGCCTGGGCCCACTTCCTTTGGCCGTTGTGGCATAGGGTATTCTTGATGGGCTGAGGGGTTGGTCCTGATCAGGGTGAAAGTCGTAACTGTAGATCCTATCCAGGCCCAGGTCTGTGCAGAACAAGAATTGTTGATCAGGCGTAAATACGGTAGCGTGGGCATGAGCCTTCTCCTGCCTTTGGGGATTATAACCGACTCCTTCGTGTTGAATGGTTTGTGCGGCAGGCTGAAGAGCGCCCGAAGCAGCGACGGAAAAGGACGATAGGTTGCCTCCGCCATAATTAGCCACCATGACCCATTTTTTCGAATCGTCTACAGAAACGAAACAGGGGTAATCTCCTCCACTAGCTTGCCTGTTGATAAAATGCAATTGCCCTGAAAGCGTATCAAAGGAAAAAGCGCTGACCGCTCCCGCGGTCTTCCCTCCGTTTTCATTAACGGCATATACATTTTGGCCATCAGCTGAAAAGGTCAAATAGGAAGGATTGTCTACGCCGTCGGCGACGCTTACCGGTTCTGCGGTCCCTGTCGCTTCATCAAAGCGGTAGACATATATTCCCTTGCTGGACCCTGTGGTGTAGGTGCCGATGAGGAGGTAGTATTTTTGAGCGCTGGCCGCTATCGATAGCATAAAAAAGGTGATTAGGAGTATAGGTTTCATGAATGGCGTTTGTATATGCAATTATCGGAAATGTTCGCTAAAGGATGTCGTTGTTTTATGTAGCTTTGGAAACAACTCAATTACCTATGGCCTTTGGATATTCGATTAATCCATTTTCCAGACGCAACGAGGACACCGGTTTTGGATCAAATGCCAGCAATTACGGAGGAAGGTTCATTAATAAGGACGGCTCGTTTAATGTGCAAAAGATAGGGCAGCCCTTCTGGAAGAAGATCAGCGTCTACTACTACCTGCTTAAAATGCCAGCCTGGAAATTCGGGCTGCTCATCCTTTTGGGATACTTTCTGACCAATGTAGTGTTTACTGCCTTATACATGATTGTGGGCATCCAGGGTTTAGCGGGGATTTCCGGAGCTACCGGAATCCGGCATGTTATGGAGGTCTTCTTTTTCAGTACGGAAACGTTTACCACCGTGGGGTATGGGCGGGTGAATCCAATTGGTTTCGGTATTAACGCCATAGCATCCCTTGAGTCCCTGTGCGGATTGTTGGCATTGGCGGTAGCGACGGGTCTTATCTATGGGCGATTCGCCAGGCCTAAGTCCTTTCTGGCTTTTTCAAAAAATGCAGTGATTGCCCCCTATAAGGATATATCAGCCCTCATGTTCCGGGTAGCCGCTTATAAGGAAAACCACCACCTGACGAATGCCATCGTCACGGTGAATCTGGGTATCACCGTGAGTGAGGATGGGAAACAAGTTTTTCAGTTTTTTTCCCTGCCCCTGGAAAGGGAACAAGTAGATAGTCTTTCCCTGAACTGGACTGTGGTGCATCCCATCAATGATGAAAGCCCGCTCATGGGGTTTATGGCATCCGACCTGAAAGCCACGGATGCGGAAGTATATGTGCTGGTAAGGGGCTTTGACGATGTATACTCAAATATGGTGCAGCAAAGGACTTCCTATACCTATAGTGAGATAGAATTCAATATGAAGTTCAAGCCCATGTACAGGGAATCCGAGGACGGAACCTCTACCATCATGGAAATGGATAAAATCAACGACCTGATTGTTCTGGACGACAAAAAAAAGTAGCCCTACCAGCATGCCAACTTTTCTCCATGCATTCACAACGATTATACCCGTTACTTACATGGCCCTGTTCCAGGTGGTAAACCCTATTGGTTCCGGAATCATGTTTTTGAGTCTTACGCCACAGGCTTCAAATGCTTTTCGCAGAAAACTGGCATTCAAGGTGGCCCTTAATGCTACTACGGTGCTCCTGATTACCTTGCTGGCGGGCATTTATGTGCTCCGCTTGTTTGGGATCACTATACCGATCGTTCAGATTTTTGGAGGCATGCTCATCATAGCCATGGCCTGGCGTTCCATCAATAACGATGATCATACTTCCGCCGAAGGAGACAAAAAAAATATTCTGGATTCCTCACTGGCTTCTGAAGCAAGTTATATGGATCAGGCTTTTTATCCCCTGACCTTCCCTTTTGTAGTAGGTCCTGGCACAATAGCGGTAACCCTGACCATCAGCGCCGAGTCCATTACGCATAGCCCAGGAAACGATATTCTTCAGTACATGGGGGCGGGTGTATCCATTTTGCTGATCGCTGCTACAATTTACCTGTGCTTTACCTCGGCTCCCTATATGATGAATAAGCTAAGTGTCCAGGTACGCAGGGTGGTGATGAAGCTATTGGCCTTTATTCTCCTGTGTATCGGTGGACAAATTGTATTTAATGGATTTAGTTCCTGGTTGCACCTCATGCAGGAAACCGGCTTATTCAAGTAGTACGGGCCAGCCTATATACCAGGTAACAAAGCAAGAAGGCCACCAGGATGAGCAAAGGGGTACGTAGCTTCTCCCTTTGGTGGGCGGCTTGCTTTTCTTTGAGAAACCTTTGGATGCGTTCTTGGGCGGCGATGCTGATGCCGGGTAATTTCTTCCATTGAGCGGCAAGTTTCGTGATAAAAAGGTAGGGTAAGGGTTTGGCGGCTTCCATCAGAAAATGCAAAGCATCCTCCTGGGCTGCGCTATCCCCGAAAGGGGTTAGTTGATTGAGTACTTCGTCGGGTATCAATTGGAGGATTTGCCTTTGAACCCCCTGATGATCCATGCGGAACACATCCATATGACTTACCTTATCATGGAGGGCTTTGGCTTGTTTGAGCAAAAGGGAAGGGGTAACGGCCGTGCGCTCTGCAAATGCTCTTCCGGAAGATTTCCAATAATTGCGTTGTATATGGTATGCTTCCCTCTTTTCAGGATCGGATAAGACCTCATAAGCCTCCCTAACCTCCTGAAAATAGGAAGAGGCGTAGGTATTGCCCTGGTTTTTATCCGGATGATAACGCATGGCCAGGTGTCTGTAGGCCTTTTTTATATCGTCCAGGGAGGCGCCAGGTTGGAGTTGAAGGATGGTATAATAGTCTTTGGGCGCCATGTAATATCTGTGCAAAAATAGGGTGGGGAGGTGCTATTCCAAAAAATAGCCTGGCTATGTTGGACAAATGGATATTAAATAGTAATTCTGTTGGCTATGCAAAACAGACGTTCTTTTATCACTTCGACAGGTCTCCTGGCATTGGGTGCATTGTTGGCACCCAGGGGAGCCAGGGCATTGGGTAAGCTGGCGCCCTGGGATTTACTTACGGCAATGGCCATGGGTCGCCCATCTACTGATATCGGGCTCCAGTTGTATACGGTAAGGGATGCCATGGCCAAAGACCCTGCGGCAGCACTGGCAAAGGTGGCTTCCATTGGATATACCGCCGTGGAAGGAGCCACCTATACCGGTTCGGAAAAATTCTATGGTATGGATTCCGCTACTTTCCTTGCCCTGCTCAAAACCAATGGACTGACTATGCCCAGCAGTCACTATCGTTTGGGGGAGGAGCTGGAAAAGGGGGAACCTGTACAAGGTACGCTGTTGCATGATTGGGACAGAGCCGTGGCAGATGCGCATGCGGCAGGGGTGGAATATATGGTCTGTGCTTATCTTTCCCCGGCAGAAAGGGGCAATCTGGATCATTTCAAACAGTTGGCGGATACCTTCAATAAAGCGGCTGAAAAGTGTAAGGCCGCGGGTATTCAGTTCTGTTACCACAACCATGATTTTGAATTTCAACCTCAGAATGGGACTTTCCCTTACGATATCCTCCTGAGTAATACCGATCCTGAACTGGTGAAGATGGAGATGGACCTTTATTGGGTAACCAAAGCCGGGCAAGACCCCGTGAGCCTTTTTGGTAAATATCCAGGCAGGTTTGCCTTATGGCACCTAAAGGATATGGATAATTCACCAGTCAAGAAATTCACCGAGGTGGGAAATGGGGTTATCGATTTTAAGAACATATTTGCGCATGCTTCCCAGGCGGGTATGAAGCGCTTTTTCGTGGAGCAGGATTATTGTCCGGGGGATCCTTTCGCCAGCATTACGCAGTCTATTGCCTACATCAAGAAGAATTTAGCTGATTGGTGAAGGTATGGCTAACCAAAGGGGGTATGGGAGCGCCTAACGCGCAGCTTTTCCACTGCGCAGTTGGGCGTACCCATACCCCTGTGAAGGCCTGAGGCGATTACGCCTCCTGCTCCATATAACTTTCAATGGGCTCACAGGTGCAGATCAGGTTCCTGTCCCCGTAGGTGTTGTTGATGCGTCCTACACTTGGCCAGAATTTGTTATGCCTTACGTAGGCCAAAGGATAGGCTGCCTGTTCCCTGGAATAGGGTTTGTCCCAGGCATCACTGACCACTACGGACTGCGTGTGTGGGGCATTTTTCAGGGCGTTAGCCTGCTTGTCGGCCGCTCCTGATTCAATGGCCTCTATTTCCTTACGAATGGAAAGCATCGCGTCACAGAAACGATCCAGCTCTGCTTTATCCTCACTTTCGGTGGGTTCTATCATGATGGTTCCGGCTACAGGGAAGCTCATGGTAGGAGCGTGGAAACCATAATCCATCAGGCGTTTGGCTATGTCTTCCGCTTCTACACCAGCGCTGGCTTTAAAGGGTCTCAAGTCTACAATGAACTCGTGTGCGCAGGTCCCTTTGCTTCCGGTATAGAGGATCTCATAATCCTTTTCCAGACGAGCCTTCATGTAGTTGGCGTTGAGGATGGCGTAATGCGTTGCCCTTGTCAGTCCTTCGGCGCCCAGCATGCGTATATAAGCATAACTGATCAACAGGATGGATGCAGAGCCATAGGGTGCTGCACTTACTGCATGAAAGGTCTTGGTAGAAGATCCATTGCTGGATGGATGTACCTGACCCAGGAACTCATGGCCTGGCAGGTGAGGCGCCAGGTGAGCGGCTACGCAGATGGGGCCCATTCCAGGGCCACCGCCTCCGTGAGGAATGGCGAAGGTTTTATGCAGGTTAAGGTGACAAACGTCGGCTCCGATAGCCCCTGGAGAGGTTAACCCTACCTGGGCATTCATATTAGCTCCGTCCAGATATACCTGACCTCCGTGCTGGTGCACGATATGGCAAATTTCTTTAACGCTTTCCTCGAATATCCCATAGGTGCTGGGATAGGTGATCATGATACCTCCCAGGTTGGCAGCATATTGTTCTGCTTTGGCTTTGAGGTCGGTCACGTCTATGTATCCATTTTCCAGTGCTTTTACCACCACTACCTTGAAACCAGCCATAACAGCCGAAGCGGGGTTGGTACCATGGGCAGAAATGGGGATGAGCAATACATTGCGGTTTTGCTGACCTTTGCTGTCCAGATAGGAGCGTATGGTCAACAGGCCTGCGTATTCTCCCTGTGCACCACTATTAGGCTGAAGGCTACAGGCTGCAAATCCGGTGATCTCGCAGAGATACTGGCTCAATTCTGAGAGAATTTGCTGGTATCCTGCTGCCTGGTCCAAAGGTGCAAAGGGGTGGATTTTTGCATAATGGCTCCAGCTCAATGGAATCATTTCCGTAGCAGCATTGAGCTTCATAGTGCAAGAACCCAGGGAGATCATGGATGTATTTAAAGAAAGATCCTTATTCTCCAATTGTTTCAGGTAACGCATCATCTGGCTTTCACTGCGGTGCGTGTTGAAGACGGGATGCGTTAAAAAAGCCGATTGACGAAGGGCAAAAGCAGGGATTGATCCGCTAGGGAGTGCATTACCTTGTACGTCTCCTCTAGCCGTTGTTGGTTTGGCGCCAAAGACTTTCAGTATGTCCTGGACGTCCTGGAGGGTAGTGGTTTCGTCCAGGTTAATGCTGATGCTTTGGGCATCCGGATAAAAGAAGTTCATATGAGCAGCCTGGGCAGCGCTACGGATGGGCTCTGCGTTGGCAACACTCACGACAACGGTGTCAAAGAATCCGGTATGCTTTACTTTGGCACCGGCATCACGGAGGCCCTTAGCCAGGGCATCGGTCAGGTAAGCAACCCTGGAAGCAATCCGCTTCAAGCCTTCGGGCCCGTGGTATACGGCATACATAGCCGCCATGTTGGCCAGCAAAGCTTGGGCAGTACAAATATTAGAAGTGGCCTTTTCTCTTTTAATGTGCTGTTCCCTGGTTTGGAGGGCCATACGCAAGGCACGGTTGCCTTGGGCATCTATACTGACGCCGATGATACGTCCTGGAATGGCGCGTTTGAACTCATCTTTAACCGCAAAGAAAGCAGCGTGAGGACCGCCATAGCCTAAGGGAACCCCAAAGCGTTGGGAAGAACCAAAAGCCACGTCCGCATCCAGCTCTCCGGGAGAAGTGATCAGGGTTAAGGCCAACAAGTCTGTAGCCATGGCTACATAGCCCTTTTTGGCATGTACGGTTTGAATAAAGGAGCGAAAATCTTCGATCGACCCTTCTGCGTCAGGATATTGCAGTAAAGCGCCAAAGTAAGTCTCGTCTATAGCAGCATTCTTGTAGTCCCCGGTAACGACCTGGATTCCCAGGGGTGCAGCCCTGGTATACACTACGTCTTTGGTTTGGGCAAAAACTTTATGGTCTACAAAGAAGCGAGGAGCTTTCACATCTTCGGTTCGGTTTACCTGATGGAACAGCAGGCTCATCGCTTCGGCGGCGGCTGTAGCCTCATCCAGTAAACTGGCATTGGCCATAGGCAGACCGGTGAGATCGCAAACCATGGTCTGGAAATTGAGCAGACTTTCCAGCCTGCCCTGAGAAATTTCAGCCTGGTAGGGCGTATACTGGGTATACCATCCTGGATTTTCAAATACGTTGCGGAGGATGACGCTGGGGGTGAAGTTGTCGTAGTAACCCTGGCCGATAAAATTGCGAAAAACTTTGTTGTGTAAGGAGGTGTTTTTCAGCTCACTCAATAACTGAGCCTCACTTAAGGGCGTAGGCAACTGAAGGGGTTTGGCTAGCCGGATCGCCTCCGGGACAGTACGTGAGATCAATTCGTCAATATGGGAAACGCCCACAGTAGCCAGCATTTCAGCGGTTTCCTGGGAGTCGGGACCAATATGGCGGCCCTGAAATTCCCTGGATTGTTGTTCGAATATGTTCATAGTATCTATTAGGGGGTTGACCTTTTTTGGAGTGCAAAGTTACGATGGTTTAGCCGTTTTTTTAGCTTCCATTCTTCTCAATTCCTCACTGGTTTGGCGGCTGCCATCGTGGCTCCATCCGGGAGGGCGAAAAAGGTAACCGGCTTTATCCGTCCAGTTCAATTCTGACCTGGAAACATCCTGCCAAATGGCCCTCCATTCGTGGAATATCGTATTAACCATGCTTTGATCCTCCAAATCCTTGGTCAATCCATACCGGATAGGTTGATATTGATCATCTTCGGCCTGGAAGGTGCCAAACATTTTATCCCAGACGATGAGGAACATACCCAGGTTCTTGTCCAGGTACTTAGGATTGGATGCATGGTGTACTCTATGGTGAGACGGCGTTACAAACAGGTATTCCAACCAGCCCATCCGCCCTATTTTGTCCGTATGTACCAGAATGCCCCAGATTTGGGTAACGGAATACATAAAGGCGATGTCTATGGGGTTGAACCCCAACCATGCAATGGGTATAAAGAAAACGAAACGGTATAAGGGTTCAAATACGCTGCTCCTGAATCCGACCGTGAAGTTGAAATGATTGCTGGAATGATGGGTCACATGTACGGCCCAGAAAAAGCGGCAGAAATGGTCTGCTCTATGCAACCAGTAATACATAAAGTCCTCTGCCAGCAATAGGATCACCCAATAAGCAACCCCCGCTTGCCACGTAATGACCTGGTGTTGCCAGAAATAGGTGAGCACCCATACGTAAACCCCTCTGAACATGAGGTCAATAGCCCCATTGAAGATCATCAGAAAGAAATTGGTAATGGTATCTTTGAGGGTATAGGCTCGTTGTTTCTGCAGGTGGCTGAGAATGATTTCCAGCCCAATGACAATCAGATAAATGGGCGTGGATATAAGGATCAACATTTCCTCTCTGAAGGATCCCATAAGATTTGGATGGTTTTAGGGGCGAAATTAATGCTTTTCACCTGTTACTTTTGTGGTATCATGGGGGATGAACTATTAAGGAACTGGGAAAAAAAGTCGGGAGAACACCGCAAACAATACCAACAGTGGTTAAAAAAAGCAGATAAAAACAAGGTATTGGGCAGGCTTCCCGACCTCCACGAGGAGGCATTCTCTAAGATAGACTGCCTCACTTGCGCCAATTGTTGTAAAAACTATTCTCCCCGCTTTAAGACGCCTGATATCAAGCGCATAGCTAAAAGGCTAAAAATGAAGGAGGGGGATTTTATCGAGACTTACCTGAGGCTGGATGAGGATGGAGATTATGTGGTTAAAACAACGCCCTGTCCCTTTCTGAGAGTAGATAATTATTGCAGCATATATGAAGACAGGCCATCGGATTGCGCGAGATATCCCTATACGGATGAAGACGTCCTTCTCAAAAGGCCGCAATTAACCCTGACCAATAGCGCCATTTGCCCGGCAGTATACTATGTTTTAGAAAGGCTGATGGGCGCTTAGTATTCCATCTTTCTTAGTTTGGGCGCCTTAAGCCAGGTAACGCCTACGACCAATAAGGTCATACAACCACCAAAGACAACGGAAGGTACTACGCCCATTAATTTTGCGGCCAGACCGCTTTCAAACTGGCCCAGTTCATTAGAGGAATTGATGAACATAGCGCCCACGGATAACACTCGTCCCTTCATGTCTTCCGGTGTTTTGAGCTGAATGATGGTGCCCCTGATCAGGACACTGATGCCATCCATCATGCCGCTTATAATGAGGGCGAGAAAAGACAGCAGAAATAATTTGGACAGTCCGAAAACGATAATACAAATTCCGAATCCGGTAACGGCATACATAAGGATTTGCCCCTGTTTGCCTTTGAGGGGGAAAAAGGTCATGGAGGCGATCATTACGCCAGAACCTATATCAGAAGCGGCATTCAACCATCCATAACCCACGGGACTTACTTTGAGTATATCGGTGGCGTAAATGGAGATCATAGCCACTGCTCCTCCAAATAATACAGCAAACATGTCCAGGCTCATAGCCGCCAGTACTTCCTTGGTTTTGTAAACAAAGGCCAAGCCTTCGCCTACGCTCTTCCAAGTGCGTGATTTGGTGGCCTCTGCCATGGAAGAAGGTTTGGGCTTCAATCTCAGGACGAAGACGATACCGAGCATGACCAGGGTAGCAATGACACCAAATATGACGGGATAAGAGCAATAGGCGATGAGAAAGCCGGCGGTAGCATGGCCCAGTATGGATGCACTCAGGAAAGTTGTCTGGCTCCAGTTTACCGCGTTACCCAAGAGTTCCCTGGGTACGATCTGGGAGATCATCGCGTTCATCGCAGGATTGGCGAATGCCCTCAGAATCCCAGTCCCAAATATGACGACGTAAATGCTAAAGGTCACAAACCTGTTCCCCATGTGATGTAGCACAGAAGCCGAGGTTAGCCACATAAGCACTAAGGCACAAAGTACATAAAAACTTAAGGATCTTATGGCCAGGCCTTTTTTTTCACTCTTATCGATGATGTGTCCTGCGGGGAGTGCAAATAAAAGGGCGGGAATAACTTCGGAAAGTCCTACCAGGCCTATGTATAATGGGTTTTTGGTGATTTGCCAGATGATCCATCCTATGGTGGTGGCCGTCATTCTCAGGGCCATGATCAGGCTGAAGCGGCCAATGATAAAGGACTTGAACTCTGGAATGGCGATCGTAACTAAGGCTATATTCTTTGGTTTCTCTTTAGGGTTACCATCATCAGACATATACTCAACGCTATAGTTGAAGGCAAATTTAAACCTAAATGATCAATCCGGCAAAGTCAGATAGTGCTGACCAGGTTCATAATCCTTTTCGAGTGCTTCGAGGATTGCTTGTAGTTGCTTTTCATTATTGAGGAAGTCCGCGTTACTCACGTCCACGATCAGGGCTTTCAGGTTATGTTGCTTAATGTATTGAATATAGGTTTCCTGAAGATTGTACAGGTATTCATTGGGTATTTGCTGCTCGTAGGGCCTGTTCCTCCTGCGGATGTTTTCCTGTAGGCGGCTGACAGGGGCATGCAGGTAGACCAGCAGATCGGGGACAATGAGCTGGTGCTGAATGATGTCAAATAATTTCTGGTATAGCCTGAACTCCTCAGCGGGCAGGGTGACTTTGGCGAAGAGCAGGCATTTGGTAAACAGATAGTCTGAAATGGTCAGGTTAGAAAACAAGTCCCTGGAGGACATCAGTTCCTTCAATTGCTTATAGCGTTCAGCCATAAAAAAGAGTTCCAGGGGAAACGCGTATTGGGCAGGGTTTTCATAAAACCTGGGCAGGAATGGGTTGTCGGCAAATTCTTCAAGGACCAGGCGTGCGTTGTAATGTCGGGCCAGTAAGTGAGACAAGGTTGTTTTGCCGGCACCGATATTGCCTTCGATAGTGATGAAGTTGTATTGCATATTGCGGGGACAAATTAAAGAACCCCTGGGATATTCACCCAGGAAAGTTGTTCACGTCCGCCGGGGCCGAACAGAAAACGCCGATCGCTCTTGGGGGGTGCCGAACGTAAAACGGCTCAAGCCTCCAGGCGGTAAACAGGAAGTTTGTCCGGGGTCTGTTCCAGGAGTTCCCTTGTGCTTAGGTTAAGTTCCGGATGTATCCAGTCCGGGGCAATATCCATCAACGGCTCCAGTACAAAACGCCGCTGAGGAATCTCCGGATGTGGAACCACCAGGTTTTCCTCATGGATAATGACTGATCCATAATATAGGAGGTCTATATCTATAAGCCGTGGACCCCATTTCTGGTCCCTGATCCTGCCCAGATGTTGTTCGATCTCTGTGATTTTTTCCAGTACGGCTTCAGGGGAAAGCAGGGTATCCACTTTAAGGGCCTGGTTCAGAAAGGAAGGTTGATCGGTTAACCCCCAAGCGGCGGTTTCATACAAACCAGAAGCGCAAAGAACGGGACCTATGAAGCGGCTAATGCTTTGGCTGGCGGCTGCCAGGACAGCCCGGCGGTCGCCCAAGTTGGAGCCCGTGGATAAAATAATGGTAGCCATGTGATCTAAGCGCGAAATTGGTCATTTTTTGATGATGAAGTCTAATTATATTTAAGGTTTGAACCCCAATCGTTATTATGCGTAGCTTCTTAAAGTCCTTCTTTGCTGCCTTACTGGCCATGGCTGTCTTTTTCGTGTTGGTCATTTTCTTCTTTCTGGGTGTGATAACTGTTATCAGCGCCAAACTAACTTCTTCCAAACCTGAATTGGGCACTAAAGCCGTCTTATACCTGGACCTGTCTACTTCCTTTCAGGAGCAGGGCCGCAAAAATGAGCTGAGTGGCTTTTTGGGAAGGGATGATGCCAATACGCCTGGATTGTATGAGGTAGTACGGTTGATACAAAACGCAAAATCTGATTCAACCATCAAAGGCATATTTCTGCGCGCGGAAGAAAACGCCAATGGGTTTGCCGGCAGTCAGGAACTGCGCAATGCCTTGCTGGATTTCAAATCTTCCGGGAAATTCATCTATGCTTATGGGGACGTCATCACCCAGAAGGCCTACTATGTCGCCAACGTAGCCGATAAAATTTATTGTAATCCGGCGGGTAGTATGGAATGGACAGGCTTGTCCGCGCAGATCATGTTTTTAAAGCATGCCCTGGATAAGCTAGGTGTGGAGCCCCAGATATTCTATGATGGTAAATTCAAGAGTGCTACCGAACCCCTGCGCCTGGACAAAATGAGTGATGAGAACAAGCTTCAGACGGGCCAGTGGCTTGGGGATCTGAACAGCCAGATGCTGATGGCCGCCTCAGCCCAGCGCCATATTGATACAGCCACCCTTTCCAGGTATGCCCAGGAAAACGACATTCGTACAGCTTCTGACGCGGTTAAATACGGGATGATTGATGGGGGACAATACAGGGATGAGGTACTCGCCGCAATCCGCAAACAAATCGGACTGGCCAAGGATAAGGAGGTCAACTTTGTTACCATATCCAAGTATGCAGAATTGGTGGATTTGAATGTGTCTGAAACCAATAGAATAGCTGTTATCTATGCCCAGGGGGATATTGTGTACGGAAAAGGGGACGAGGGACAAATTGGAAGTGACGAATATATTAAGTGGATACGTAAGGCCAGGCTGGATTCCAGGGTCAAAGCCATTGTGCTTAGGGTTAATTCACCAGGGGGGAGTTCCCTGGCTAGTGATATCATCAACCGGGAAGTGCTGTTGTGCAAACAGGCTGGTAAGCCAGTCATTGTATCTATGGGGGACTATGCTGCTTCGGGGGGCTATTATATAGCCTGCGAGGCAGATTCCATCTTTGCCGAACCCAATACCATCACCGGATCTATAGGCGTGTTTGCCATCATCCCCAACTTGCAGGGTTTGTTCAAGGATAAGCTGGGTATTACTTTCGATGGGGTCAAGACGGCTCCCTTTGCCGATCAGGGAACCATGAGTCGTCCCTTGAGTGAAAACGAAAAGCGTTTCTTTCAGGCAGGAGTAGACAGCACTTATCTGACCTTTAAACAAAAAGTTGCTTCAGGTAGGAAACTCAGTCTGGATCAGGTAGAAGCCATTGCACAGGGCAGGGTCTGGACTGGTCAGCGGGCTAAAACCATTGGCTTGGTCGATGAACTGGGCGATATTCAGAAAGCCATCGATTGTGCCGCTAAAATGGCCAACCTGAAAACCTACGGGTTTGATGAATATCCGGAGGCAAAGTCTATACTGGACCGCTACCTACAGAGTTATTCCTATACGGTGAAAGCAAAAGCCATCCAGGATGAACTGGGACCCGAAGGCTACAAGGTTTATCAGCAAATGGCGGGTGTAAAAGCCATGATGGGAAAGACAGAGCTGAGACTGCCCTACGACATAGACATACGCTAAAATGGCGTAGCTTCGCATCCGTTATGGCACAAGTTCAATACAATCAATGGAAGGCGATGTTGGCCATTGCCAAAGCCAGTTTCTTGTCTATTCTCAGAAACCCTTCGGCAGTTTTATTTAGCCTGGTCGTTCCATTTGTATTTATCACCATCTTCGGGTTTATAGGTGGAGATAGCCCAAGTATCCGGATTGCCATAGACCCTAATAGCGATACCACTAACCAGGTTTATCAATACCTCAAATCAAACCCCGCCATACGCATCATCACCAATGAAAGTGAGGAGGATGTTCATAAAGGTGTGGAAAAGGGGGACATTACTGCCCTGATCAGCATCACCAAGAACAGTGTTGGAGATAGTTCTCATGCTCGGTATTCGGTGCATGCCACCACGGCGGCAGCCGGGAAAGACAAGTTTCCCCTGTTGCAAATGGTGCTCAAAACCCTCAATGGGGAAATTGAGTCCAGGGAATTTCCGGAAAGAAAACAATATGCCGACCTGAGCAGCCCCGTTGTGCTGCCTACCAGGGAATATAAGATGATAGACTTCATCCTGCCGGGGATGTTGGGCTTTTCCTTACTGGGTAACGGCGTATTCGGCGTGGCTTTCCTGTTTTATAATATGCGTCAGACCCTGGTGCTCAAACGTTTCTTTGCCACCCCGGTCAAAAGAACCTATATCGTATTAGGGGAAGGTTTGGGAAGGGTGGCCTACCAGATGATAACGGCCGTGGTGATCATAGGCGTAGGATACTTCCTGTTTCATTTCACCCTGGTCAGGGGTTGGGAAACCTTTCTGGAAATGTTACTCGTGAGTTTCCTTGGACTGGCTGTATTTATGGGCTTTGGCTTTATCATTTCCAGCTTTGCGACCTCAGAACAGGTCATTCCCCTGTTTTCCAACGTAATTACCTTGCCCCAGTTTTTACTCGCTGGTACCTTTTTCTCGGTAGCTGCCTTTCCTAACTGGTTACAACATATTTGCGATATCCTTCCCCTGAAGCAATTCAACGATGCTATGCGGAGCATAGCCTTTGAAGGGTCTTCCCTATGGGATGTAAAAGGGGAAATCGGATACCTGCTGGCCTGGGGTATCGTGGTCTACGCTTTTGCCATCAGGGTTTTCAAATGGGAGTAGAAGATGGACAGGGTTAAATCACTCATAGCGGGCTTTTGTGTACTGGCCATTTTTCTTTGCCTGTTCACCCTGTTTATTCCCAGCCATGTGACCATGACCAGGGCTACAGAAATTCGTATGCCTGAGGACAGCTTGCAGGCTTACCTGGAAAACCTGCGGGCCTGGCCTCAGTGGTGCTCTTGGATGGGGGATGACAGTGTGGTAACCCGGAGGTTTGAAGATGCCACGGCCACCCAGGAGGCAACGGTTGTCTGGTATCCTAATGGTCAAAGCTATAATAAGAACTTTATCTCCATACTTCAAACCAAACCAGGAGAGACCCGCCTGCATTACCAATTTAAAAACCTCCTTCCTGCAACGGGTGGATTCACACTGACCTCCAATGGTAAGGGTACCACCTTTTTGCAATGGAAGCTGGAAGTCAAACTCCGGTGGTATCCCTGGGAAAAATTATCCGGCATTGCCATGGATAAAGTATGGGGCAAGTCCATGGCCGAAAGCCTAAAGAAATTGAAATTGGTTTGTGGGGACAGTACATCCGTGGGGCAGGCAGATCCGGAGGATAATTAGCATTGGCCAACTTACGATTAATTTAGTCATATGAAAGGATTCATGAACCTATGGGCGGCGATGTTTGCTATGTCTGCAATGGGCCAACAGGTCCAGACCAGCGGCCACGTCAGCGACCAGATCACCTTTTGCAATCCCCTCAACCTGAACTACCGGTTTAGCAATAATCCCCAGGCTTCTTACCGGGAAGCGGCCGATCCGGTCATACACTTATTTAAGGGTATGTATTACCTCTATGCATCCAAATCGGGTGGCTACTGGTATGGGTCCGACCTGCTGCACTGGACCTATAGGCCTTCGGTTACCTTACCAGTGGATGATTATGCACCGACCGTGGAGGCCGTACACGATACTGTTTTTTTCATAGCCTCCTCGGGGACGCCGAAGATTTACTACAACATCAACCCAAGCGAGGATAACTGGAAGGTATATAACGATCATTTTCCTATAGGAATGACCGATCCTGATTTATTCAAAGACACCGATGGGCGCGTCTATTTTTATTACGGATGCTCGGATGTCAATCCCATCATGGGGGTGGAACTGGATACTTCACACAACCTTAATCCTGTGGGTACGCCTGTGCCCCTCATTGAACATAAGTTTGCCGATCACGGATGGGAGGAGCCCGGAGAAGACAATGCAAAGGGACATGCCGGTTGGAATGAGGGGAGTTGGATGAATAAACACGATGGAAAATACTACCTCCAGTTTGCTGCTCCGGGAACGGAGTTTAAGGTGTATGGTGATGGGGTATATGTATCCGATAAGCCCCTGGGACCTTTTCGATATATGCCCAACAGTCCCTTTTCCTATAAGCCCGGTGGTTTTATTGATGGGGCTGGGCATGGTTGCACCTTCGAAGATAAATACGGTAATTACTGGCATATAGCCACCATGAGTATATCGATCCGACATATGTTTGAGCGCAGGTTGGGTTTGTTTCCCGCTTTCTTCGATGAAAATGGAGACCTCCAATGTCTGACGGCTTTTGGGGACTACCCTATGACTATGCCCAATCATAAAATGGATTATTCCAAAGGAAGCTTGTTTAAGGGATGGATGCTGCTGTCCTATAACAAGCGGGTTACCGCCTCTTCTGCATTGCCCCATCATGAGCCGGCACTGGCTGCTGATGAGGATGTTCGTACCTGGTGGAGCGCAGCGTCCGGAAATGCTAACGAGTGGCTTCAAATGGATCTGGGACAGATCGAGCAGGTCAGCGCTGTGCAGGTCAACTTTGCCGATGAAGGCGCCCAGTTGAAAGCAGGGATGCCTGTAAAACTTTATCGTTATCAGATCAGTGGTTCAAAGGATGGGCTGACCTGGCAAGTCATCGTAGATAAATCAAACCAGGCCCAGGATGCGCCACATGACTATACGGAGATAACGAAGGCCCCAAAAGTGAGGTTTCTGCGGATCACCAATATTGCGGTACCGGATGGTAAATTTTCCATTGCTGACTTAAGGGTTTTTGGGAAAGGGAATGGCAGCAAACCCGCCCAGGTTAAACACCTGCAAGTGCTAAGGGATAGCGTCGATTCCAGAAAGGCTTCCTTGAGCTGGGATGCTATCAAAGGAGCAACGGGTTATGTAGTGTATTTTGGATTGGGTAGCGACAAGTGTTACCATTCCGTAATGGTTTATGGTAAGCATGAACTTCAATTAAATGCATTAAATAAAGGCGTACGCTACTTTTTTCGTGTGGATGCCTTTAATGAAAACGGAATCACTAAAGGAACCGAATAATGAAACACCTGTTATGTACCCTATTACTGGCCGCCTGCTGCTACACGGGCTTTGGTCAGTCTAACGAAGTCAACGTCTTCCTGGGCACCTCTGCCGATCATGGACAAATGTCTCCTGCTGCCTGTTCTCCTTTCAGTATGTTGAGCATTTGTCCCCAAACCTATCCTTCCATTCATACCGGATATGAATACGGAGCCCGTGAGTATAAGGGCTTTGTGCATACCCTTTTTGAAGGGGTGGGTTGCCGGGGTAGTGGGGGGAATATCCTCATCAAACCCTTTGTGGGGGAGCCAGGCAAACCCTTGGAAAGAAGGACGCAGCATGGATCTCCAGGATATTATGCGGTATCCTTCGAAAATGGCATTGACGCCCGGTTCACGGTGATGGGTAAGGAAGGAAGGCATGATTACCACTTTCCTTCAGGGGCTAAAGGCTTGCTGATTGATTTTAGCTATACCCTGACCAATGGATTTGTCGATGAGCAGCATCAGGTAAGTAGCAATAAAATTAGCGGATGGGTCCAAGCGGGAACGACCTGTAGGGCCGGTATGTACAAATGGTATTATTGTTTTGCGTTCAGCGAGCCCATACAATCCAAGGATTCCTCTGAGCATTGTGTACTTATCCACCTGGACCCGAAAGTGAATCATGTCTCCATTAAGGTGGGGCTGTCCTCTGTGAGTGCCGAAGATGCTGCCGCTTCCATTTCCGACCTCTCTTTTGAGGCGCTGCAACAAAAATCTACAGATGCCTGGAATGAGGCTTTAAATAAGATCCAGGTTAAAGGAGATCCGGGAAGGAAAGCCCTGTTTTACTCAGCGTTGTACCGGACCATGCAATCGCCTTACATGATCTCCGAACCTGATGGCCGGTTCAGGGCTACCAATGGCAGCTTGCAACAAGATAGCATACAACGTTACAATGGTTGGTCCGTATGGGACAATTACCATACCCAGCTTCCTTTGTTGTCCATCATTAGTCCGGAGCGTTACCAGGGTATGGTAACTTCTCTGGCCTCCCTTTACTTGTATGGAAAGAAAAACATGGCTGGTGTTACCGAACCAACCAATACGGTGAGGACGGAACATACGGCGGTAGTATTGCTTGATGCTTATAAGAAAGGATATAAGGTTGATATAGCCTCCATTGCCGATAGCCT
>CAJCIQ010000140.1 GCA_903970475.1 Beijerinckiaceae bacterium
GGAGAAGGTCTGGTTTGTGACCCGGATGAAGGACAACGCCGATTTTCATGTCACCAAGGTACTGATCGATAAGACCCGGAAGAAACAGGCCAAAGGCGTTCTCAAAGAGCAATACATTACGGTAGCCGTCAAGGTAAACGGTATAGTGACCGAAAGGCTGAAGCTCAGACGGATCATGTTCAAAACCGATGACGGGAAGGTCTATATCTACGTCACCAACAATTTTACCCTGCCCGCCACCGAGGTAGCCATTATCTATAAAAACCGGTGGATGATTGAGTTGTTGTTCAAACAGATCAAACAGAACTTTCCCCTGCGATACTTTTGGGGTGAAAGTCCCAATGCTATCAAAATGCAAGTCTATTGTGTCCTGATTGCACAGTTGCTGATGGTCGTTATCCGAAAAAAGGCGGCTACTAAAAAATCCTTTTCGAATATGATTACCGTTATCCGACTGCATCTGATGAGCTATGTAGAGCTATTGGATTTTATCCGGGACACCTATAAAGCCTGACGGAAAACCGATAATGCATCCTTCGCCTTTAGTCCGTAATTATCCTGGGGGGACTACCCCCCTATTTTGAAACCATCTCTTTTTAGCCTCAGTGCCGCAACCATAGCGACATACAGGCTATTTTATGCCGGATTTATCCGGACAATAATGCTTTTTTTTATCTTTTTTTAAAGCGCGTCGATCAGGGTTTTGCGAAGATTCAACAGAGCCCTGGTGGCATGGTTACTGACCGTCTCTTTGGAGACACCCAGTCTTTGGGCAATTTCTTCATGACTCAGCCCTTCCATGCGGGTGAGCCTGAAAATCTGTTGTTGTCGGGGAGGTAGGTTTTGAACAGCTTCCAATATGGAGGCCTCGGCGTGTTTAAGGGTTAACGTCAGATCGGGGCCCGGACTGTTATCGGTTAACATATCCGGAATTTTTTCTACCGATATCTGGGCGTGGGCTGGAGATTTCAGCGCGGAAAAGATTTCATTCCGGGCCATGACAACGAGATACGCCTTCAGATCCCGCACCTCGGTAATCTTTTCCCGGCGCTGCCATATTTTATAAAAAACTTCCTGTACCACATCCTGGGCCTTCCAGGTTGATTTAAGCCATTGCAGGGCTACGGCATATACCTGCTGCCAATAAAGGTCGTACAATAATTTAAAGGCGTTTTTATCACCCTCCGCTATGCGAATGGCAATCGTATCCTTGTCGATGCACGGTTGATCAACGTTTGCTTGGTTGGAAAGGGAATATGGCTCAGCTTTTTTCATTAGTCAGTAAACAGCCCAAAAGGATTTTCTCAGAGTCAATTTAGGCAATGCTAGGGTCGTACACAATGTTCTATTTTTCAATGATTTCTGCGCAATCGATTGCTCAAGCCTTTTCAACCGTTTGCGCAATTTTTCCCCTTTTCAGGCCTGGCAGGGGAAAAAGGGGTAAATGTCCCTCCGGCTACCATTCCCACTCTTTTTTTACCGGAATTTTCCTATAATGGCGCACTTTTGTCCCTCAACCCGCACTTTTGTCCTTTAACAGGGAAACTATGGATCAGAAACAACCCACTATTAAAGAAATCGCCCGGAGACTGAACATTTCGGTGTCCACCGTATCCAGGGCATTGCACAATCACCCCAGAATAGGATTGCGCACCAAAATGCAGGTCCAGAAGCTGGCTCAGGAGCTCAATTACGAGCCCAATACCCTGGCCATTTCCTTTAAACAAAAGAAATGGTATACCATAGGCGTCATCCTGCCGGAGCTCAGCGAACAATTTTTTTCCCAGGCCATCTCAGGGATAGAAGATGTAGCTACCCAGCAGGGGTATAACGTACTATTGGGTCAGTCCCATGATTCGGTGGAGAAAGAAAGGATACTCGTGGAGACCTTCCGTAAGCATAGGGTGGATGGGATGATCATTTCTGTTTCCAAATACACGGATGATTACAAACACCTGGAGATCCTGGAAAAATACAATATCCCTTTGGTCTATTTTGACAGGATTCCAAAGGGGGGGCATCCGCATTCCGTCAGCAGTAATATCCGTTCGGGGGCAGAGATGGCTGTGGATTACCTGGTGGAAAAGGGCCATAAACGGATTGCCTTGTTAAAGGGGCCTGGAAGCCTGATCGCCAGCGAACAAAGACAGGAAGGATATAACAATGCCCTGAAGCGGCATGGGATTAAAATTGATCCAGCCCTGAGCCGGGAAATTGACTTGTCAACGGCAGGGACTCAGGAAGCCATCTCCGCCTTTTTGGCCCTTAAACAAAGGCCTACTGCCATACTTTGTTTCAACGACTATGTGTGTCTGGATGCGATTCAATATGCCCGCAAAGAAAAAGTGAAGATCAATAAAGACATCAGTTTTGTGAGCTTCGCCAACCTTCCCATCTGCAACTTCCTGGACGTTCCTCCGCTGGCCTCAGTCGAACAACACCCCTATCGCCAGGGTCAGTTGGCGTCTGAAATGCTCCTGGATATCATTGAAAAGAGAAAATCGGCAGAGGACGTCAAACCCATTGTCCTGGATACCGAATTGAGAATATTCTAACTTAATTACGCTCATCAATATGTTTTCACTAGCACAAAAATCCGCACTCGTGACCGGTGCAGGATCAGGAATTGGAAAAGCCATAGCCGAACAGTTTGCCTTTAGCGGAGCTACCGTACACTTAATAGACCTGAACCAGGAGGCCCTTTCTCAAACCCAGGCCTCCATTAGCGCAGGGGGTGGTACTGCTTATATTTACCCTTGCAATGTTGCTCAACAAGAATCAGTGGCAGCAGTGATTGAAAATGTGCTCTCCAACACTGGTCGAATTGATATCCTGGTCAATGCAGCCGGTATTGCCCATATCGGTAAATTGGAAACGACCACCGAAGAAGACCTGGACCGCGTGTATGCCGTGAACGTAAAGGGGGTATACCAAATGATGAAAGCCGTCATTTCTACCATGACTGCCCAGAATAAGGGGGTCATCCTGAATATTGCCTCCATTGCCTCTTCTGTAGGGTTGGCGGACCGTTTTGCTTATTCCATGAGTAAGGGAGCCGTATTGACCATGACCCTTTCGGTAGCCAAGGACTACATAGCCCAGGGTATCCGTTGTAACTGTATCTCTCCAGCCAGAGTGCATACGCCGTTTGTAGATGGCTTTTTGGCCAAAAATTATCCAGGCAGGGAAGCGGAAATGTTTGAAAAACTTAGCAAAACCCAACCCATTGGGCGTATGGCCGAGCCAAAAGAGGTCGCTGCCCTTTCCCTTTATCTATGTTCAGACGAGGCTGGATTTCTGACGGGTTGCGATTACCCTATAGACGGTGGATTTATCAAATTGAATAGTTAATTAAAAGACATAACATGAGACTGATCCGATTTGGAGCGCTGGGAAAAGAAAAGCCCGGAATTGAATCGAATGGAAAACGTTACTCCACGGAAGCATTTGGAGAAGATTATACGGAAGCGTTTCTGGAGTCAGATGGGATTAACCGTTTGAAGACCTGGCTGGAAAAACACCAATCGGCTTTACCGGAGGTTGCAGCTACAGAAAGATGGGGATCTCCCATAGCCCGTCCTTCCAAAATAGTCTGTATTGGCTTAAACTATGCAGACCATGCGCGGGAAACCAAAGCAGAAATACCCAAAGAACCCATCATTTTCTTTAAATCTACTACCGCACTGGTAGGGCCAAACGATCCGGTGGTCATTCCCAGGGGCAGTACCAAATTGGATTGGGAAGTTGAATTAGCCGTCATTATTGGAAAAAAGGCGACTTATGTCTCCGAGGAATCAGCATTGGAATACGTTGCTGGTTATGCCCTCCATAATGATTATAGTGAAAGAGCCTTTCAAATAGAAAGAGGCGGTCAATGGGTAAAAGGAAAAAGCTGTGACACCTTTGCCCCTTTGGGGCCCTGGTTAGCCACTCCGGATAGCATGCCCGATATTAACCATCTCAGGCTATGGTTGACCGTCAATGGTAAAACCTTCCAGGATGGGAATACAAATAATTTGATTTTCAATATCCCCTTTTTGGTGCATTATGTGAGCCAGTTTATGACCCTCCTTCCCGGTGACGTTATTTCAACGGGTACCCCTGCTGGGGTAGGTCTCGGATTCAATCCTCCCATATACCTGAAGGAAGGCGATGTGGTTGCCCTGGGTATTGACGGTTTGGGCACCTCTTCCCAAGTGGTGACAGCGGGTTAAATAAGTATCATTCCCTTAAAAATTAGTACAGCCCGGATCATCATAGAAGATCCGGGTTTCCTTTTTTGGCAAAAACGGGTGTTTTTAATGCATCCACTTAACATTTTCCTACCTACATTTAAACATACCCCTCCCCCGATAACCTATTAATTAGGGTATTTTTAGCCATCACCAGAAACTACTCTGCATGATTGCTTTGCTGAAAAGGAACCTTACGGGTTTGCCTCCATGAAGGCTTTGTCCTGCCTATTTCCCAAAATTCGGGCAGGTTTCTCTACCATTTATTCTGCTCAATTACCATCAAAAAAACAATTATGAAAAGATTGCAAAGGCTATGGCTACTTTGTAGCACCTTGTTACTGCTGTTTCACCTGACAGCCAGTGCACAGGAATCCACCTTACACGGAACCATCACGGATGATAGTGGGAAACCGCTTTCCGGAGCCACGGTTAGGCTCAAGGGATCCAACAAAGCGACCACCACTGATGAAAACGGGAAATACACCCTGAGGGCTGTTCCCGCAAATAGCACCTTGATTGTCAGCTATGTAGGTTTTAAAGATCGGGAAATAAAGGCCGGCTCCTCGGACCTATTGGATGTAAACTTGGTTTCCTCCAGGAATTCCTTGGATGACGTCGTTGTGATAGGTTATGGAACCGCCAAAAAAAGAGACCTTGTTAGTTCCACCGACGTAATCGCCGCTAAAGATGCGGGAAGCACGGCCTCCACCAATCCTTCAGAGTTACTGATTGGTAAGGCCGCCGGGGTTCAGGTACTCCAGTCCAGTGGTACCCCAGGCGCCGATGCACAGATCATCATTCGGGGCACCGGTAGCTTCACCAGCGTTGATCCCCTGTATGTTATAGATGGTATCCAGGCAGATAAAAACATATTCAACGCCTTGAGTACCCAAGATATTGAAAACATCACCATCCTCAAGGATGCCGCCTCCACCGCCATTTATGGGGTTGCCGGAGCAAACGGGGTAGTCATCATTACCACCAGAAAAGGTAAAAGCGGGGCTCCTCATATCGCCTTTACTTCCCAATGGGGTATGGCCAAAGCCTGGAAGCAACTGCACCTGCTCAATGCCTCTCAGTATGTGGACCTGCTGGAAGACTTTGCAGCCACTTCCAATACCACCTTGCCTGCCAAGTTTTCCACCCCCAATGTGCGTGTAGATAGTACAGACTGGCAAAAAGCCATTTTTCAAACGGCCCTGGTATCAGAAAATGATATAGCCCTTACCGGAGGAAGCGATAAGGTATTGTATAACTTGTCTGTGGGTTATATTACCCAGGAAGCAACTATCAAAACCCTCACCAACAAACGCCTGAATATACGTACAGGTCTTGATGAGCATCTGGGAAGATTTCATTTCGGTCAAAGCGTGACCTTCCGTAATACCAACACCGTAGGACAGACAGCCCTGCCTCAGGCTGCGATCCAATATGCTCCCTACAAACCCATTCATGACACCTCAGTCCTGGGGGGCTATTCCATATTGGCGAATGTGACCGATTTCAGCAATGCTTCCAACCCCCTACAATTGCCCAATGTACAGATACCCATTACCAATGAGTATGTCTTTTTCCCACAGGCATATGCTGAGGTGGATATATACAAGGGGTTAACCTTCAGGAGCCAGTTTTCCGCTGAAATCGGAAATGGGAGGTATACCGAGTACCAATACCCCTATGTGGCTTCCAACTTCCTGGCTTATCCCAGGCAGTCAATATTGACTTATAACGACTATTCGGAATATACCATTGAGAACTATTTCTCTTATAACCATACCTTCGGAAGACATGCCGTCAGTGCTACCCTGGGTAATAGTTATTTAGCCCCAGGCAATGCGGCTTCTTTAGGCGCCACCGGATCCAACATAGCCAACGATAACCTACAGAACATCAGCGTTTCCCAAACTCAGGCGGTAACCACGCTGGGATATAACTATGCCAGGGCCTCCACCGAATCCTATTATGGTCGTCTGATATATACTTATGATAATAAGTACATACTTAGTGCCAGCGGGCGTAGGGATGGCTCGTCCAACTTTGGTTCCAACTACCAGTTTGGTAATTTCTATGGAGTTGGCGGAGCCTGGAATTTCGGAGAAGAGTCCTTCATGAAAGGAGTAAGTAACATCATCAGCAACGGAAAACTGAGGGTGGGATACGGTGTAACCGGCAATGACAATATACAATCCTATCAAACCTCCCCGCTTACCTTTAGTGGTTCACCCACCGGAAACCTGGTGTATTCCCTTGGCTCTACAGAAACTTATGTTCCAGGAACTACCATCGATGGCGTATCCAATCCGAACCTCCGTTGGGAACAAACCGGCCAGCTGGATGTAGGTCTGGAAATGGATTTCCTGCACAATCACCTGCACCTGGATGTGGATTATTACAATCGTAAGAGTACAGGGCTGTTGGTTCAAATCCCTCTGCCTGCCAGCGTAGGTGCTGATTTAACGGGAGCCAATCCCACCGAATTTGAAAATGCGGCGGATGCCTACAACCGTGGGATAGAATTTACGCTCGGTTGGAGAGACCATCTAGCCAAGGATTTTAATTATAGCATAGGTGTTAACGGAGCGTTCAACAAAAATGAGGTGACTTCTTTGGGCAGCCAGTTTGTAGCACCCATTTTGGCAGGTACCTTTGACAATCTCTCCACCTTCACCATCACACAGGCCGGCTCACCCATTGGATCCTTCTATGGATACCAGGTGGATCACGTAGCTAGGGACCAGGCGGAAATTGATGCCCTCAATGCCGCAGCCGTCAAAAAAACCGGTAATCCCAATGCGGTGTATCAGCAAGGGCTGCTTCCCGGAGATTTTATCTTTAAGGATCTGAGTGGAGACGGTACCGTTACTTCTGCTGACCAAAAAGTGCTGGGAAATCCTATTCCTAAATTTATTTATGGCGTTAACCTGAGCATGAATTACAAAAGCTGGGACCTAAACATTGTCGGATCCGGTGTTGCGGGATTGAAACTGTTGAACTCTAATAAATTTATAACCGACATTGAAGCCACTGGCCACAATGCTACTACAGCCATCCTGAACAGGTGGAGGCAGTCCGGAGACGTAGCTGCGCTGCCCAGGGCAGGGCAGGATGCCACGTCCAGTGGTAACCTCCGTCCCTCGGATTGGTGGTTGGAAAGCGGAAACTACTTCCGTTTGCGCAACGTGACACTGGGTTATACCATTCCATCAAAAGCCCTCAATGGATTTGCGGGTAACGCTTTTAACAGAATCAGGATTTACCTGGCAGCCCAAAATCTGCTAACCGTCACTAAATATTCAGGCTACGATCCGGAGATTAGTACTCAACAAAATGAATCATATAGTTACATATTCACCAGGGGGATAGATGATGGAGCCCTACCCCAACCCAGGACTTTCATCGCCGGTTTGCAACTTGGATTCTAAACCATTAAAAGCATCAGTTATGAAAAAAAGTATTCTTTATATACTGCTTTCGGGCGGATTGATTCTGGCCTCATCCGGTTGTAAGAAATCCCTGCTCGACCTTCAAAGCCAAAGCGCTTATTCATATGATACCTACTTTAATAATAGCGCGGCCCTGAACCAAGCCACCATTGCTACCTATGCCACCCTCCTTCACCAGGGGTTGTGGTCCAGGGAATGGTACTTTATGTTTGACCTGATGGGTTATGACGCCAAAAAGACCACCAACCTGCAAGGTGACCTGGCCCAGGTTGCCCAGTATAATTTCGGCACCAACCAAACCGAAATCGGATACATCTGGCAATCCCTTTACCGCATGATCTTCAGGGCCAATGTAGTGATCGACAGGGCCAATGCCTGGAATCCTACTGATCCTACCGATCAGGCCAATGTCAAACAATACATAGCCGAGGCTAAATTTCTCAGGGCTTATGCCTATCTCAACATTGCTTTTCTCTGGGGAAGGGCCCCGCTCTACACATCCTATGATAGTGTAGTAGCCGACCTTTACCCGCATAGGGCATCGGTAGCCAGCATCTGGGCTTTTGTTCAGCAGGACCTGACTCAGGCCATACCCAATCTGCCCCTGGCCTACGACGCAGCCGATCTGGGTCGGGCTACCCAAGGAGCAGCTGTCGCGCTGTTGGGAAAAGCCTATCTGTATCAAGGTATGTGGGCCCAGGCTCAAACCCAGTTTGCGGCTTTGACCAAGGCTCCGTATACTTATAGCCTGGATCCATCTTATGATAACCTGTTCAGCCAAACCAATCAAAACAGTCCGGAGAATATCTTTCAGGTCATGAACCAGGAATGGACAGACTGGGGTATTGGCAACCAATATTCCATGTTCGGAGGCCAGGAAACCTGGGGAGGAAAATCAACCCAGTCTGACAGGGCCCAGGAATATGGCTTCAATGATTGGTGGAATGTCTATGTCTCCACCACGGCTGTTGAGGCATTTACCTACCCCAATCCTAACGGCTCCGGATCCTATACTGATCCCAGGGCATACCATACATTCTACGGCACCAAAGCCAGTGGAGGCGATACCGTATACTGCGAACAATGCAGCACCGGCAAGATCTCTTATCCCTTCAATGCTGCCGATCCTCAGGGTGACTACTCCTGGCGGAAGTACGAATACTATAATACAGTAGCCTCCTACGGTGGCCCCCAAAGTGGGATCAATGGGCAGGTTATCAGGTATGCCGACGTATTGTTAATGTTAGCTGAAACCTACATCCAACAAGGAAATTTCGGTGCCCAGCCATTGGCCTTGATCAATCAGGTAAGGGACAGGGTAGGTGCAGTGGAATATACCAGCCTCGGATCCAGCCAGACCTCGGCTATGGCCATCCTTGCCAGGGAAAGACAATTGGAGTTAACCGGAGAGCAAAGCCGATATTTCGACTTGATCCGCTGGGGAACCGCCATGCAGGTCATCAACGCCGAGCGTGCTGCTGAGCCCGGAGACGGTACTCAGCCCTTCCAGGCTAAGAATGTGTTATTCCCCATTCCTGACGTAGAAAAAGATTATAATCCAAATGTGGCGGATGATATAGCCAATGGATGGAACTAGTGCGGCTGAACTGTCCAGATCCAATTAAGAATCGAATCGGAAAAATTGACATAAGTATGCAACCGGGGGTGTCCACCTCCGGTTTTTCTTTGTTTGGCGGCAAGGCCTATTTGTTGAATTTAGGCCGTGCCAAGCTTTTAAGGCCACGCCCAAAACAAAAAGGGGAGCAAATTGCTCCCCTTTTCTATCTTTAAGCCAAGCTTGTTTAAGCGAGCTTCTCTACCTGCATATAATTCAATTCCACTGGTGTAGCACGACCGAATACTTTTACCGCTACTTTCAATTTCTTCTTCTCGTCGTTTACTTCTTCGATCACCCCGTTAAAGTCATTGAACGGACCATCGATAATCTTAATCGTCTCGCCAACGATAAAGGGTTCGCTCATCGTTACGCCGATGTCAGACATTTCGTCCACCTTACCCAGCATCTTGTTCACTTCTGCTTTACGTAAAGCGATGGGATCTTCTTTACCCAGGAAATGAATGACGTTGGTTGTATTTTTTATGGCATCACGGAGGTCGTCGTTGAGTTTGCCTTCCAATACTTCGATCATGACATAGCCAGGATAGAAATTGCGCTCCCTCATAACCTTCTTTCCGTTCTGCACCTTATATACCTTTTCCATTGGCAGGAAGACCTGTTTTACCAGATCGCTCCAACCGCTGCGGGAAATTTCCTTATCCAGGTACTCCTTCACCTTGCGCTCTTTTCCGCTAACTACTCGGAGCACATACCACTTTGTTTCTTTCTCCTTGGGGAGGTCCTGATTTACTACTTCCATCATTTGGGGATAATGATTGAATAAAAGATTTGCAGTAGTTTGGAAATAGCCACATCCATAACTGCAACCATGAGTGTAATCAGGGCCGTAGCAGCCAAAACGATGGTAGTGGATTGTTGCAACTGAGCCCAGGTAGGCCAGGTGACCTTTTCTACCAGTTCTCTGTATGAATCCTTAATATATGCACTGATCTTATTCATTATCAAGTACTTATTGAAATTCCGAAGATGTGTCTAATCAAAGTTACCCATCTTCGGAATTTATCTTACGATGGGCCTTCGGCCAGTGGGCTGCCGCCCCTTTTTCAGAGCGCTTGAGGCCTACTCTTCAGCACGGGCTCGCGGATTCGAACCACGATCAAAGGTTTTGGAGACCTCTATTCTACCATTGAACTAAGCCCGTAGAGACTAATAGTCATCAGTCTAAGATCTACGAATGTACGTATTTCATTCGACTAATGACTACTAGATATAAGTCGGTCGACTATTTCAGCACTTCAGTCACCTGACCAGCACCTACGGTACGGCCACCTTCACGAATAGCGAACTTCAAGCCTTTTTCCATAGCGATGGGGGCGATCAACTTCACAGTCAGTGAAGTGTTATCACCAGGCATGATCATTTCAGTACCTGCGTTCAATTCAACTTCACCGGTTACGTCAGTAGTACGGAAGTAGAACTGAGGACGATATTTGTTGAAGAACGGAGTATGACGTCCACCTTCTTCTTTGCTCAGTACGTATACTTCAGCTTTGAACTCGGTGTGAGGAGTGATAGATTTAGGCTGAACGATAACCATACCACGACGGATATCTTTCTTATCGATACCACGCAGCAGCAGACCAGCGTTGTCACCGGCTTGTCCCTGGTCGAGGAGTTTCTTAAACATTTCCACACCAGTTACAGTGGAGCTCAGGGGCTCGGGGATCAGACCCACGATTTCTACAGGCTCACCCACTTTCACAATACCACGCTCGATACGACCGGTAGCTACAGTACCACGACCAGTGATAGAGAACACATCTTCAACAGACATCAGGAAGGGCTGATCGATAGGACGGGGAGGCAGGGGAATATAAGTATCAACTGCTTCCATCAGGTCGTTTACGGCCTTAACCCATTTTTCTTCACCAGCCAAAGCGCCGGTAGCAGAACCCTGGATGATAGGTGTATTATCACCGTCGAAGCCATAAGAGCTCAACAGTTCGCGAATTTCCATTTCTACCAGTTCCAACAACTCAGGATCATCTACCAGGTCAACTTTGTTCATGAACACAACGATACGAGGTACACCTACCTGACGAGCCAGGAGGATGTGCTCTTTCGTCTGAGGCATAGGACCATCAGTAGCAGCCACAACTAGGATGGCGCCATCCATCTGGGCAGCACCGGTGATCATGTTCTTCACATAGTCAGCGTGACCGGGGCAGTCCACGTGAGCATAGTGACGGTTTACGGTCTGATACTCCACGTGTGCGGTGTTGATCGTGATACCACGCTCTTTTTCCTCAGGCGCCGCATCAATTTCATCATATTTTTTTGCTTCCGCAAAGCCTTTCTGCGCCAGAATGGAAGTAATGGCAGCAGTCAAGGTAGTTTTACCGTGGTCAACGTGACCGATGGTACCGACGTTAACGTGGGGTTTCTCCCTCTTAAAGGTCTCTTTTGACATTTTTATCGTTTTTTAAAAGTTGTGTTTAAATATTAAAATCCGGCTTTAAACCCGGCAACCCTTCGGCCTTACAGCTTCAGGGCCAATTTCTTATTTTAAGACAGTACCCCGGATCTTCACCAATTGATTTAGTGGACCTTCGGTCCACTTCTCCAATGATTTTGTGGGCCTTCGTCCCACTTTGGGCGCTGTTATACCTCAATTTCAGAGCCGTTAGAGAGAATTGAACTCTCGACCTCTTCCTTACCAAGGAAGTGCTCTACCACTGAGCTACAACGGCTGTTGATTCGCCTCAGGGCAGAGCACCTGAGATTAGAGCGGAAGACGAGGGTCGAACCCGCAACCTATAGCTTGGAAGGCTATCGCTCTACCAATTGAGCTACTTCCGCGAAAAAACTTGGTGGGCAGGAGAGGATTCGAACCTCTGAAGTCGAAAGACAGCGGATTTACAGTCCGCCCCATTTGGCCGCTCTGGAACCTGCCCCAATTACCTTATGTCAAATGTAGTTTTCACTACGCTTGCGATCACCTGAGTGATCTGCTTTATATTGAGCCACTTGTCGGGATCGAACCAACGACCTGCTGATTACAAATCAGCTGCTCTACCAGCTGAGCTAAAGTGGCCTATATTTCAAATTCCCGACCCCGACTTTACGGCTGTAATACACGACTGAAAAGACCTGTAAGACGCTGGGAGCCTAAGCATTGTCATTTTCGGGATGGCAAAGGTAAGGGAAAACTTTTAATACCAAAAAACTTTAGCCAGGGAAAAATCCAGAAGATTTTCAGAAGGGAAATAACCGGAGGCCCGGTCTTAAGAAATTCTGGCGGGAAAAGTTCGAATCTGCACGGAGAAGTCCGATGTCCTGGCGGGAGAAGCTCAATTTTGCACGGAGAAGTCCGATGTCCTGGCGGATGTAGCTCTAAGTCTGGGAGGGAGAAAACTTTTTTTCTGGTAAGGAACCCATTGCGGGGAAAGGTGCCCCGGAATGGGTTCCCAAAAGATCCAACTGCAAAAATGGTGGTTTAAGCGTTATTGGAACCGTTCATCGCAGGTTCCAGTGCTACGCTTTCAATGCTGACCATTTCCATTCTTTTTTGCTTTTGACGTTTAATTTGGTTTATGAGGGCTTCCAAAGCTGTGTCAAAGGAAGCCTCGAATGATTTGGAGGATTGTTTTACAAAAAACTCATGTCGGGGAACGTGTACCTTAATCTCAGCTATTTTGTCTTTGATCTGATGCACCACATTATCTAACTTCAAAAAGACCTCGACCTTCGTTATTCGATCATGAAAATTATCCAACTTCTTAACCTTCTTGCTTACATGATCTAATAATTTAGCATCTGCATCAAACCGCACCGTTTGAATGTTAACGTTCATAACAATCACATTTTTAAAGTGAACAATGATTTTTTACATGGTGGGCCTCCGGCCCACTTTGAAAGAACTTATGATTTGCGGCCCTTCGGTTCGCTATCAATAATTAGCGTACAGAAGGTTCGCTTTTCCCGGCGTGTAGCGGCTTTCAGGCTGTTTTGTGATTGCCCTCATCCGTGCTATTAAGGTAGGTCAACGAAAGAGAACAGCCAAAAAATAATGCGAATATTTTGTGAAAAACTATATCCTTTTTTATGCTTTGGGATGTGCTTTGGAAAAGGCTTCTTTGAGCTTTTCGATATTGAGATGGGTATATACTTGAGTGGCTGCTAAAGAGGAGTGGCCAAGTAATTCCTTAACAGCATTAAGATCAGCTCCATTCTCCAATAAATGCGTAGCAAAAGTGTGACGCAATACATGAGGACTCTTCTTTTCAATAGTGGTCACCTGACCTAGATAATCACGAACGACCCTGTATACGTATTTGGCATACAAAGGCTTCCCTTTCTTCCCAATCAACAGGTATTCCCTGTTGGGATTTTCCACTTCTTTCCCTTTTGTATCCATATAGTTTTTAATGGCCTCCATCCAATCATTTTGAAGCGGAATAACCCGTTCCTTATTCCCCTTTCCAAGTACTTTAATCGTGGACTTATAACCATCAATCTGACGCTCTTTTAATTGTACCAATTCCGACAACCGCATTCCGGTAAGATAAAAGAGCCCAATAATAAGCCTATGGGTATGCCCTTCTATTCCTGGAGGGAATTCGACATGAGCCATAATGTCTTGCAGGTCCTGCCTGGCGACGATGGTAGGCAATCGCTTACTCATTTTCGGCGACACAATAACGGTCATGGGGTTATGGTCCAGGCTTTTCGCCCGGAGATGAAATTTAAAGTAGGATTTCAGGGAGGAGATTTTTCGATTCAGGCTCCTGGTACTCAGGTCTTTTTCTTTAAGAGAGGCCAGCCATGTCCGTACAAATGAGGAAGTCACTTCCTGGGGGCCCGAAACCTCAAACTCCTTGGCGGAGAAGGCAAAGAAATCAATTAGGTCATCCTGATAGGCTCGTACCGTGTGGACTGAGTACCGCTTCTCGAATTGGAGGTAGGATAGGAAATTGGCTATATGTGCTGGAAGATCACCTAGGGACATAAAGAAATTGATAGTCGCAAAGTTAGATACTTTACCACTATCAATTTCAGAATATGTTCAAACCCTACCGTAGACCGGTAAAGTCCTATTTTTCAATTTCTCCGTTGGCCAGTTGCTGACGGTAAACCGCCTTCAACACTTCTGTGCGACGCCTGACAGATGGTTTAGTAAAAGACTGGCGCTCACGCAATTGCAATAAGATGCGTGCCTTCTCAAACTTCTTTTTATATTTTTTGAGGGCCTTGTCTATATTTTCGCAATCTTTTGAATCAATGATCAACATAATATAACTGCTTCTTTTAGGACGGCAAAGATAACACTTTTCAGAATAATTCTCCACAAATTCCCGAATTTTGTGTCACTATGTTCACTGGCATTATCGAAACCCTGGGGTTGGTTGAAGACATCCAAACCAGTGGTACCAACAAAACCTATTGGATTTCCTCCAGCGTCTCTTCAGAACTCCGTGTCGATCAAAGCGTTTCCCATAATGGCGTCTGCCTGACCGTCGAAGAAGTAGCTCCCGGGAAACATAAAGTCACCGCCATCCTGGAAACATTGGAAAAAACAAACCTGAATACCTGGAAAACAGGTACCCTGATCAATCTGGAAAGGTGCATGCAAATGGGCGGCAGATTGGATGGCCATATCGTCCAAGGCCACGTGGACGCTACCGGAACCTGTGTTGGATACAGGGAAGGGCAAGGAAGTTGGGAATTTGATATACGCTTCCCTACCCCTTTTGCCGCTTTGGTCATAGAAAAAGGATCCATCAGTCTCAATGGGATAAGCCTCACCATATTTAATGTCACCCTGGATACTTTCACCGTGGCCATTATACCATATACCCACGAGCATACCACCATGCAGTCCCTGAAAGTCGGACACTCCGTCAACCTGGAGTTCGACATGATAGGCAAGTACGTCCAGCGTCAGGCCCAGATAAGAGATTAGCGCATCAGGTACATCTTGCCATACCCGGACTTAAAGTATTGGTTGGTATTGTCTCCTTGATCCGTGAAATGTCCTAAGGACTTACTGTTCAAGTTGGTGATAACCCTATAAAGGTAAACACCGTTGCCGACCTTATTACCGTATTGGTCCGTCCCATTCCACTTATAGGTAGTGATATTGGTCCCAATATGTATGGGTCCAAGTTCCCATTCATTGATTTCCCTTACAATCTTGCCCGTTATGGTCATGATTTCTATACGCAGCATTTGGGGTACTTCTGATCCTGTAAGTGTAAATACGAAAGCGGTAGAGGTTGTAAAAGGATTGGGATAATTGAATACATTGGAAATCATGGGGGTATTAATCACCCGGAAGGATACCTGATAATTGAGGCGACCCGCCGAATTACCCAGTTGATCATGCCCGGAAGCAATCAAAGAGTAATTTCCATCCTGTGCAAACGTGGGGTGCAGGATTACCGAGGCAATATTTTTACCCGTAGACAAATTCGCCGGGATGAACTGGGCACTGTCAGATCCCAATACATAACTTCTAAGGCTTCCGTCAGGAAAGCGCACTTGAACCGTTATATCAGACGAATCAGTCAATCCTACATAAGGACTGGCATCCGTAAGTTTGATCAATATTTGTGGTTTGGCTGAAACAATATCCTGGTTAAGGATATGGACCCCATCAAAGGTCACGTCCATCGTGGGCTGGTAATTGGAGCCCTTAACATAAAAGGTCTTATACAGGAAATTATTCCCGAGGTATTGTTCAGGTTGGGCCTGATTAGGGTTCACGAACACGTAGAGGGTGTTTTTCCCTACCAAACTAGTCGTATTGATGGTATCCAGCACGTGCAAACTATCCCCGGCCACCAAAGGTTTTTGTTTGGGAACGGTCATGGTGTGGGCCACATTGTTATTATCCGTTATCGTAAGCAAGACACTCAGGCTATCAAAATTAGCATCACTCACATTGTTGAAACCTACCCCAAAATCCAACGGTTGGCCTACCTGCAAAGAATCAGGACAGGTGAAATAGTGGTTGGGGGCAATGGCTCCTTCCGGCACATCCTGGTACTTGACCATTAAACGCTGGATCTGATAGGGCGTTTGTTTAAGGGAATCCTTACTTAGCACCTTCACCTGGAGATAGGGATAGGTGGCCGCAGAAATAAAGGTTAAAGACGTATCCTTAAGTTTAGCGCCACTGGCATATAACAAGGTCTGGCTAGAATCCTTCTTGATCCCGTACACCATCATGCTTAAGGAGTCGGCCGGAGAATCCCAGGTCCCATTCCACTTGATTTCCTGCCAGGCTTTAGCCGGCCCGATTGTAGTGGTGGTCATGCTTCCCTGCTGAAGGGTAGAGTTATAACTCAGGGTGGACGTTAATTGCTGTGACATGGACGCCCCGGCTTGCTGGGAGAATACCTTAAAAGTACCTCCTGCCATCTTTTCCCCTACAAACAAAACGGGCACTGTTTGGTAGAGGGAATCAATGCTGGAAAACCCTATCGATTTTAAAGAGTTATACAAAGACTTTCCCGAGCCGAATGTGGTTGTGTCTGATTTCCAGGCACCAATTAAGAAGGAAGGATCATTGTAGTTGCTCATCCAGAAGAAAATAGAGAAGATGGTCCCCGTCGGGATGGAATCCAGGAAGTTCATGGCAGCAAGCCGGCTTGCAGATGTATTTGTTGGGAACTGGAATAAGTAAGGCATCGTATTACAAGAACCATTGCTTCCGTACATACCATTGCCTGCTGCATTTACGGTATCCACCCATACTTTATTATTGGATTGATTGACCAGGAAAAACACCAGCGATCCCAAAGTGCTACCGCAGTCAGAAGAACTGAGGTCCTGTCCATCTATGCTGATTACATTGGCCTCGTCTCCCCCATATGGATAGATCTGCGTTTGTACCTGAAAAGAGTGCGGCGATTGGGAATAATGGAACACCCTATCCGAATCCAATTCCTCAGTGGCATAGGTATTGTTTTGCCATTGGAAGTAGTGCGATTGATTCCACCCATCCGTACTGGCAGGTATATAGATGAAAGAAGCCAGGGACCAATTGATGGGGGTACCGTTTGCAGGGAGAATGGCTACCCTCCAATAATACACCACGCTGTCTTTCAAAGAAACTGCCGGGTTAAAAGTAAACACCCCGCCTTTTGAGGAGGTTTGCTGTTTAACCATCAACGGAGAGTTGAAATTGGCCGTAGTGTCAATTTCAAAGATGTAGTTCCTCAAGGAGTCCAGCGGATCAGCAGAGCTACAGTAAAAAGTCACAGGAGATTTGCTGACGATAGAATAGTTGGAAGGCCAGATGGGTGATACATCCTGATCATAGATATAAAATGGAATGGACACTATATTATTGGCCATGGTCATCTCTGAAATCTTTCCATCGGCATTCAGGTCTATAATCAAGGTATTATTGCCCTTGTCGACCGTTGGGTTAATGGGTACGGTCAACTGAATGGAATCTTCATAAAATGTTCCTGCCCTTTTCTGGTTGTACAAAGTGATCTGCGTTCCATTCGGCAACTGCCATTTCACCGTCACCAGGATAGAATCATTGGCCGCCATACCCAGGTTGTAATAGTGCGCGTTGACTGAAAAGGAGCTGTTGGCCACCGAAATAATGGATGGGCTGATGACTACCTGAGGCGCTTCTATAGCATAATCAGGTTTGGAAAAATGATAGAGGCTGATATAAGGGTCTCCATCCAAATTCAACTGTTCAATACAAGTCCTGCCATAAAAATCATTTTCGAAGGTGGGGACAAGACCAAGATCATGGGTGACGTGCATCATTTGCTGCCCCGCAGGCGCTCCGTAATATTTGATGCCCCAATCATTGTAGAGATAGGTATTGTAGGAATCCAGGTAATTAACGATACCAATGGAGGAAGCTCCAATATAGCCTATGGCCCCATTTTCCGGAGCGAGTATAAAGTCTTCCGTTACGGTATAGCCGGAAGGGGTGATCAATCGGGTAGAATCCGGCTCATACATATCACCCGCGTCGCAACCATTGGCAATGAAGAAGGGATATTTCCCTTTCATATTGAATTGAGTGGGGTCTCCAAGGTTATACCCCAAAATATTAGCGGCGGAGTGACCAAAGTAATTGACCAATCCTACACCCGTATTAAAGAGGTTATTAATCTGCGCCCCTGTAAGATCCTGTACGCTGGTCGTGCCCGTCTCGGCAAAGGTGGTGACCACCCCTCCGTACGCCGTATCAGAAATGATGTTGGCATAATTCACCATATCAGATTGAATGAGGGCTCCCGTTGACGCCACCGCGCCTACTACATGTACTACATTTTTCTTCCAGGCCTCATCGGCAATGATGCCGGTATAAGTGCCATTGACTTGTTCATATTCTTTTACCTTTTGTAGGTATATACTCACCTCCGATCCATTGATGGCAGATACACGACCGATAGGTGTCGCGTTTCCCAACCCAAAGGAATTGGAATCGGTTGCCAGCAGCATGTCCGAAGCTGGGTTGCCCCAGGTAGGAACCAGGGCCAGCTTATACAGGGTAGGAATGTTTTCTTCTGCCCGTATGGACTGGTAGTTCACCCCCTTGCCAATCAACAAACAAAATTGGGGTTTGACGGAGAAGGTATTCCGGGCGAATTTCAGGAAGTTTCTTATAGACAAGGGATCCAGCTTGATGCCAAAGGCAAACTGATCCACCAGTTCATTCATATCAATGGTTTTCGCATTGAATCCCCCACCGGCTGCTGAGGCCCTGTATTGGCGGTAAGCATCCACATAATTATTCCCACTACCATCATTATACAAGGAAGGATTGCTGATGATGATAAAATTCGCCTGGTTGGCTGTATTAGAAAAGTTAACAAATGTCTTGGACTGTAAGCCGCTTACATACTGAATCTGGGAAGGATCTTCGCTCATCATCACCAGCTCCCGGGAGGTCATGGAAGGGGGCAGCACATATTGTACATAGCCGGGCACAGATAAATCCCCCGTAATCCTTAATCCATTGGTCAGGTCATAGAGCACAGGAGCCACGCTTCCATAATTAAACTGGCTGATCTGTAGAAACTTCCCCGTATCACTGGCAGCCAGGGAAAAGGGGACCAACGATTGATTGCCGAACGTAAAGAGGCTGGGAAAAGTAACCTCTACGAAATTTACGGTAAACTCATCGCCCCCGTCCGTAGGATTTTCATTAGTCAGGGTAAAACCTATAGAACCAGAAGAAAGCTGGCTGGTGGGAAAAGATCCGGAAAGTACGGTCCCTTCCGTTTGTAACACCGTGGAATCTTTCAACACATGATACCCTGGACTATTATAGCCGAACTCCATGGTTCGGTTGTCGAACTGCAAATTGGCAAACCCAATTCTGGCGCTAGATGCAGGGCCAGCTACGTAAACAGGAAGTCCGGAAAAATTATAAGTATAGGGACTACCCGGCCAATAACCATTTCCGTCAATCCAGTTTTCACCCGCATCATAAGAGGAGGAAATGATATATCCCCCATCTACAGATTCATAAACGCCATTATCAAGGCTTCCCCTGAAAAACTGCCCGTCATGACACATGAAATAAGGTTCTGCATGAAGGGTATTGGTGGAAACATTGTTGGCATAATCGGCGACCCTTTTGTTTCCTCCAGCGGTATTAATCGTCAGGAAATAAGTAGCTGAATCCGTAAACAGACTCCATTTAGTACTGGTCTGAAAAGTAGGCTTCAAATAAACAGGCTTATCCGGTTTTCCGTCATTGGCCCTGCCATAAAATTCAATGAATCCCCCCGCGGGTATAGCGCCTGATGGAACAGAAGTATAAAGAGAAACCTGTTCTCCGTTCCTCCATAACTGAAAAGTAGAAGCGTCCGCAGAACCCAGACCGGCAGCGGCTAAGACAGATTGACTGATTCTATAGACGCCATCAGTGCCTACCTTAAACTTATAATACGTATTGGAAAAATTGATCCATTCGTTATTATATGTCTGAGCCAGGCTCGCGGTACAGAGGCAGATGCATCCGAGTAAAAGCAACAGTTGCTTCCTCATCATGGTAAACCTTACCATGGTAGCATTCATAGCGTTGGATTTATATATTATTTCTTAGGCAAGGGCCCTAAATCAAACTTCAATGAAAAAACATTAGTATACAATGGATCGGATTGATTAGCCAGGTTGGTGAAGGCATAATCGATCGTCACAAACTTAATCTTGAAACCAGCCCCAACGCTGGGTTGGTATATCCAGACCTTCTTTTGGCTTAACGTATCCCCGTCGGCCAACGCTTGCTGGAAATTGTTTATCCCTGCCCGGAGAAAAACAAAATCCTTATATGCCGCTTCCAACCCAACATGCGGGTCAATGCTTACCGTATTGTTGCTAACCAGCACATTCTCCTTTCCGTCAAAAGTCAGGTGAAGGTCTAGGGCTGGTCTCAGGGTGATCTTGTCCCCGAAATGGAAAAGGTAAGATCCCCCAACCATAAGGGAAGGAGCGGTAAGTTCAGTGGATTTTACGGGAATATCGTTATCGGTAAGGTACAATACCTGCTTTTCAGCATCAGTAAAGGAGAAACTCCAGGCATTGAAGGTAGTTGTTACGTCCTTGGCTACAATTCCGAAAGAGGCGTTTCTACCCACATACTGCAAAGCCCCATCAAACCCAAATCCCCATGCGTGGGCAAATGAGCCCACATCCCGGTAAATCACCTTGGTATTGAAACCAAAACTCAGGCGTCCAGAGGGTGTTTCTTTGATTTTCTGGGCAAAGGAGATCAGAAAGGCGTAATCCGCTGAGGAAAAACTTTGGATGTTGTTATAATCGATGGACCCGTCCTGGGGATTGACCAGGTACAGGGTATTGGGGATGTCATCTACCGCAAAGCGCAGCAACGAAAAGCCCAGGGCTCGTTTCCCATCGTTGATGGGGAAGGCTGCGGCCGCATAATCGTATTTACCTATCCCCGCAAAGTATTCCGCATGCATCAGGGTAAAGTCGGGCTTGTCTTTAATGCCCATAAGACCTGCTGGGTTATAATACCCGGCGGTAGCGTCTTTAACAGATGAAACCTGGGCTCCACCCATGGCTAAACCTGCGGCGCCCGCACCAATATTGAGGAAATCGTTGGAATAGGTAACGAACTGAGCATATAGGTTGGGACTCAGTGTAAGCAGTAAAGCAGCAGTAAAGATTCGAATGGTCGCTGTTTTCACATGTAAAGGATAATGGATTAAACAAAAATATAAACTTATTCTTGAAATTCTAAGGTATTTTCTGTTTTACTTTTGCCGCTGGTTTTGCAATAAAATAACAAAAGATGGCCATCAATCTGGTTGAAGAATTACGTTGGCGGGGCATGCTCCAGGATATCATGCCCGGAACCGAAGAGCAGTTACAAAAAGAAATGACCACCGCCTACATAGGCTTCGATCCGACAGCGGACTCCCTGCATATCGGAAGTCTGGTCCCCATATTGCTATTGGTACACCTACAGAGAGCAGGCCACAAGCCTATTGCCCTGGTGGGCGGTGCTACCGGAATGATAGGAGATCCATCCTTCAAATCCGAAGAACGCAACCTGCTTAGTGAAGAAACCCTACAACATAACCTCAGGGGGGTACGCAGTCAATTGGAAAAATTTCTGGATTTTGATCCATCCAAAACCAACGCTGCTGAAGTAGCCAACAACTTTGACTGGTTCAAAGACATGGGTTTTCTCACCTTTATCAGAGACGTAGGTAAACATATTTCCGTCAATTATATGATGTCAAAAGACAGTGTCAGGAGACGTTTAGATGGAGATAATGGTATCAGTTTCACGGAGTTCACCTACCAACTTATCCAGGGATATGATTTCTACTGGCTCTATACCCATAAAGGCTGTAAACTCCAGATGGGTGGTAGCGACCAATGGGGGAATATTACTACAGGGACAGAGATGATTCGCAGGATGGGAGGAGGAGAAGCCTATGCTTTTACTTGCCCCCTGATGACAAAATCCGATGGAGGTAAATTCGGAAAAACAGAAAAGGGCAATATCTGGTTAGATCCGCAAAAGACATCTCCATATCAATTTTATCAATTCTGGCTCAATGCAAGTGATGAGGATTCCGCAAAGTGGATTCGTACTTTTACGTTTCTTTCGAAAGAAGAGATTGATCAGCTCCTAATCGAAAACCAAAGCGCTCCCCAACTACGTAAGTTGCAAAAACGTTTAGGTCAGGAAGTGACCACGTTCGTTCACGGCCAGCAGGAATACGAATTTGCAGTAAAGGCATCCGAACTACTGTTCGCTAGTGATACTTTAGGTTTATTGAATGAGCTTACCGAAACACAATTATTGGAAATCCTTGAAGGTGTCCCAACAACGCAATATTCCAGGAATGACCTGGTGGGAGGAAAAGACATAGTTACATTCCTTGCGGAGACCCAAATATTTCCCAGTAAAGGAGAAGCCCGAAAAATGGTTCAGGGGGGAGGAATAAGCATCAATAAGACTAAAGTAGAAGGTATAGAGTCAATGGTAAACACCCTAAACCTCTTGCACGATAAATATATTTTAGTGCAAAAAGGCAAAACCAAATACTTCCTTGTAAGGGTCCACTAACCTACCAGAATTTCACGCTATGAATGCATAAGGCTACGCCTTATGCGGGAATGGTTTTGCCATAATCGTTCCTTAACAAGAAATTTGAAACCTTATATTTTAAACGATAAGCTCGCACAAACGATCTCCGGGAACATAGTGATGACCCTTCAGACCGCCAGAGCAATTTGAGTAATCAGCATCATTAACTACTAAACCTTATCCATTCCATGAAGAACGTGCTTACAGCCGCCAGGCTGGTCGTGGCATTGTATTGCCTGACCAGTCTGGCAGGTTGCAGCAAGACGCTTACTTCTGGGACCGCATTATCAGATGCTACCACTTCGGTGGTAGCATTTACTCCTGATTCTGCGTCCAGAGCTGCTGCCCTCAGTGACTACCAGATTAACTATCTGGGATCCAATACCGACACCATAGGCTGGGTCGGTAACGTAACGACCTGCTATGCGGGTACCACGCCTGATGCTTTGAAGCAAAAGGAGTTGCAAAGATTAAACTACTACAGACGGCTCTGTGGGTTGCCTGTAGTTTCGTTAGACGCTACTTATTCAGCGCAGGCCCAACAAGCCGCCCTGATTATGCGCAGCAACAACGCCATTGATCACTATCCTCCGGCAGCCTGGAGCTGCCTTACAGAGGATGGGGAATTGGGCGCTGCTTATTCCAATCTTTGTATTGGAACCGCCGGCCCAGGGGCAATAGATCTTTACATCAATGACCTAGGCGTGACCGATCTGGGACACCGACGCTGGGCTTTGTTTCCATCCTTAACTAAAGTGGGATCCGGAGACACAGACTTCACCAATGCCCTTTTTGTCATTGGAGCATTCGGTACCAGGCCTTCCCTGCCCTTTACTGCCTATCCCGGCAGTGGATACATACCCATTCCGCTGGTCTATGATGTATGGTCCTTTTCTGTATCGGCCGCTGACTTCAGTTCGGCAACCGTAACTGTTTCCGACACCTATGGACTCTCCTATCCGGTCAATCTGACACCCACGGCAACAGGCTATGGTGACAACACATTGTCCTGGACTTTTGAAAACAATTTTAGCCAAACCCAAACCTCAGATCTTCAGTTAAACGTTACCGTTAGCGGAGTAAAAGTGGGGGGAAAGGTGATGACGTATAAGTATTCTGTTTATATGATGACAGTGGGATCATAACCTACATCTTATAGCCACGACTATCCTAGAAGTGTTGTAATCATTAACCCTTAGCGATGCTACCCCCAGTTGTGCGTGCGATCCAAACCTCAGTTTTTAGGACCCGAGCCGGTTCTACACCTGTGATACCACAAAAGGGCCGTACAGTCTTTGTGACTGACGGCCCTTTACTAGTCCAGTAGTGCCCTATCCTGGTGGTAGCACTTCAAAATCATTTCCCCGAAAATGGTATTGGCCCAGGCAAACCACTTCCTGGTAAACCTTGTGCTGTCATTTTTGTAGAAGGACTCATGCATGAAACCCGTTCCGGCATGCGTGGTCTGCAACGTATACAGGCATGTTTTCATTTCTGTAGTAGAAGTACTGGTCAAGGTGCGGACAATGATGCCTAAAGGCCATATCATATCTACCCCACAGTGGGGGCCTCCCGTTCCTTCTCCGGCCGTACCCTTGAAGAAAAAGGGATTCCGGTGGGATAGCACCATCTTCCGGGTATTGATATATATGGGATCATCTACTTTAACCGCATTCAAATAAGGCATACCCAATAAGGAGGGCACGTTAGCATCATCCATCAGGTTAAAGCTGCCAAAACCATTGACCTCATAAGCGTATATCTTACCCAGTTCCGGATCATCGAACACTGCATACTTACGCAAGGCAGATTCCACCTCAGCAGACAAGGCCGTTAAAGCGTTGGCTAACGTTGCATCATGATGGATGGTATTGACCATCTCACCAGCCTGACGCAGGCTCACCACCGCAAAGAAATTCGACGGAATCAGAAAAGGGAAAATGGTAGCGTCATCGCTAGGACGGAACATAGAGCAGATTAACCCCACTGGATTTACCGGATAGCCATACCCACCCATTGGAACCCCATCCGTAGCCCAGGCAGTGGTGCGCTGGAAAGTATAAGGGCCAGGTCCATCCTTGCGTTGTTGCTCCTTAAAGGTCTTTAAAGTCAGGGCTATACCCTCTTTCCAGGAAGCGTCAAAAGGAGAGGTATCGCCTGTTTTCTTCCAATAATTATAAGCCAAGCGGATGGGATAACACAGCGAATCAATCTCCCACTTCCTTTCATGGATGCCGGGCTTCATGTCTGTAATATCGGTGGACTTCCACTGGCTTACCTTTGAAGCATCCTTATAAAAAGCATTGGCATAAGGATCCAGCAAAATATTCCTTGTCTGGCGGCTAATGACCCCTGCAATCAATTGTTGCAACTTCGGATCCTCCCCCATAAAAGGGAGATAGGGCCAAACCTGAGCCGTACTATCCCTAAGCCACATGGCATCGATATCACCGGTAATCACATACGTATCCGGTTTCCCGCTTGCCGTAGAGAAATCCACCGTCGTATCCAGGGTATTGGGGAAACAGTTCCCGAACAACCAGCCCAGTTCCTTATTACCGATCTGGCCCTGAACCCTGTCTATCATCTTTTCAATGGCTGGGCTCGTGAATTTCCGATCCGCCAGGGGGGTGCGCACCACTGGAAAATCGGCTATAGCGCCATTGAGCGCGATCCCCGTGCCGCCTGACCCCGCCAAGCCGCCCAGCGTCGCCCCGGCGCCCAGGGCCGCCCCCTTGGCTGAGGCCACTTTCAATAAACCTCCGCCTGCCATTAACCCCGTCGCAGTCAATGTCGATTGTTGAATGAATGCACGTCTTTTCATATATGCGCTTGCTTTATCGTTTTAGCTTTTCACCCGGAAAAATAAGGATTATCCGTTCTGCAAAAAAAAATTGGCAGAAATCACTTCACTTCCTACTTTTGCATCCCCAACAGGGAACTGCCCGATAGTATAATGGTAGTACGACAGTTTTTGGTACTGTTTGTCTTGGTTCGAATCCAGGTCGGGCAACGAGTGACCCGCGACTTACGTCGCGGGTTTTGTTTTTGCGGGAGCGATCCGAGCTTGCTCGGGTAAGCGGACGCGAAAACAAAACTAGCCCGGCCGAGGCCGGGCGTGGTCACTTGGGTAATGCAAAGCGGGGTGGATCAGGCCGTCCGGCCGGAGGACGGCGGCATAATCCAGGTCGGGCAACTAGAGACCCTTCAGCTTCGCTGAAGGGTTTTGTTTTTTCTGGTAGCGGGGTAAACTTGTTTACCAAAGCGGACAGGGAAAACAAAACCGTACCGACCTATGTCGGTACGGGGTCTTTTGGGTAATGCAGTGCGGGTGGATCAGCTCAGCCACGACGGGAGGAGTGGATGGGATAATCCAGGTCGGGCAACATTTTAAAAGCGAACCTTTTCAGGTTCGCTTTTTTATTTGATTTTCAACGACTCTTCTTCAAGCAAATTGAAGGTTTTACCTTACTAGAACTTTTACCAGATAAGTCTCTACGAAAAGCAATCGGCATACCAATTTATTGATTACTAAATATTTCTATTATTAGTGTACACAAAATTTACTTATAACCTACTAATGACATGGAAAATGTAGCTTAGATTGACAAATCACATACTAGATTTATCAATCTATTTCAGAATCGAAATAGCGATGTTGTGTCAATTCATATCCGCATTGGCATTAAAAAAAATTAAAA
>CAJCIQ010000141.1 GCA_903970475.1 Beijerinckiaceae bacterium
TAAACTAAGCCACCCTAACCTGGTCCAGGATAATACAGGCTCCTGGCCCCCTACGATATAGGCAGGCCTGAGTACGCAGTAATAAAACAAATATTGGGTAAGGGCAATAAATACGAGGTTGGGCCATCGTATCAAACGGAAAAATGCCTTTATCTGTCGCATATATTGTTGGCCGTAAGATACGGTTAAATACTTCTTAGTCCGCTATCCATCCCCCAATGGTCATTCAGTTTGAGTACCTTCTCGATAACATCACGGGCACAACCTTCTCCCCCTTTTGCCGCAGAAATATAGCGGCAGGTCCGGAGGATTTCAGTGGCGGCGTCAGCGGGGCAACAGGGCAATCCCACTGCCTGCATGGGCGGATAGTCGGGTATATCATCCCCCATGTACAATACCGTTTGGGGATCAAGTCCATAGGAGGCTATGTATTGTTGCAACACCGACAGTTTATCGTCTATGCCCATGTGCACTTCGTCTATACCCAGTTTGTGGAGTCTCAGGCGTACCGCAGGAGAATTTCCCCCACTGATAATGGCTACCTTATATCCTTTTTTGACCGCCAGCTGAAGGGCGTATCCATCCCGGGTACTCATCTTGCGGACTTGCTGCCCATCCTCCAGTACCCATACGCCTCCATCGGTTAACACCCCATCTACATCGAACACAAAGGCCTTGATCGGCTGAAATATTTCTAATATGTTGCTCATTGGTGCCCAAAGTTAGGGCAGCGCTTGCACACCTCATGGTAATTGCGTAATTTAATCACGCTTCCCACAAACACACACTATGAGATTGCTGAAACGCCTTGGATGGATCCTTTTAGGATTAATCATCTTCCTGCTGCTGGTGTCTTTCTTCCTCCCTGCAACGGTCAGGATCCAGCGCACCAAATACATTTCCGCATCCCCTTCCACCGTCTACGGATTGCTTAATAACCTTAAAACCTACGACGACTGGATGCCCTGGAACCGGATTGATCCCAATATGCAAAAAAACTATGGCTCCCTTACGGAAGGACCGGGGGCTAGTTATTCCTGGAGCAGTGCCAACAAAAAGGTAGGCGTTGGAACCCTGACCATTACCGGTAGTGAGCCTGACAGGCAGGTGCTGACCTCTTTGCAATTCGGAGACATGCCTGCCACCCTGGGTGGATGGACGCTCTCTCCCCGGGACACGGGCACCTTGGTCAATTGGTATATGGACGCTAAGATGACGGGATCCAATCCTATCTATTCGATGATGGGCAAATACATGGGCCTGTTCATGGACAAAATGGTGGGACCCGATTTTGAACAAGGCCTGGATAGCTTGTCGGCCCTGGCCGAGCGCACGCATCCCCCCCGGATGGGCACCTACAAACTCGACACCATTCAAACCACCGCACAAATCATAGTCTACATCCCAGATAAGGCAGATTCCGCTGGCGATATTGCAAAGAAGCTCGCCAAAATATATGGGGAAGAGCTTGGAGGATTCATCCATAAGGAAAACCTCAGGATGGCCGGAGCGCCCGTGGCCTGGTACAGCGCCGAGGCCTTCCCCCTGACCTTTGAAGCAGGGTTACCGGTGGACAAGGCGCCGAAGGCCACCACCGGCAGGATCAAGGTCCGCCAAACACAGGCTGGATCTGCCCTTGTAGCCCATTACTTCGGTCCCTATTCCTTGGATGGGGTAGCCTATAGCGCCATCCAGGATTGGTTGCAGGCACATGGGAAGACCGCCGCTGCCCCTCCTTATGAAGTGTACATTGGTGATCCGGGGGTGGAAAAAGATCCCTATAAAGTGCAGACCGATATTATTCAGCCCCTACAATAAAATCGACGGACTTGCCTTTAAAGTGACGAAGCAGCGCTTCAGAAAACAAGGCATACCATCGCTGGAGTTCCGGGTAGGACTGGAGCTGGGCCAAATGCATTCGGATGGTGGCCTCATCTCCCCTGGCCCCAGGACCTGTTTGCACGTCAAAGGGCGCATGGTCCTGTAGGCGCCGGGCTGTTTCGGCGACCAAGGGCTGGAGCAAACGGAAATCCACGCCCGAGTCCTGTGCATAGGCTTGGGTCAGCCCATAGAGGTAATTGGGGAAATTATTGACTACGACCGCGCCTATATGCAGACGCAGCCGCTCTGTATCACCGGCGGTACGGACTAAATCAGACATGCCTGAGGCCAGCGTTGTCACTACAGCGCGCACCGATGGGGACGACCCATCGACCAACAAGGGTATTTGCAGGCTATGCTGCACCTCCTTACGGATCGTTTGCAAGGGATAGACTACCCCATACCTGGAAGAAACCGGCGCCAGCACATTCATGGGCAAGGCGCCGGCCGTATGTACAACCAAAGCATCATCCAGCCTTAAACGAGCCGCGACGTCCAATACCCCTTGATCGCTTAAAGCCACCAGGTATACATCCGCACCCAGTAACAATTGGTCCAGGGAGTCGATGGCACCCGCAGAAGAACCGCCCGCAAACGAGGCCCCCGCAGGCAACCCACCCGTAAAAGAGCCGTCCACAGACAAGGCCCCCGCCAGCGTTAGGGCATGGGACAGGTCCCGGCTGTATACCTGTGCTATGGTATGCCCAGCTTCCACGAGCCTTCTGCCCAATACCGTAGCCACGTTACCCGAGCCTATGATGGAAATATGCATATGCTTTAATCGTATGGAGGTCCTTTGGTGGGTGCAGGCGGAGGCGGGGTATAATCATAAGGCAGGAGGTTACCCATTTTCTGGGACCAGCTCCAGTATCCCCTGAACATCAGGTCCGAGTTCAGGTAAGATCCATTGGCAAATATGTCCACCGGAAATCCCCTCATCAGCTCCAGTTCTGTGGACATCCCTTCCAAGGCATTTCTGGTCACATTTACCTTGTGCATGCTCTCCGGGTTTTTCGGATCCACTATGACATCGGCCAGGTAGCGGTCCGGCACCTTGGAATTGAGGTACCTCACTTTAAGAACCAGGTCAAAGTCCATGACTGTTACATTTGAATCCTTGACAGGGACGATCTGATCTACCGATACCATCCCGGGATATTCGTAGGTTTTGCCCTCGTGGGCCCCATCCAGGATACGGTCATACTGTTCCAGGTAAGACCGCTCCAGTAAGGATTCCGGACTGGCCCGCTGCCCATCGGGGCCTGCCGCGTCCCTGGCCGCCGCCCAGGCCGAGCGTATCCTGCCCTTGACTCCTTGTATGGTGGAAGAATCCTGAAAACTCTCCATCCACATGAAGAACCCCTCTTCCCTGACCCGGTTTTGATACAGGGCCCGGAAGAAATGCAAGGGACTGCCATAGTAAGCCAGTGCCCTGTTTGTATCCCAACGCTTCTGTTGTTTGGGGGTGCCCTTCATTTCCTTAAACAACGGAAAAAAGGAAAAAGAAGTTTCTCCATTAGCCATCACCAGCCTGAAGAAATCCATGGTCACTTGTAATTCATACCCCAGGGAAGGATTTTCAATGATGATGGGTCCGTCGGAGTAGGCAGATAAAATCCTGCTTTTGGGCGCATAGTGAATTTTAATTACCTCCGGATTCATGATCTTACATTTGCGCGCAAAATCGGAAGTGCCCACAAACGCTTCCCGGAATAACTCCCCCCATTTCTTATAGCCATTGGCATCGAAGACCTGCACCTTCACCTCTCCTAATTCCGTAGCTTTCTCTTTTAAGGTAACGTCAAAAGTCGTTTTAGGATAGCGGCTGTCCAGGGTCTCGTAATCGGATTGAAAACCGATATAGGAAATCACCATGATATACCTGCCTACAGGAATATTGTAGAGTACGAAATTACCCTTCTCATCGGTGATGGTACCTTTTGAAGTGTTGGAGATAAATACGCTGGCACCAGCTACGGGTTTGCCCGTTTCTTGAGAAACCACCCTACCGGAGATCATCTGCTGGGCAGAGGCCCCTAGGGTGCAAAGGGTTAATAGGATAAAAAATAAGAAGTTGGTCCGGGTCATACCCTCCAAAAATAGGGAAATACGTATCAACATTTTTTATGTCGTAACTTTAGCCCCGCCCATGAATAAAAAATTGCATCTAATCGTTTACGGACGCAACCGCAAACCTCACGTTTCCCAGGACACGGTGCTGGAATTTGAAGGGCGTATCCAACATAATGGCATTCCTACCCATCCCATCGGGCTGATTACCGCAAAACTGGGTGATATATTAAAAAAACGATATATAACCCAGGGTAAGCGCCTTTTCCTTCGTCCTCCTTTCCGGGTCCATAAACCTTTACTGGCCATTCTCATGGGTACGGAATACAGAAAAGTGTTCCTGCCCTTCCTCTGGACCAAACCCCATAGCGTCTACCTATTCGATGCCTGGCCGGAAAGCCATCCCTCTATCCTGAAGTTTATTGAGGTCCTTGAACCAGCCCACGTGTTTTTCTCTTCATCCCAGATCACAGAATCTTTTAAGGCCAAAGGACTGGCCACCGAGTTCCATTGGGTTCCGGAAGGCATTGATCCGGCCCAATACCGATATAAGCCATTGACTGACAAAGATATAGATGTGCTTTCCTTTGGACGCAAATACGACTGGCTTCACGAACGCATCGTAGACGGACTGGAGCAAGCCGGAAAAAATTACCTATACGAAAAGGTCAAAGGCCAGATCGTGTTCCAAGACCGTGCGTCATTCATAGATGGGCTGTCCAGGGCAAAGATTTCCGTTTGCATCCCTTCCAATATCACCCACCCGGAGCGCTCAGGGATCATCTCAACGATGACCATACGCTACCTGCAATCCATGGCGGCCAAAACCCTCATCCTGGGGATCATGCCGGAGGAAATGAAGGCGCTTTTCGATTATACCCCTATTGTGGAAATCAATACCACCGATCCTTTGGGTCAGGTATTGGACATCCTGGCCAACTACGCCGATTACCTGCCCCTGATTGAAAAAAATTATCGCGTGGTATGCGATCAGCACAGTTGGGACAAGCGCTGGGAAGCCATGTCTGTCATACTCGGGCATTCCCCACTCATTTAAGGGGGTATTTTACAGGATTACTTTATAGACATTTGTTGGGAGGCCAATTTTAGCCTCCTCATTACTTATCCTAAGTGCAGATGATCTCTATGACCCCAGCAAATTGGTATGCGGTATATACCCGGCCCCGTTCTGAAAAGAAGGTGGCCGCTACCCTTGCCGATCGGGGCGTACATACCTGGTGCCCCCTGCAAAGGGTTCGCAAACACTACCACGACCGGATCAAATTCATAGAACAACCGGTATTCTCCTCCTACGTATTCGTTCAGATTTCCGACCAGGACAGGGCCGTAGTACTGGCTGATCCGAACGTGGTCAATTTTGTACGTCACTGTGGAAAACCTGCTGTGATCAGGGATAAAGAGATTGTCCAGCTACAACGCTTTTTAACGGTGTATGCGGGCTATGCCTTTCAACTATCTGAAATCGGCGCGGGGGATACCGTACGTATATCTGAAGGCCCCTTTGCGGATTATACAGGCATAGTGGTCAAGAAAAAGAAACACAAAGCCAGCATTCGCCTGGAACTCTTCAATGCATATCTTGTGGCGGAATTTGCCAACGCCCAATATTCCAAGGTGGAAGCAGATGCTTAACTAATTGACAAACAACTAATTATCTAACAAATATGGTATTTACTCTGGGCGAAGCCCTGCCCGTTCGGGTCGGTAAATACGAAATACAAATTACATGAAAACAGCACTTGTCACTGGGATCAATGGTCAGGATGGCGCTTACCTGGCAGAATTACTATTGGAAAAAGGGTATATGGTACATGGCATCAAACGTCGGTCCTCCCTGATCAATACAGACCGCATTGACCACCTTTATCAGGACCCCCATTCAGACAATGTGCGTTTTAAGCTTCACTACGGAGACCTCACCGATGCCACCAACCTGATCCGCATCATCCAGGAAACCCAACCGGATGAAATCTATAACCTAGGCGCCATGAGCCACGTGAAGGTGAGCTTTGATACCCCTGAATATACAGCCAACACGGATGGCATAGGCACTTTGCGCATACTCGAGGCCGTGAGGTTGCTCGGGTTGATCAGCAAAACAAAGGTATACCAGGCCTCCACATCGGAATTGTACGGTCTTGTCCAAGAAGTTCCCCAAAAGGAAACCACCCCCTTCTATCCCCGCAGTCCTTATGCCGTAGCCAAACTCTACGGTTACTGGATCACCGTTAACTATAGGGAAGCCTACAACATGTTCGCTTGCAACGGCATCCTGTTCAATCACGAAAGCCCCCTGCGTGGAGAAACCTTCGTGACCCGTAAAATCACCCGGGCAGTATCGGCCATAGCCCTGGGCGTGCAGGATAAGCTCTATATCGGGAACCTGGACGCCCGCAGGGATTGGGGCCATGCCAAGGACTATGTAAAGGCCATGTGGCTGATGCTCCAGCAGGATACCCCTGAGGATTTCGTGATCGCTACCGGCGTCACCACCAAGGTGAGGGATTTCATTTCCATGGCCTTTGCTGAGGTTGGCGTGCAGGTTGGCTTTAAAGGGGAAGGCGTAAATGAAAGGGGATATGTGGTGTCTTCCAGTAATCCTGAGTTCCCTCTGGAAATCGGCAAAGAAATCGTTGCCGTGGATGCGAATTATTTCCGGCCTACCGAAGTGGAACTCCTCATTGGAGATCCTACCAAAGCCAAAACCAAACTAGGTTGGGAGCCAGAATATGACCTTTCTATGCTGGTCAAAGAAATGATGGCTTCTGACCTGGAATTATTTAAGAAGGACTCTAAAACCCAATGGGAGCATTTGGTTGGTTAATTGGTAAACGGGGAGTTAAGCACGGTATTGACAGGTAATTAACACTACCTTTGGAATCGTATTCCCAAATTTGCTTATTCTCTAACCACTAAACGTGCTTAATTGTCCACCAGGAACCAACTGCCTGCTAGTTCTCTACAACCCATTCAAAACACTATACACATGGCTCTGCAAAAGAGGAATGTTCTTTTAATCGCCCTATTCTTACTACAGTGTAGCCTGTACTCCTGCGTAGACACTAAAAAAGCCGTATATTTCAATAATATTCAGGATACCGTACTTCCCCATTCCATTACGGTCAGCAAACCGATCATTCAACCCAACGACCTGTTGAGCATCAGTGTAACCTCTTTGAACCCGGATGCTACAGCTATATTCAACCAGTCGTCCTCCGCTTCGGCGCCCGCCGGGTCAATTTCCAACTATACGGGAGCCCTCACCGCTACCGGCGCTCCTGCAACCGTTGTGCCTACAGGGGGCGGAGGGGCAACCAGTTCCGGCTACCTGGTCAATTCTCTGGACTCCATCAAATTTCCCGTGTTGGGCAGTATTTTGGCAGGGGGTTTGACTAAAGAACAATTGGAAACGGAAATCACCGATAGTCTCGTCACGAAGAAACTCCTGGTGTCTCCTTTGGTAACGGTACGCTTCCTGAATTTCAGGGTTACCGTGCTGGGGGAAGTAGCCAGGCCATCCACGATTAACGTAGCCAACGAAAGGATCTCGATCCTGGAAGCCTTAGGCTTGGCTGGAGACCTGACCATTTTTGCCAAAAGGGATAACGTGCTGCTGATCCGTGAGCAGGGAGATGCCAAAATCATCCGCCGGCTTAACCTCAACTCGTCGGATCTGCTTTCCTCTCCCTACTACTACTTAAAGACAAATGACATTGTATACGTCGAGCCCAACCGGACCAAAGTGGCCAGTGCAGAAAGGTCAACCCAGTTGTTGCCCATTTTCCTGAGTGCGCTCTCCCTGATAGCGATCATTGTGAGCTACTTTATCTTTAAAAGCTAGCGCGCCCTTTCATTCTTAAATAGTACCGAGATGCAAGTTTCCTCCACCAAAGGGATACAAGAGACAGAAGAGAATGTGTTCAACCAGATGCTGTTCAAATACCTGCCTTATTGGCCGCTATTTGCTTGCCTTCTGGTGGTGTTTGTAGCTTCTGCCTGGACTTACCTGCATTATGCAGTACCCACCTATGAGATCAGTGCCTCCATCTTGGTAAAGGACGAAAAAAAGGGGGTAGATGACCAGAACCTAATGGAACAACTGGACCTTTTCGGATCCAAGAAATTCGTGGAAAACGAAATCGAGGTTCTGCAATCCAGGATGCTCATGCGTTCAGTGGTCAGGGATCTATACCTTTATTCTCCCGTCACCTATGACGGGAAAGTAGTTTCCCGTTCGGCCTACACCTTTTCACCGGTGACGATTCAGGTAGCCAATCCAGACTCTATCAGGACAAATGGCCCATCCATCTATTTTAACTACGACAGCGCCCAGGCTACTGTGACTACCCTGGGGAAAACCCTTCCGCTGGGTACCTGGTTCTATAATGATAGCGTTGGTGTAGTGATGCGCTTCATCCCCAACCTGAATTATAAGGCGCCTATTGCCAAAAAGCCCTTGTTTTTCTCCCTGATTCCAGTAAAAACAATGACGGAAGCCATGTTGAAAACATTAACGGTAATACAGGCAACCAAACTATCTTCTGTCATAGACATGACCATGAAGGATGCCGTTCCCAAACGCGGTGAAGACATCCTGGACAGCCTGATCTATGAATATGAGAAGGCCGCCATCAATGATAAGAATACCCTGGCTGGCAATACTTTGAAATTCGTCAATGAAAGGCTGGGGCTGGTATCTACTGAATTGGATTCATTGGAAAGGGGCATCAAGGACTATAAAACCCGTACAGGTATAGTTGATTTGAGTGCTCAGGGCCAGTTTTACCTGGACAATGTAACGGCCAATGACCAGAAATTAAGTGAAGTAAGCGTAAAACTGGCGGTGCTCGATCAGGTGGAAAAATACGTCGTATCCAAGGAAAATCAACCGGGGATAGTGCCTTCCTCCTTTGGGGTGGATGATCCAGTATTGGGTCAGCTCCTCTCTCAGTTATATGCCCTGGAGGTGCAGTATGAGGGTTTGAGGAAAACCACTGCAGAAAGCAACCCCATCATGGTTTCCATGAGGGATCAAATTGAAAAGATCAAACCCAGCATCCTGGAGAATATCCGCAACCAGCGCCGGAGTCTGGAAGCGGGGCAGGCCAATCTCTCGGGTAATAATGTAGCGTTCAATAACGTGCTGAAGACCATCCCGGAAAAAGAAAGGGGTCTATTGTCCATCAGCCGCAAGCAACTCATTGAAAACGGCATCTATAGCTTCCTCCTTCAAAAAAGGGAGGAGACGGCCCTGGCGTATAATTCAGCCATTGCCGATACGCGGGTAGTGGACAATGCTGATTCTACGGTAAAACCAGTTAGCCCCAAAAAGATCGTTACCTACCTTATCGCTGTTCTGGCAGCCCTGGGATTCGGAGCAGGTCTGATCTCTATCCGTGAGGTATTCAATCAGAACATCGTCTTCCGCTCCGAATTAGAGCAGTACACCTCCGTTCCCATCATTGGAGAGATTATGAATGAGGGCAACGATACCACCTTCGCCATTGAAGAGGGGAAAAGGACTTTCATTGCAGAACAATTCCGTCAGCTCAGGACTTCCTTGTCTTACATAGGCATTAATGCGCGAAAGAAAAGGATATTAATCACTTCCAGTATATCCGGGGAAGGAAAGAGTTTCATTGCAACCAACCTGGCTTTTTCCCTGGCGCTGACGGGAAAAAAGGTAGTCCTGCTCGAATTGGATTTGCGCAAACCTAAAATCTCCAAACGTTTTGGGATTTCCAGGGAAATAGGGCTGACCAATTACTTCATCGGGCAAAAAGAAGCGGAGAACATTATAAAGAGCACGGAGGTCAATCCCAACCTTTTCATCATCCCCGCAGGTCCTATCCCACCCAATCCTTCAGAGTTAATCCTCAACGGAAGGTTGGAAGAACTGCTCACTTACCTGGACACCATTTTTGATTATATCATCCTCGATACGGCGCCAGTCAATCCGGTGACCGATGCCTATATCCTGTCTAATTTCTGTGACGCAACGCTCTATATTGTACGCCACGATGTCACACCCAAAATGTTCATCAAGAAACTGGACCAAAACTCCAAAGTCCATCAATTGAAGAATATGGCTATCGTATTCAATGGTGTTAAAGTCAGGGGAGTAGGCTCAATGGGTTATGGTTATGGATATGGGTATGGCTACGGGTATGCATACGAAGAGGATGGGAAAAAAGATAAGAAAAGAGTTAAACGTGACCTGGGTAAAAAGGCCTGATGATCAAACTTAAGTCAAAACCTTCCAGCAAAGACCAACCCCTTCAACTTAAGCAAGGCAAGTCGGTGCTGATGCGAAATATTGCTTCCCTAGGACTGGTGCAATTGGCCAATTACGTGTTGCCGCTGTTGAGCGTACCCATCATTTCCCGGATCATTGGTCCGGAGAAGTTCGGGGTCATCAATTTCGCAGCCTCCTTTGTCACCTATTTTACCCTCTTAATTGGGTATGGGTTCGACCTCTCCGCTACCAGGAAAATCGCAGCGAATCCCTTTGATGTATCAAACCGGAATAAGGTATTCAGCGAGGTATTCTATTGCCAACTGATGTTGGTGGGCGTATGCCTGATTGTTTTCCCCATTTGCCTTTGGAAGGTGGATGCACTCAGAAGCGAATACAGGGTAGCCCTCTACTCCTTCCTGATCATCGTATCCACTTTATTTACCCAAACCTGGCTGTTTCAGGCCATGCAGGAGCTTTCCAAAGTAGCGATCCTCAATTTTACATCCAAGCTTTTGTTTACGGTTTTGATCATTTTGATCGTGACCAAACGGCAGGACTACTTCTGGTATCCACTGGTCCTGAACCTGATCAACATTGCCATATCCCTGATTTCCTTTGGATGGGGCATCAGACGCTACCGCCTTAAGTTCGTTAGCATCCCAGTTAAGGAATTGTTCAGGCTCTACTGGACGGAAAAGATGGTTTTCTTTTCCCTGGTGGTTATCAGCCTGTATACGACCACCAATATAGTCATCCTGGGTATATACAGAAATGCCACTCAGGTAGCCTACTATACTTCCGCTCAGAAACTCATTTCCATAGCCCAATCCCTGCTGACCCTCCCTCTTTACCAGGCATTATATCCCTTTATAGGAAAGGCCTTCGGGGAAAGCAGGGAAAAGGGAATCACCATCGTGCAGAAAACGACGCCTTTGATCCTGTGTTTTACGGGTTTGGCCTGCAGCGCCATTTTCCTGGTTGGCCCCCTGTTCTTTACACTGTTCTATGGAAAGGCCTTTGCTCCTGGTATTCCGGTATTAAGGATATTGGCATTCATCCCCATGATCGTTGCCATGAACAACCTTTTTGGTATACAGGTCATGCTGAACATGAAGATGGACAAGCAATTTTTTTACATCATTTCCATAGGGGCCTTGTTCAGTGTGGGATTCAATCTGCTCACCCTTCCCATTCTGGGTTACCTGGGATCTGCCCTGAGTTGGCTGATCACAGAAGTCATTATTAACATCAGTGCATTGATTATATTAAGGTCCAAAGGCATCAATCCGGTGAATCTGGCCTATTTCAAATGGTCAGCTATCCGGGAAATGCTGGAGCCTGTGTTATTGAAGTTGGGCGGTAAATTTCACAAATTCAAATTCATTCGTTCATAACTTTACGTAGATCCATGCCTGGGGCTTTCCTTTTTCTCATCGCCATTTTACAGTTTTTAAGGGGCAAATATTACCCTGCCCTGATATTGTTTTTCCTCTTACTGACGGCGGGCTTCCAGTTTATTCCCTCAGGACTCCTTATGGCTGGCCTTACGAGCGTAAAGAGCTCCGATTTTGCCGTTGCTTTTATCGCCATAGCCGCCTGGGTCAGAAGGAAATACATCAAAGACATTATAAGGGAATATCCCATCTTCAAGTGGTGTCTTTATGTCTTTGGTTTTGCAGTGCTGGAGATATTTTACAGTTATTTTATACTCCATTACGATATCATCAATGTCCTCCAGGTTTTTCGCCAGTACGTTCTGCTGCTGTCTTTTATACCCTTCTTTTTTGTTCCCAACCACGAACTGAAAAGGATATTCCAGTCTCTGGCGCTGATTACCGTGGCCCAATCCGTATTATTCCTGGCCCAGATCGCTACCGGGCATGCTCTGTTGTTATCTTCCACGGGGGATGAAAACGTGGTTACAGGGGGTGTATCAGGGAGCAATTATGTACGTTTCTATAACCTTCCGGCCTTCCTGGTACCCACCTTGTATTACTATCTTTTTGTGTTCAAGTCCGGGCCCTCCTTCATACGCTTTATGTTTATCGCCATACTTTTGGTGACCGTAGTGGGCCCTTTACACCGCTCATTGATCATGGGGGTAGTGGCAGTTATCTCTATTTACGTGCTGCTGAAGCAGACTTCATCCAACCGTATGATTTATATGTCTGTCATTGGTTTGGGCATCTATGCAGCCTCTTTTATAGATGTGCTCAATAAAAGAATTGAAGGCGCTTTTTCGGACCTCTGGGAGACCTTCAATACCCGTTTGAGTGTATCCAATATCGACATTAATGAAAACACTTCCTTATTCAGGGTTGGCCATTTGCTGGAAAGGCTGACCTATGTACTTGCCTCTCCCATGCGGTGGATATTCGGTATAGGCCTGATCAGTGATCACGCACCCTATGCCGCCAACCTTCCATTCCAGTTCGGATTGCAGGATCCTGTTACGGGCCAGATCATCCAAATAGATACCAGTGACCTCAGTTGGTCTCCCCTGGTGTTGACCATGGGCCTGGTTGGTACCGTATTATATACTTTGTTATTCGTTAAATTCCTCGTAGCCTTTTTCAGGAAAACCAATATAGATCCGTACAATATCATGGGCTTTCTCACAGTGCTGACGGCATTGTTATTATCCATGTCCGGTGCGGAGTTCTTATCCCCCACTTTCAGGGTTGCCGTAATCCTGATGGCGGTGATTGGTTTTACTGCAGAACCAAAAGAATCGTTGAGCATCTCCATTTAACCAGCTAATCAATCATGACTAGGATTTCAGTACTTGTCAGCCTTTACCGTTGCGGACAGTATATTCAACCTTTCCTGGAGCTTTGCGCAAAGACAGAAGGACTGGATCAAATCGAATTTCTCTTACTGCATAATGACCCCCAGCCTGAAGAAGAAGCCATCATAGAACGCTTCCTTCCCAACCTGCCCCAGCTCGTCCATGTGAAAATTACGGAAAGGGAAGGCTTGTATGCTACCTGGAACCGGGGCATCAAACTGGCAAAAGGGGACTATATCACTGTATGGAACGTAGACGATATCCGATTTACCGATAGCATCATGATGCAGGCCCGGGCTTTGGATGAGCATCCGGATAGTGGATTGGCCTATGGAGACATCTATTTGTCGGCTCAATATGGCCAGAAAGGGTCAACCCTTACCCAGAGCCCCGAATGGAGCGAATCGGCATCGGACTTTTACATGCGCTATCATATCTCCTGTTTTCAGATGTGGCGTAAATCTATTCATACGACCATTGGTTATTATGACGAGCAATTCCGTTGTTCGGCGGACTTTGATTTCCAGATCAGGGCAGCCCTGCACTTCTCCCTGGTGAAGACCCCCAGGCCTTTGGGTATATACCTGTTGGAAAACCATGCGGGCAAGCTCAGCCGCAGCGGATATCAAGGTTACGAAAACAATATCATATACCTTCGTTACGGGGCTTATGGGAACCTGAACCTGTTGACATTAAGAAAGTCTTTGCAACTCTATCAAAAAGAGAAACTGCGGTTTTTCGGGCAATGGACCGATTTCACAGAAAACAGTCCTTTCCCAGGAACATTTAAAGTGAAAGGAAGTCTGGTTGCTTCTATAAAAGCACCATGGACGCTGGCCAAATTAACAGTTAAAAAGATAATAGGCAGAGCATGACCATAGTTCATTGCATATTCACCATGGAGACAGGGGGCGCCCAAATGCTGGCTGTTGACATCCTCAATGGTTTGGTGGCAGAACATTCGGTACACCTGATTATAGTCAATAATAAGTTCAGCAAAGAAAATCTGGCCCAGTTGAATCCTGGTGTACAAGTGCATTTTATAGGTCGGAAGGAAGGGAGCAAGAATCCCCTGCCCCTGGTAAAACTTAATCGTCTCCTGTTCAAACTCAAGCCAGCTGTGGTTCATTGCCATGAACCCAGGATGGGCCAGTTGTTTTGGAGGCCTAAGGTCCCCAGCCTGCTTACGGTACACAATACAGGTATTGAGAATGTCTATGCGCACAGGTACTCCGGGCTGGTAGCGATCTCCCGCTCCGTAGCAGCTGACGTCAAAACCAGACAGGGGTTGACTATACCCGTCGTCAACAATGGGGTGGATATTTCCACCTTCCGTCAAAGGCAGGACTACACCCTTCCCAAAGAGTCTCCTCTTTCTGTGGTACAGGTAAGCAGGTTAGTGCATGAGACGAAGGGACAGCACTTATTACTGGAGGCTTTATCCAGATTCAGATCCCGGTTTCCTGAAGCTAACATGCAAGCGTACTTCATTGGAGACGGCCCATCCCGGTCCTATCTGGAAGAAAATTCAGCCCGGTTGGGGCTGAAGGATTACGTTCATTTCCTGGGGACAAAAGACAGGAGCTGGATAAAAGAACATCTCTGCGATTATCATATCCTGGCCCAACCTTCCACTAAAGAAGGCTTTGGACTGACCATAGTGGAAGGTGCTGCAGCCGGATTGCCTATTGTTGCCTCTGATATGGACGGCCCCCAGGAAATTACAGGCAATTCTCCGGAAGGGCTTTTGTTTCCAACAGGAGACATCGAAGGTTTGGTCCATTGTTTGCAATCCTGGGTTAAGGCCTACCAGGAAGGCAGCGTCGCTTTGACCCTTTCTTCACCCCAGGCCAACATAAAACAACGATATAATATTACCTCTACCATTCAAGGTTATTTGAGACAGTATGAATTTCTTAAAGTTCGTCACCCAGGATCAGTCAGCAAATAAGGGAAACAGCAAAGGGAAGATTATTACCTTTCTATTCCGTATCGCCAATTTTGCAGGAATACACAGGCGCTATAAATGGCTGTTTTTCCCCTATATCCTGCTCTATAAATTTTCCTTTGAATGGATACTGGGCATGGAAATTCCCTATACACTGCAGGTGGGGGAAGGATTCCGGATATTTCATTTACACGCTGTTGTGATCAACCAGCAAACCATCATCGGAAAGCATTTTACCCTGAGGCAGTCTACCACCATAGGCAATAAGGGAAGTGGAACAAAAAGTCCCGTCATTGGGGATTATGTTGAATTAGGAGCTCAGGTTTGCCTTATAGGTCCCATACATATCGGGGACCATGTTATCATCGGAGCAGGTTCAGTGGTGGTAAAAGATTTACCAGCCAACTGCGTTGCCGCCGGCAATCCTGCAAAGGTTATCAAGCAATTCTAACCCTGTACAAATGATAAAGATTTTGGTTACCGGAGCAGCCGGCTTTATTGGCCATCATCTGGTGAAACTACTCATCAGGGAAGGCAATTATGAGATCCTTGGACTGGACAACATCAATGACTACTACGACACCCGACTGAAATGGGCCAGGTTGGCAGAGTCAGGCATAGAACAATCCCGTACCATATATGGACAGTCTGTGACCAGTACAACCTATCCCAACTATGCCTTCGTTCAGATGGACCTTGCCGACCGTAAGTCTATGGAGGCTTTGTTTGACAATCATCCTTTTCAGGTAGTGGTTAATCTGGCGGCCCAGGCAGGCATACGATACTCCCTGGAGAACCCCCATTCCTATGCAGACAGCAACCTGACAGGTTTTCTGAATATACTGGAGGGCTGCCGGAAAATAAAAGTGGAGCACTTGGTATATGCAAGTTCTTCCAGTGTTTACGGACTGAATGCCAAAATGCCCCTGGATACCCACGACCATACCCAACACCCGATCAGCTTATATGCGGCCACCAAAAAAGCGAATGAAATGATGGCGCACAGCTATAGTCATTTGTTTGGAATCCCCACCACAGGGCTGAGATTCTTTACCGTATATGGCCCTTGGGGCAGACCAGACATGGCACCCATGTTGTTTGCCACTGCCATCCACCAGGGCAAGCCCATAAAGGTTTTCAACAACGGGGACATGTACCGGGACTTTACCTACGTAGATGACATTGTCCAGGGTGTATACCAGGCCATACTGAAACCGGCCCAGCCTTCCCCGGACTGGAATAGTGCCAAACCTGATCCCTCTATTTCCTCAGCCCCCTACAGGATAATCAACATTGGCAATGCCGACCCTGTCAAATTGGGCGATTTCATAACGGAAATGGAAGAGGCCATGGGAAAGGTAGCCATCAAAGAGATGCATCCCCTTCAGCCGGGTGACGTACTGATCACCAATGCGGAAGTAACGGACCTGGTGGAACAATATGGCTACAGGCCTAAGGTAAAGCTTAAAGAAGGCGTAAGGTCATTTGTGGACTGGTTTAAATCTTACTATGCATGAGCGCTCCCTACTTCAGTATCATCACGCCTGTATATAACAGAGAAAAAGTCATTGTTCCCTGCCTGGAATCCGTTCTCAACCAAACCTTTCAGGATTTCGAAGTCATCGCCATCAATGACGGCTCAACTGACGCAACCATAGAAAGGCTGTGGAACCTAAGAGTGAAACGTGCAGATTCCCGGTTGAACTTTATTACTTATGAGCAGAACAAAGGGGTTAATTACGCCAGAAACAGAGGTATTGAGGCGGCCAAGGGGAAATTCATCTTATTCCTGGACAGTGATGATGTGCTGACCAGCCCGGAATCTCTGGCATCCATTGCAGAGCAGATCCATCTCCGGCCCGGTTACAAGCATTACCTGTTCCGGGTTGACGACAGGGATCATGACAGAAGTCTTCCGGAGGCTCCCTTTGAATACACTTATACTGACTGGTTGAGCGGGAAGGCCAAGGGAGATTATGCCCATGTCATTACCCCTGACAGCTTCACAGGCAAGCTGTTTATAGAGGATTTCCGCACCTACGAATCCCTGAACTGGTTACGGGTGATCAAAGACCTCGGGCGCCAATTGTACCTGCCCCTTACGATGATATCCAGGGACAGGCATAGGGATGATTCCCTTACAAAGGAAAACAGTTCGAGTGATGAACAGGCCAGGAGGAAAAGATTCCACTATTTACAACAATACCTAAATTGGTATGCCGACGATTTCCGGGCTGCCGGCCTTCAGGAGGCGTTGCAGCACAAAGTGCGCAATGCCGTATTATTGGGGGTGGCCCTGGGGGAAATTGAACCCACCAGAACCATCATCAGGAGATACGTTCCTTCCAGGATCCAACAATTCTTTTATAACAGCCTTATATCCCCCATTTGCGGAAGTGTTTTGGCCTGGGCAATAGAAACAAGGTCCAGGATCAAACGCCGCAAAGCCCATAAATAGTCCCCACCTATGACCAGCAATAATAAACCTACCATCATATTTTACGGGCCTTTGGGCGGAAAGTTGGGTAAGATTATAGGCGGAGGAGAGAGTGGTAATAAACGTACCGTGGAAATTCTCTCGGCCTTGGGTTATCCCCTGATCAAGCTGGAGAAGCCCTATCCTCCCGGGACCGGAAACAAATTGCGCAAAGGCGTTACCTACGGCCTCCGGCTGTCCGTAGCTTACGCAAGGCTTATAGGCCTTTTCCTTAAAGTAAAAGGCCCGAAGAATCTTCACGTCACTGGCTTTTACGAACACCTGATCTATAAGGAATGGTTACTCATACGGACCGCGAAATTATTCGGAGTGCATACCATATATGAAATAAGGGCTGGAGGCTTGGTGGAAGGATACAGGGAAAGGGGGAAGATTTACCGTTATTTTTTCGACCAGACCGTCAAAAATGCGGGTGTCGTGCTTATCCAGGGATCAGTGTATAAAGCATTCCTTGAGGGCATCAGTCCCAACATACCGGTATTCCACTACCCCAACTTCATCATGAACCGCTTTTATGCTGATTATAAGGACAATGACCGTTCGGCCACAGCTCACTTGTCTTTGGTTTACTTCGGTCGCATCACGCCTTCCAAAAACGTGGAGTTTATTGTGGATATTTGCGCTAAGCTGCATGGGTTACATCCCACTTTTTCCATGGACATCATCGGAGACGGAGATGAAAATTACCTCAAATTACTCCATAAGAAGATCCTGGACTTCAACCTGACAAATCAGGTACGCATTTTGCCACCTTTAGGGACAGAGGCCCTTTTCGACCAACTTACCCGTAAGCATTTCTTCGTATTCCCTTCCAGGGAAAAAAGGGAAGGTCATTCCAATGCCCTGACGGAGGCCATGAATGCGGGGGTTCTTCCGATCGTCAGCGATGCTGGATTTAACCGCAGCATCGTACAGAATGACGATATGGTGATAGAACAATACGATGCTTCGGCCTATGCCCAAAAAATAGCTCAAATCGCCAAAGACGACCAATGGTCTTCCTATTCAAAACAGGTACACCAGATCGTCGGCCTTTTATATACAGAAAATGCTGTCCGGGAAACCTTGAACATAGCTCACTCACTAAATGTTCAAAAGTAATTTTATGAAATACCTACTTTGGAGCATAGGCTTTTATGCCTGCCTGCTCTTTTCCCCAGTTTCCATTGGACAGAACACTGCTATTTATGTGTCCCCTTCAGGTAATGACGCTGGTGCCGGAACACAGTCCAGTCCTGTACTAACTTTGAGCCATGCGCTGGATCTGGCGCGTTCCTCGGCCAGTAAAAAAATTGTCTTAAGAGGAGGAAAGTACTACGGAGTAGGAATTACCCTGGACCAAAGGGACCAGGGCCTGCAAATCACCAACTATCAGGGGGAAACCCCCATCCTCTATGGCGGAAAGCTGGTCAGCGGCTTTCAGCAGGAAGGGCAATTCGTATATGCACCTGTACCAGGATCCAATAACCGTAGCTGGGACTTCCGTATGTTGCTGGTAGGAGACTCCGTGCGTCCCCGCTCCCGCTATCCGGCTCAGGGCGGCTTTACGCTTCTCAACCAGTTTAATGCCAAGATCCTGGGTGCAAATGAAGGTTATTACAGCTCTAAACCCACGGACGCCCAAATGAGGCAGCTCCAGTACAATGCCACCGATGTGGACAATGGACTGGATCCAAACAATGCAGAACTGTCTATTTTTCATCAATGGGATGAAAGTTATGTAGGTCTTCAAAACGTTGATACGGTCAACCATGTCCTCACCTTCACCTACCCTGCCAGCCGGCCCCTGGGCTCATATTCTGCTTCCAACCCGACCGCCCGTCAGTACGTCATCTGGAACACCAAAGAGGGTATGACCCAACCCGGGCAATGGTACCTGGACAGGACCCGCCAGCGGCTGTATTACTGGCCCCTGGATGGAGAAACGCCTTCCTCCATCCAGGTGGTAGCCCCCTTTTATAACCATATCATCGCCTTTAACAAGGGAGCGGACAATATTACTATATCGGGTCTCACTTTCACTGCAAGCTCCAATCAGCTCCAGAATGAGAAAATGACAGGCTATAATATAGACGCTGCCATTGAAGGCACCGGAAACAATGTAACCCTGATCAACCTGAGCATACGCAATACCACCGGGACAGGCATTAAACTGACAGGCAACAATGACCTGCTCTCCAAACTCCAACTCTATCAGACGGGGGGACCCGGCCTGGTCACCAATGGGAACAACGACCATATCGACCAAGTGCGGATTACATATGTGGGTGTTGTATTTACCGGGGCTTCCGGCATGAATGTCACCGGTACCAGCGATACCATTTCCAATTGCCTGATCAACCACGCTCCGTATTCCGGCATTACCATGGGAGGGAAGAATTCCATCATAGAAAACAATACCCTCCTGGACTTCATGAATTTCCTCTCCGATGGGGCGGGGATTTACCTGGGCCGGGTCAGCGGGATGCAGGTACTCAACAACACTCTGGTGGGGTCTAACCTCACCCTGAAGAACTGCCAGGGCCTGTATTTTGATGAGCTTGGAAACAACAATGACGCGGAAAACAACCTGGTGATCAATTCCGGGAATGTGGTGCTGTTCAACGTTTCCAACCATATACACGTATCAAACAATATATTCCTGGATGCGGGCAAACAATACATCAATGCCAACAGGGCAAGCGCCCTGAGTGTGGATAGTAACTTGTTTTTCTCCGGAGAATTCCACCTGTTCATTCAGGATTCTTCCCTGGCTTCCTTTTCCAGCAACGGTGTATACCTCAACAACCAGGCGGCGGCTGTAAAGCCCTTTGCCCTGAAATATTTTCAGACAAATACCAAGGGCTATGTCCCTGTACCCCATAATGTATCCTTGCACTATTGGTTATCCCAAAACGGATTGAACAAGGTCATTGATATGAGCCGTTTTACCCAAGCCCAACTAAATGTATTTCCACAAAACCTTTAAACCTATTCACTCACTCTGTGCTGAAACCATATAAAACGACCGACGTACTGGGTTATCCCGTATTTTCTGCCAGCCTGGACAGCGTTGATCCTGGCATCGATAAGCTCCTGATCAATACGATGAGTCCAAACTCCTATGGGTTGGCCTTAACGGATAAGGAGTTTGAGACGGCCCTGAAATCCACCGACTTGCTGGTATTGGATGGCATGGGCATAGCCATTGGCTCCATGCTCCTTCATGGTACCAATATCCGCAAAATAGCGGGCCAGGATTGTTTCGACTACTACATGGCCCAGTCCGACAAACTGGGATGGAAGGTCTATTTCCTCGGCTCTACCCCGGCAACCCTGGATAAGATCCAGGCCCGTGTAGCCAAAGAATATCCCAACGTACAGGTGAAGACCTACTCCCCTCCCTTCCGTCCGGAGTTTACCCAGGAAGATAACCGCCAAATGGTGGATGATATCAATGCCTTCGGTCCTGATGTCCTGTTTGTAGGACTCACGGCTCCCAAACAGGAAAAATGGGCCTATGCCCACCGCAATAAGGTAAATGCACGCATCATCTGCACCATCGGCAATGTTTTTGACTGGTATGCGGGGAACAGCAAAAGACCGGCGCAGATTTGGATTACCCTCAGGATGGAATGGCTGGTGCGTATATTTTTAAGACCTGAAATCCTTAAACGGAACACAGGCAATCAAATGTTGTTTTTCAAAGACCTATTGTTACATATCACCCGAATCAAAAAAATAAACTAAGATGGTAAAAGTTGCTGTCATCGGTGCTGGTAAAATGGGGATCTCCCATATATCTATCCTGGGGGCCCATCCGGACGTAGACCTGGTTGGCATTTGCGATACTTCTAAAATGGTCACTGACTTTCTCCAGAAGTATTCTAAGATCGATTGTTATTCGGATTATAAGAAAATGATCTCGGAAACGCGTCCTGACGCGGTATTTGTAGCAGTACCCACTAAGTTCCACTACGCCATGATCAGGGACATACTCACCGAAGGCATTCATGTGTTTGGAGAAAAGCCCCTGTGTCTGTCTCCGGAAGAAGGCAAGGAATTGGTGGCCCTGGCCGAGAAAAAGAAGCTGATCAACCAGGTGGGCTATCACAACAAATTCATTGGCACCTTCCGGGAAGTCAAACGACTCTTAAATGAGCAGGCCATCGGAGAGGTGTATCATTTTACGGCAGAAGCCTACGGACCGGTGGTGACGATGAAAAAGAAGGCCACCTGGCGCTCCGATCCCAAAGAAGGGGGAGGCTGCCTGCTGGATTATGCCTCTCACGTAATCGACCTGGTCAATGACACCTTGAGCCCCGTTCAAAAGGTGCGTTCTTCCCTGCTCAAATCCATCTATTCTGACAATGTGGAAGACAGCGTATATTCCTTACTGGAATTGAAGAACGGCTTAAGTGGGGTGTTGCAGGTAAACTGGAGCGACGACACTTACCGGAAAATGTCTACTTCTATCACCATCCAGGGGACAAAGGGAAAGATCATCTCAGACGCCAATGAGCTGAAGGTCTTCTTCAGGGAGGAACCCAATCAGGAGGGTTATGAGAAAGGATGGAATGTGAAGAACATCACCGACTTCCAGGAAAACGTAGACTTTTACTTAAGGGGGGAAGAATATTCCGCCCAAATCGATTATTTCATCGACGCGGTACAAGGAAAAGTACCCAATTCCATCAATAATTTCCAGAGCGCGTGGCTTACCGACAACGCGATTTCTCTCATCAGGGCTAACGCCAACTAAACCAGGCCGCCCTTGCCCAGGTGGCACTTGTTTTTCTCTAAACCTCTAACCTTCTCTTATGGAAAGAATCTTATTCGGAGACAATCAGTTCTTCGCTGTTAACCATATATCCGACGAAAAGTCCAGGGCCCAGGCCATGAAGTTCAAATCAGACGAGGCCATTATGAAAGTATTGGACGACGCCATCGATTGCGGTATCCATACCTTCATGTGTACGACCCATGACCGTATTGCCCATATCTGCGACATCATCCGGGCTAACCCGGAGAAGTATAAGCACTTCAAGATTTTCCCCTGTATGCCCTACGCGCACAAATATGCCAATGCGGTTACCGAATTGGGCATTAGCGGAACCCTCAAACAATACGTACCGGGTAACTTTTTCGGCTCTTTGTTCAAGGGAGGTATGGCTTATCTGTCCAAAGACTATGAGTCCATCATGGAGCTGATGATCGATGCGGAAATGAAAATGTTCCGGGGTTTGGAAACACCGGTGATCTTCTTACAGAATGTCATCACCGACTTGTTGATCGGCCTGAAGGCAACAGAGATCCTGGTTGCTTTTCACGACTATATTAAAAAGAAATACAATGCCGAAGCTGGTTTCATCACCATGAACATGTCCAGGCTGGTAAATATTTTAGAAGAAGCGGGAGTAAAGAATCCCATTATCTGTGCCTCCATCAATAAGGCTGGTTTCCGTATGTCGGGAGGAAAAGAAGCGTATGAGGAATGTTTGCGTACCCACGAGTTCAGAGCGGTGGCCATGCAGGTATTGGGTGGAGGCGCCATTTCTCCCAAAGAAGCCATTGAATATGTCTGCGAATTACCCAATATAGCCTCCATCCTTTTTGGCGCTTCTTCCAAAGGGAATATTGAGAGTACGGCCAGCTATATCCGTCATTTCGATGCGCTGAAGAAACAAGCTGCTGCCATCGTTTAGGCAGTGCCCGGCGTTCTATGCGAACAAGGCCTCTTCGACCAACTCGCAAATGATGTGTCCGATGAGAATATGTGATTCCTGTATGCGGGGCGTATTATCAGAAGGCACGTTGAAAAGGTAGTCGGAGAGGTCTTTCATCTTCCCGCCTTTAGATCCTGTGAATCCGATGGTGATGATCCCTTTTGCCCTGGCTACTTCCATAGCGGCCACGATATTGGGCGAATTACCGGAGGTACTCAAACCAAAGAGCACATCTCCTTTGTCGGCAATGCCTTCCACCAACCGGGCATAAATGACGTCATAACTATAATCGTTGGCCACCGCCGTTAGGTAAGAAGTATTGCAGTGCAAGGCTTCTGCTGGTAGCGCCCTTCTGTTCTTGTAGAAGCGACCGGAAAACTCCGCTGACAAGTGCTGGGCGTCTGCTGCACTCCCTCCATTTCCACAGAAGTACACTCTCCTTCCCTCCCTGAAAGCATGGGTCACTGCTTCCACTGCCCGGGCAATTTTTTGTTGCACAACTTTATCGTCCAGCAATGCCTGTTTCACGGCAATGGATTCAGCAATCAGCGCGGAAATCTTTGATACCATATGCGTCAAATATGGCCGCAAATATACATATCCTTTGTTTAAGGGGTTGAAAAGCTTCCCCTGGCATCCTACTTTTAACGCATATCATGGAAACCCGGTATTCTTACTTCATACGCTTAGGTCTTATACTAGCGGATTTCTTTATGGTCAATCTCGCTTACCTGATTGGCTATCTGGTCGTCCATTTGATGATTGATCGTAGCCTCTCTGCCCATTTTGTACTCAGCAAAATTCTCATCTTTAATCTGGGTTGGCTGACCTTGGCCTCCATGATGAAACTCTATTCCAGGGAGACGATTGCCAAAATAGAAATGATCCTCAGGCAGACCATTAAGACCTTCTTTTTGCACGCCGCCTTCTTTGCCGTATTTCTCCTGTACAGCGAAGAAAAAAGCTTTGCCATCCGCTTCATGCCGGTGGCTTATATTTCCCTGATCTTTCTGCTGGCCTTACGCAGTATCCTCGTGACCTATGTGATAGAACGCATCCTGCAACGCTCCGGATTGCACACCAGAACGGCTATTGTAGGCTATAACCCTACCGCCCAGCGCCTGGCTACCTACTTCATGGCCAAACAGAATGCCTACACGTTCGAAGGCTTTTTGGATGAGCAATTGGATCACTACTATGAATTAGGTAAGTCTACGGGTCGTATCGAACAATACATCCAGTTTGCCGCCGCCAACGATATACAGGAGATCTATTCCACGGTCATGCCGGACTCCCACCAGATCAACCGGCTCCTGGAAATTGCCGACCAGAATTGCGTGCGGGTAAAATTCGTACCAGACTTCAGCGGAGCCATACAAACGTCTTACTTTATTGAATACCTGGATGCCATTCCGGTTATTAGTCTCAGACAAGAACCCCTGCGTCAGGATATAGGGAATGTGGTGAAGAAAAGGGCTTTTGACATTGCCTTTGCCACCTTTGTGATCGTCTTCATCCTATCCTGGTTGACGCCATTGCTTGCTATTTTAATTAAACTGGATTCCAAAGGACCCGTGTTTTTCCGTCAGCTCCGTTCCGGCAGGGACAACAAGCCTTTCTGGTGTTACAAGTTCCGGAGCATGCGGGTCAACTTCGACTCAGACAAGGTACAAGCCACCCGTGGGGACAGGCGCATTACGAAATTGGGGGCTTTTCTAAGGAAGTCCAATCTGGACGAAATGCCCCAATTTTTTAATGTCTTTATGGGAACCATGAGCGTGGTAGGGCCCCGCCCCCACATGCTGGCCCATACCGAGCAGTACAGCGCCATCATTGGCAAATACATGGTGCGTCAGTTCCTCCAACCCGGCGTCACCGGTTGGGCCCAGGTCAATGGATACAGGGGGGAAACCAAGAACCCTGAGCAAATGGTCAAACGGGTAGAATACGATATCTACTACATGGAACACTGGTCCTGGATGTTTGACTTAAGGATCATATTCCTGACGATTATCAATACGGTAAGGGGGGAGAATAACGCGTTCTGAGGGCTCAATGGCCCCTCTGGGCATTGGGTGGAACGCTTTCGGTGGAGCGCCGCCTACTCAGAATACCGCCCGGACGGTGGTGCCTTTGCCTTCCAGGCTGCGCACCGATAGCCTTCCACCATACTGTTGTACGATGGTCTTGACGATGGAAAGGCCCAGCCCCATGCCGGGTGTCATACCTACGTTTTTACCCCTGCTGAAGGGGGAGCCCAGGTCCTGCTCCAGTGCGGCAGGAATACCAATGCCATGGTCGGTGACGGATAAGGACCATTTGCCGGAGGAAAAATCTATGAATAATAAGGGAGCTTCTTTTCCGGAAGAGTACTTACAGGCATTGTCCAGTAAGTTCAGAAATACGGACTCCAGCAGCAGGGAATCCATATGGACCATTTTGGGTGAACCCTTATAGCTCATGGTCACCGTCCTACCATCCCGGTAAGGGGAAAATCTTTCTGCGATGACCCTGGTAGCAATATCGAGGGGATTAAGCCCAGGGTCGGGCCCCAAATCCGAAATCCCATCCATACGATTAATGGCTGCCAGACGGGTCAATAAAGAAGTGGCTCTGGATATTTCCAAAAGGATCTGGTCCATGCGGAGCATGACCTCTTCCGCATCAAAAGTGGATTGCTGTGCCGCCTGAAAACGAAGGAGCTCTGCACTGGACTGTATAACACTTAAAGGCGTCCTCAGATCGTGGGACATCATATGCACCAGGGACTGCCTCCAATCCAAAGGCTGGTGATCCAGGGTGTATTCCCCATCCGAGGGGGACGCTTCAACAGCCTGCCTCGTGAATAAGGAGGCTGGAATTCCTGTGCTGAGTGGTTGACTCATCAGTTCGGCAATAGTTTGGCCATTAACTCATATTTGGAGGTAATGTTGAGTTTTTTGTAAATCTTCTTTTGGTGGTCATTTACCGTGCTAACAGATATTTGCATACACATGGCGATCTGTTTGTAGGTAAACCCCCGAAGGAAATATTCGACTACTTCGGACTCCTTTTTGGTGAGTACGTGGTCGTATTCGGGTTTGCGGTCTTCTACCATCACATTCAGTTTGCGTACCAAAGAATTGGCGGCTTCCGGTGAAATGATGGTGTTGCCTTCTTTAATATGGAGAATATGATCTCTTAATTCGGAATAAGAAACGGGTTTGAGGAGATACCCCTTAGCGCCCCCTACGGTGGCTTTCCAGATGACTTCTTCGTCCACATTGCCGGTGATCACCATGATGGCAGTGCTTGGAAACATCTTTCTCAAACGGGGAATGGCATCCAGGCCGGAGATGCCAGGTAATTCAATGTCCAACAGGAGCACATCAGGATGTACCTTCTGATATGCTGGTTGGCAAATAACTTGTTCAATGGAAGGCACAGAGAATAAGAGCTCCATCTCCCGATCGTACTCAAACATTTTCTCTAGGTTCTTCCGGAGAACAAGTGAATCTTCAATCATACCAATTAGAGTCATCAACATAAATTTTAATTATGAGCACAAATCCTAGCCTAGAAGCAATCTTGTTCAACAAAACTTTAATTGGGGCGATTTTCAAATGGGACGGGAGGTAAGCTTGAGTCAGACGGTAAGCGACAAAGGTAAATTGAGTGCCTTAAACACAACGGTGATCTCAGCCTAACAAAGTTGTTAAAATTTTCCGATTTTACGTAATATTCTCACCCAAATTATCTGTAATATTAAAAATATATTTTTCGTAAATACAACATGGAGCAATCGTATTTTCCCCATGCACCGGTTCGTATACATACCACGGTGCTGTATAAGTGCTGCGGTGACACAAGTCGCGTCGATCCGTCATAGGATGGTAGAATAATCTCAAAGAACATGCCATCTATCAGTCACTTAGCGTAGTAAAAATACTAGGAACCGGTATAATACTTTTATAACATCTTATGAATCAAATCGTAATGATTACCGGTGCGTCTTCAGGCATCGGTAAAGAAACCGCCAAACGGTTGTTAGCCAGGCATTTCCGGGTTTATGCAGTGGCCAGACGGCTGGAAGCCATGGAGGACCTGCGTACCCTGGGGGCGGAAGTGCTACATATGGACGTTACCAATGAGGCATCGGTTTATCGGACCATGGAAATTTTGCTACAAAAAGAGGGAAGAATTGATATTCTGATCAATAACGCAGGATTTGGCTCTACCGGATCCCTGGAGGAGGTCCCCTTGCCCGAGGCTCAGGGACAATTTGACGTCAACGTTTTCGGACTCATGCGGGTCACCCAGGCGGCCCTTCCCGCCATGCGGGCCCAAGGGGCCGGCAGGATCATCAACCTGTCTTCCGTGGGCGGCCAATTTGCCACACCCCTATCCGGGTGGTATAATGCGACCAAATTCTGTGTGGAGGCCCTTAGCGACTCCCTGAGAAGGGAAGTCTCTTCCTTCGGCATAAAGGTCATCCTCATAGAACCCGGGGGGATCAACACCGGCTGGCCCGTCGATGCGGCTTTAAATGCCCAACGCAATTCCGGTCATGGCGCATATAGCCCCATGGTGGGTCGCTTTGTCAAGAATCTTCGAACCTACGAACATAAGTTATCAGACCCTTCGGTGGTGGCTGACCTCATAGAGAAGGCCATCCGGAGCCCCCGACCCTCCACCCGGTACGTGGGTGGCTTTGGGGCCAGGCCTCTGCTCTTCCTACGAAGGTTGCTGCCTCCCAAATGGATGGATTATATCGTGCGTACGCAGTTTGGGTAGGGGCTGCACTTCATGGAGCCGCCGGATGCCACTTCACATACAAGGCCCTCATAAAATATCCGCCCACCACGCTGCGGGCCTGAAAGCCCACTTGCCGTCCATCGGTGGTTTCATGCCAATCACTGAGCGGTACCCTGGTTGGCGTCTTGGTGACAAACTTAAAAACAGGATCAGACAAGGCTTCAAAATCCTGCTGGTTGGAAGCCAGGGTAGCTGTCCATTCTATCCAGTCCGATTTGGTATAGGTTTTACGGCTGTCCAACGGCAATCCGAACGGATTTTGTTTGGTCAGGTAATAGCGGATTTCATTTTCATAAACGACCGTAGGAAATAAGTGCAGGTCCAGCACCTTATCCCAAACCAGGTTGTATTTCTGGCTCCAGGTTCCCTTTTGATCGAAGGTCAGGGAAAAATGATCCCCATCATTGGCCAGGAGGGCCCAGTTGCGGGCCATGTTTTTGGCGCGTTGCATATAGTGAGCGGCTTCCTCCTTGAAGCCCAGGTTGGCCGCCATTTGCGCATAAGCGCCTATGGCCTCTATGGCTTTTACCGATAGGTTGGCATTGCGGGCCAGGTGTCCGGCAAAGTCATCGGTACAGAGTTGATTGGTGGGATCAAAGCCTGCCGTATCCAGGTATTGCACCCAAGTCTTTAAGGTAGCCCAATGCCGTTTGGCGTAATCGGCATTGCCTTCTGCTTTGGTGATGGCTCCGGTCAGGATAATCATGTTCCCCGCTTCTTCCACGGGCATGTCTTCCCCATACGTCTGACCATTGGCCAAGGGATAGGTGCCCAGGTCATGAGCCGGGAATGGGCGCTTCCAAATACCACTTTCGGAGTAATAAAAATTACCGTTGAGCATACCTTCCATCAGGGACGCATTGTACAGCAGGTATAAAGGAGCGGACGGATAGGTTACATCCACCGTATTGATGGACCCATTGGAAAAGTTTTCTTTACTCAACCACAGCAAGTCTCCTTGCGGGCTACGGACCAGGGCGTGGGCCGCCACACTCTGGCGATAAGCCAAGGCGCAGAGGCGGGCGTATTTTGGGCCACCCGCACCCAGGGCCTGTGCATATAGTTTCTGATCGAAGTCCTTACATTGGGTGTATATCTGATCAAAATCTGAGCGGGCCGCCTGCAATTCCCCTTCCATGGTTTTAGCAGAATCCCGGTTCCACCAGGGCCGGAGGTTCTGACCGAAATATTGTATGGCATACAGCTCATCGTAACCGAGCATCATCAGGTCTTTCACCGGGGACAGCCCAACGGCACCCAATCCCACTTTTGTCCATAGGGTAACCCTGCCATCCTGGGTAGTATCCAGGATCTGCTGACCATTTTGAGCCGCCACATACAGATACCCCCAATCAATGCGAAGGTCATCTCCTTTCTTTTGAAGAATGGGTTGAGATATGGTTCCCGCTTTGGCTATGGTAAGGCCCCCCTTGTTATAGATTTGGCATGCGACTTTTTGGTTGGTATCGTTAGCGGCTATCCAGGGAGAAACACCTAATAACAGGCCAACCTGGTGGGCTGCCCCATCCCTTGATGCCGCGCTATAGCTCAGGTATGTAATGGGCCTGGACAAAAGATCCAGGCTGTCCGGAAGCAGGGGACTGATAAAATCCACACTCAGGCGAACGGGTCCTGCGGTAAAATAATAAGTCGTACGTGTAGCGCTGATGGTCACGCTGTCTTGCTGGGCAGGAGGCAAGCCTGGTGTTTCATTTCCCATATACCGGTAGCCCTTTCCATCAACGAGGATGATGCCGGAGAGCGGTTGTTTTTTCCCTGTCCAATGAGTCGTTGTCACAGCGGTCAATTGGTCCGAAGTAGACCAGATACTGAAATAGGGATCGTGGGTGACCAATGGATAGGCAGGCGCTACCCTTTGCTGGGCCTTTACCGCCGGAGCCATCATCCAGTTTCCCATGAGCAACGCCGTTGACAGGAGCAGTATGCGTTTGTTCATATGTGCAAGTTTATATCCTTATCTTAGATTTTCTATGATGTACTTGTTTTTATTGTTGACTTGTTTTCGTCCGGCCAGTGATACCCTCCCCGGCGCCGACACGACCATTTATACCAAAGTAGACTCTGTAGCCCAATACCTGGGTGGAGAGGTGGCCTGGAATAACCTCGTACGAAGGACCATGGACCAACACTATAATGAAATCATTCAGTCAGGTTCCACCGGTACCTGCATCGTCCGCTTCGTTGTACATACCGATGGCACCGTCACCGATATAACCGCCCTGACCATGGACGGCACCACCCTGGCTAAAGTGATGATAGAGATGGTGCGCAAGGCCGGTCCCTGGATGCCTGCCTGGTACAAAGGGAAAAATGTCAATTCCTACCGGCAGCAAAAAGTGGTGATCGGCGCGCAGTAACACATGGGCGACCTGTATCCAGTAACCCGCGGGCGGCCGCGGTGCGCAGTAACCCGTTGGCGCCCGGCGCTGAGGGGTCCTACCGCGTCCACACGCCCAACGCAGACACGGCAACACCAGAACCCGCACTGACGCGCAGGGCGGTGAACCGTATAAACCTGGTCGTCACCGGCTGATCAAACTTTACCCACTGCTCCAGCGGATTGGCGACGATATTGGAGAACTCTCCCGTCTTAACCTCCTTCCAGGTCAGGCCGTCGTCACTAACAGCAAAACTGTAATCAGTGACCAATCCTTCCTTCCCTTTATCCTGCCGAGGCAGGTAAGAAAAACCAGCAATCGTTTGGGCCTGCCCTAAGTCAATGCTGAGGTGTTGAGGCAGGGTATCACCCGAGGATAAGGTATTCCAAAGGGTATGGGGATCCCCGTCGATGGCGGCGGCAGCCGTCGCCCCAACCGCATTGCCGGACGAGCCCACTGCGCCGGCTCCCGCAGCGCCCGCGGAAGCCTCTAACACTTTCCATCCCGTATGCCTTATCCCAAACCGGGCCGTACTTATTTCTCCAGCCAATCCCCCTTCCGTAAACTGGGCAGCCCTGACCAATCCCCCATTGGGTAAGTCAAAGGAACCGGTGTATAAAGGGGAAGCACTATTCGGCGCCGAGCCATCCAGGGTGAAGCGGATGAGCCTGCGCTGATCTTCTGTGCTGATGCGGACCGTTCCGTCGAAACTCCGGGTGATCAAAGGAGCAGCAATCCGGTAAGGTTCTTTATACAACCCGAAATCACTCAGGGCTATGGCCACCGGAGCCCCTAGTATCCTTAAGCGGACTTTGCGGGTAGTGACCGCCTGATCCAGACGCAACAATTTATTGGCCCCGATACTGGTGCCCCTGACGAGCTCCTGCCAGCTTCCATCTTTAGCCGGTATGTCCACCGCAAAAGAATCTATGCGTTGGCCCAGTTTTATGTTTTCTCTGAGACGGATCACATCAAAAGTTTTAGGCGTGGTCATGTCAAAAATGATCTCTGCTGTATGGATACTGTCATCGGTAGCCCAGTAGCTGTACCGACTATCATCCAACAAGAAATGAGGACCATAATGCACCACGTCCCTTCCCCGGATATTGGTGGTCGTCATATGCGCACCCACCGCCAGATTGGTCTTGAATGTTTCCCTCAGCAGGTAACCAAACTCTTTTAAAGAGGCAACGTCGTGCTCGTTGAGCAGGCCCCTTTTATCCGGCGCAATCCCCAGATCCAGGTCTGCTCCCCGGCCAACGGATGCGTAGTATAAATCCAACAAGGCAGAAGGGCTCTTCACCTGAGCGTCCTGGCCGGCATGGTAAAACCATCCTGGCCTTAAGGGAACATCACATTCCGCCGGCATCCAATATTTTCCATCCCTGGTGCCTTCCGTACCCAGTTCAGATACTACATATCCATTGGAAGGCACGTGACCGGAATCAGGAGCTATAGGCGTGTACGTTGCCCAATATGTCTGACCCGCGTGTCCCTGCTCATTGCCCACCCAACGCACGTCTGGGCCGATGTCCCCGAATATACAAGCACCTGGCTGCATGGAGCGGGTCAGGGCCCAGGTGGTATCCCAGCCATAATAGGTGCTCCTGTCTATGGTTCTGGCTTCCCTGGCTCCTCCATAATATCCATCTCCCCCATTGGCCCCATCGTGCCAGGACATAAACAGGTTTCCATACCGGGAATAAAGCTCCTTTAACTGGGCCCTATACATCTTTACATAAGCTGCCGTTCCATAAAGCGCACTGTTACGGTCCCAGGGAGAGCAATACAGGCCCAGGCGTATACCCAGTTTCCCGCAAGCCAGTTGATACTCCTTTACCATATCCCCTTTTCCATGCTTCCACTTACTAAAAGAAATACTATGATTGGTCGTGGCAGTGGGCCAAAGGCATAATCCATCGTGGTGTTTTGCAACCACGACTATCCCTTTAAATCCACCGGCTTTGACGGCGCCCACAATTTGGGCAGCATTAAATTCTATTGGGTTGATCAAATTGGGATCCTCATCCCCATATCCCCACTCATGATCCAGGTAGGTATTTACCCCAAAATGAATGATGCAATACATCTCCATTTCCTGCCAGCGCAACTGCCTTTCCGTGGGGATGGCCCCATAGGGAATAGGGGAAGGCACATGAGAAGGCCCCTGGTCCACGGCCAGGGGCAATGTGTGGTGAACGCTATGATTTACAGCATGATGCACACCATGACTTGAAGTGCCGCCAGAAGCATGCCCCGCCCGATGATGCACCACATGGTGCGCCGGATGGGCCCCTGAATGGTGCACCGGATGGTGGGGTTTTTGCTTTGCAGCACCAGGGGTCTGTGACCGCCCGTCCACACTACATAATAATGCCAAAATAAACAGAGAGCCACCCTGGACAATCGATTTTATCATATGGAAAAGGTTCATTAGGAGGGGGCAATTTAAGGAGGCATTTTTTGTTTTTTGAATTATTCCATTAATATTGCCGCGGCGACCGGGGGAAAATGACCACATTGCTTTTTCCGTATATCCCAAGTCTAGCCACTAACAATCAAAGAATTATGGCAAAAAACCTATTGATAGTAGAATCCCCGGCCAAAGCCAAGACGATCGAAAAGATCCTGGGAAGCGATTTCGAGGTAAAAAGCTGTTATGGGCATATCCGGGATCTGGAAAAGGATG
>CAJCIQ010000142.1 GCA_903970475.1 Beijerinckiaceae bacterium
CATCGGTGGATAAGAGGCGACTGGCAGATTGGCGCATGGATCCTACCCTACATAAGGACCGGCAAAGGGAACCTGATCCGGAACCGGCTTTCCCCTTTATCCCGTTGGAAAATATTTGATAACCTGAGAAGAAGCCTCTTACCCGTTTCACTACTATCTCTATTAATGATGGGTTGGTTCATCCTACCCTTCCCCTGGTTTTGGACCTTGGTTGTTTCTTCCATCATGCTCCTGCCCCCCTTGGTTGCCTGCGCCTGGCAGTTATTGAATAAGCCGGAAGAAATGCCCCTGAAAGCAAACATTACCGAGGTGGGCTCCAGCCTGAAAATTACCTTAATCCGGTTTGTTTTCGGGCTCTCCATCCTCCCTTATGAGGCTTCCCAATATATGGACGCTATGGTGCGCGCGCTCTGGCGGATGCTGATCAGCCGGAAGAAATTATTGGAATGGATCCCCTTTGGAGCGGTTACCTCCACCCGACAGGCCGGACTATGGTCCGTTTATAAATCTCAGATCATAGTGCCGTTGCTGGCATTGATTTGTACGGTAACCTTACTAAAAAACCCTCAGGTATTTTTAGTAGCATGGCCATTCCTGCTATTATGGTTTCTGGGACCGGCCCTGGTCTGGCGCCTGGATAAACCAAGCCAGGAAGATAAGCCAGACCTACAGGAGGAAGAGCTGGCCTTTCTTCATAGGACAGCAAGAAAGACCTGGGGGTATTTCGAGCGATTTGTGACCGAGGAAGACAACTGGCTTCCCCCCGACAATTACCAAATACCCGAAGGGGGCGTCATTGCTCATCGCACCTCTCCAACCAACATAGGCTTGGCTTTGTTATCCAACCTGGCCGCTTATGACTTTGGATATCTTTCCTCAACCAGATTGTTGAGCAGATGTGAAGACTCATTTGGGGCTATGGGTAAGCTGGAAAGATTTAAGGGCCACTTATACAACTGGTACGATACACTCTCCTTGTTTCCCTTGCATCCCCGTTATGTATCGACTGTAGACAGCGGCAATCTCGCAGGCCATCTCCTAACTTTGCGCCAGGGACTCCTGGCTCTTCCAGGACAACCACTTATCAGTAAGCACCTATGGTCGGGCTTCAGTACAACGGCGGCCATTGTCATGGAAGAGCATATAAAACTGCTCGCCGATCCACTCAAGCGGTTTCAGATATTGGTCAAGGAAGCCGCCCAGGGTGATGATTCCCTGACGGCCACAAAAAATACCCTGGAAAAATTAATTTGGATTTCAAATGACTTTCGTTCCGAAGGAACAGCACTTGATCCTGAAGTATCCGGCTGGATAGAAAGGCTGTCGGACCAATTGAATGACCAATGGCAGCATTTGTTGCAAATGGCGCCCTGGACAGGACTTCTGCCCGTCCCTGATGTCTTTCCCCGTCTGGCGCTGCTGGACCAACTGCCGACGCTCCGATCCCTGCAAGCGATAAACGAGACCTGTCAGCCGGCATTTGATGAATATGAGCGCCAGGAGCATACTGCCGGAGAAAGGGATTGGCTCTCCCGTATGCACGAATCCTTGAGGCATGCAGCCAAACAGGCGACCGAAATGATGGGTCGATTCGACATGGTTGCCGAACAGTGCGAAATATTCAGTGATATCGAATATGATTTTTTGCTGGAGCCAGATACGGAACTCTTACATATAGGATATAACGTCGACGATCAGCGCAAAGACAGTGGCTTTTATGATTTGCTCGCCTCTGAAGTCAGACTGGGGATCTTTGTAGGTATTGCTCAAGGCAAACTTCCGCAAGATAGCTGGTTTGCCCTTGGGCGTCTGATAACAGCGTCTGGCGGCGACCCCATCTTGCTGTCCTGGAGTGGATCGATGTTTGAGTATCTGATGCCTCAATTGGTCATGCCTTCCTTTGAGCATACCCTGCTATCGCAAACCAACAAGGCCATGGTCAAGCGCCAGATTGAATATGGACATCAGCGCATTACGCCATGGGGTATTTCAGAATCAGCCTACAACTTGGTGGATACAAATCTAACCTATCAGTACCGTGGATTTGGCATTCCGGGTCTCGGACTCAATCGTGGCCTGGAGGATAACCTCGTCATAGCACCCTATGCTTCTATGCTGGCCCTTATGGTCCATCCTGAAAAGGCCGTGAGCAATTTGCAGGCCCTTTCCAAAAAAGGCATGGAAGGGGAGTTTGGTTTTTATGAAGCGGCAGACTATACGCCAGCCAGGGTACCCAGGGGCAGGACTTCTGTCATTATTCAATCCTTTATGGTGCACCACCAGGGTATGAGCTTGCTTTCGCTGGCATATCTACTTCTAGATAAACCAATGCAGCAGCGTTTTGCCGCGGAACTTCGGTTTCAGGCAACCCTGTTGTTACTCCAGGAGCGCGTCCCCAGAGCAACGCTTTTTTACGCGCATACGGCTGATATCATTGAAACGCAAGCACCCGTATCCGGCACACCCTTGCGGATTATTAATACCCCCCATACGAGGATACCGGAGATCCAGCTACTAAGCAATGGACGTTATCAGGTAATGATCTCCAATACAGGTGCCGGCTACAGCCGGTGGAAGGAGTTAGCGGTTACCCGCTGGCGCCAGGACCCCACAAAAGATGACAGGGGTATTTTCTGTTATATAAAAGACGTTGGGAGTGGCACTTTCTGGTCGAACACCTACGAGCCCACCTTACGGGCCGCTAAAAAGTATGAAGTAACCTATTCTCCGGGACACGTTGAGTTCCGTAGACGGGACGATGGCATCAACACCCATACGGAGATGGTGGTTAGCCCGGAGGATGATATGGAAATGAGGCGTATTAAGATCACCAACACCACCTTGTTTACCAAAATTGTGGAGGTAACCAGTTATGCGGAAGTGGTCATCGGCGGGCAGGCTTCTGACGAAGCGCATCCTGCTTTCAGTAATCTGTTCGTGGTGACGGAGATCCTTCTAGGGCAGCGAGCGGTGATTTGCACCCGCAGACCACGATCGGAAGAGGAATCACCTCCCTGGATGTTCCATTTGATGAGTGTTCAGGGAGCTAGCGCAGAGGCCCCTTCCTATGAGACCGCCCGGTCAACCTTTATCGGTCGGGGCAGGTCACTCAGCGCCCCCCAGGCGATGGATACAGCATCCTTATCCGGAAACCAGGGCGCGGTCCTTGATCCCATTGTCGCTATTCGTTACCGGATAACGTTAAAGCCAGACCAAACAGCAACCGTCGACCTGATCTTTGGCATGAGTGAAACAAGGGAAAACGGTGAAGGTTTAATTCAGAAGTATCAGGACGAACACCTTAAAAACCGCGCCTTTGAGCTCGCATGGACCCACGCTCAGGTACTACTGCGTCAGATTAATGCAACAGAGGCCGATGCCCAGCTGTATGATCAACTGGCGTCTTCCATTGTTTATCCCAATGCAGACCTGAGAGGTGAGCCCTATGTTATGCTGAACAACTTCAGGGGCCAGTCGGGGCTTTGGAGCCACTCGGTATCCGGGGACCTCCCCATCGTCCTGCTTCATATGACAGATCCGGACAAACTGGGTCTTGCGCGACAGCTGATTCAGGCACATGCCTATTGGCGGTTGAAGGGATTACCTGTGGATCTGGTCATCTGGAACGAAGAACCTGGTTCATACAGGCAACAGCTACTTGACCAGCTTCAGGGTTTGATCGACGCCGATGCTGGTAATCAGCCCGATCAACCAACGGGTAAAATATATGTACGCTCCGCCGATCAGGTCTCCCCCGAAGACCGCATGCTCTTTGAAAGTGTCGCCAGGGTAATCCTCTATGACAACAGGGGCACCTTATCGGAACAAGTAGGCCGCCTCTTTCCCGAAAAAGTAACTTTTCCTTTCGTACCAACGGGTCTTCAGGCAGCGGATGAATTATCCACCAAGCCTACGCTTCCCGATAATCTATTATTTCCCAATGGAACGGGCGGCTTCACACCTGATGGCAAGGAATACATGATCCTGACCGATAAAAAAAATACTACCCCTGCCCCATGGGTGAACGTGATCGCCAATCCAGCCATGGGTACGGTCATATCTGAAAGCGGTTCGGCCTACACCTGGGCTGTCAATGCCCATGAGTACAGGCTTACACCCTGGAACAACGACCCCGTCAGTGACGACGGCGGAGAAGCCTTTTACCTGAGGGACGAGGAATCCGGCTGCTTCTGGTCTCCTACCCCCTTCCCCGCCGGAGGCGCAAAACCCTATATGGCTAAACATGGATTTGGCTATAGTCAATTCCAGCATACGGAACAGGGGATCTCCACAGAATTCACCACATTTATAGACGAAGTACTCCCGGTCAAATGGATGGTATTAAGGGTAAAAAACAGGTCAGACCGGAAACGAAAGCTCTCCGCTACCGGGTACCTGGAAATGGTGTTGGGAGATGTCCGCGCAAAGACAAGCATGCACGTCCTTTCTGAACAGGATGCTGAAACGGGCGCGTTGCTTTTCAGGAACCGGTACAACACCGTGTTTTCAGAGCGGGTGGCCTTCTTCATGGTCAATGAATCCAGCGGACTATCCTATACCGCCGACCGGCTTGAATTTATAGGACGGAACAGGAACCTGGCTGATCCCCAGGCCATGCATCGTAAAAGGCTTTCCGGTAGAAGCGGTGCCGGCATGGATCCTTGCGCGGTCCTTCAAATTACCTTCGATCTGTCCGATGGGGCAGAAAAAGAAATTGTATTTATGTTAGGGAGTGCCTCAAATAACGGGGACGCTAAAGCACTTCTGCAAAAGTTATCCGGCACCCTGGCGGCATCCTCCTCCCTGGACCGGGTAAAGCAATACTGGCGGACCATGTTAAGTGGGATACAGCTCACCACGCCGGATGCCGCATTGAATATCCTCACCAATGGCTGGCTCCTTTACCAAACCTTGTCCTGCCGGATCTTTGGCCGCAGTGGGTTTTACCAATCAGGTGGGGCGTTTGGATTCAGGGATCAACTCCAGGATGTATTAGCCCTTCTTCAAACCCAACCTGCCCTAGCCCGCGAGCAGATATTGTTACATGCGTCCAGGCAATTTTCAGAAGGTGATGTACAGCACTGGTGGCATCCACCCCTTGGAAGTGGTGTCCGGACTCGCTGTTCGGATGACTACCTATGGTTGCCCTTTGTAGTGTCCAGGTATGTGGCTGTCACGGGTGATACCGACGTGCTGGGGATACACGTAGGCTATCTGGAAGGTCGCTCCCTGCACCCGGGCGAAGAATCATTCTATGATCAACCCGTAAGTGGTAACCTGAGCGGAACCCTATATGAGCATTGTGTCCTTGCTATCAGACATGGGTTGACATTCGGTCTTCATGGTCTGCCTTTAATAGGCACCGGTGATTGGAACGATGGAATGGACAAGGTGGGCAATAAGGGTCAGGGAGAAAGTGTATGGCTTGCTTTCTTTCTCTATGATGTCTTGATGAAATTTGCCGATACGGCCGCTACTTTTAAAGATCCGCTCTTTGCCGCCACCTGTAGAACAGAAGCTGCCGGTTTACAGTCCAGGATGGAAACAGCTGCCTGGGATGGTGCGTGGTACAGGCGAGCCTATTTTGACGATGGCACACCACTGGGATCGGTGCAAAATAAAGACTGCCGGATAGATGGCATCTCTCAGAGCTGGGCCGTGCTGTCCGGTTCTGCCGATCCCAGCCGCGCCAAAATGGCCATGAAATCCCTTGAAGAGCAGCTTGTCAAAATGGATCTACAGTTGATCAAACTCCTGGATCCCCCTTTCGACTCAACAGCACTGAATCCTGGTTACATAAAGGGCTATCTGCCGGGCGTTAGGGAGAACGGCGGACAATATACCCATGCAGCGATTTGGGCAATCATGGCATTTGCGAAATTGGGCCAGCGGGAGAAATGCTGGGAGCTATTGGAAATGATCCTCCCTATCAACCACACGGCTGACGCTGCCGCCGTCCAGGTGTACAAGACGGAGCCTTATGTAATGGCAGCCGATGTCTATGCCAACCAATCCCATAAAGGCATGGGTGGGTGGACCTGGTATACCGGTTCTGCTGGATGGATGTATCAGTGTATTTTGACTGCGCTTGTCGGATTGGAGCGGGATGGTCCATTTTTAAGCGTGCGTCCCTGTTTTCCTCTGCACTGGCCCTCTATCAACCTGGTATACCTGTTTGGAAATTCCCCATACCACCTAACGATTTTCCAGGTTGATGATGGTACTGCATCCAGGTGGACCAACGGTGATCAACGAGGGGATGGACATAGGATCAGATTAGTAGACGATGGGCAAAGCCACAACATAGAATTATATTATGCATGGAATATTTTAAAGTAATCAAAGGGCTTGGTTTGAATAAACAAGTGATTAGCATCCTTGAGGGGGAACGGAGGCTTTAGCGATGACTCCATCAGGCAAGTGGAAAGAGATGGTGATTAAGGCCTAAAAGGCTTCACCCACATTGAGGATAAGGGCATTGTAACCCTTACTAAAACCAAAATCAAGACCAACATTGGTACGGGAGACCTTACTAAACTTCAGCCTCAGTCCGGTACCCGCGGCCGGGTGCCAGGAAGTGAAAAGGGTGCCGGATCCACTCACCGTATTCACATCTGTAAATACGACGAAACCCAATAGCCCATTGGTTGTGATATCCCTTCTGTATTCGCTCTCAAAATAGAACAAAGACTTACCCCGATAGCGGTTCTGATCAATACCTTCCCCGGAGCGGTTATAGGAGTCCCAGCCAATACTTGGCAGATCCAGGTATGGCGTCTTTCCGTTAAATACGGTCCAGAAATAGGACCAGAAAGCCAGTGTATTTTGCTGGTTTTTATTCATTGGATTCATGGACACATATTTTCTGACATCTGCATATAAGGATTGCCAGTCATTATTGCTTCCCAGGAATATTGGATTAATACGGTATACTATATTAATATAGGAACCCGGTAAGGGGTTTACTGAATTATTACGGGTATCATACAGCAAGGTAAGGTTAACGCCCGAGGAAACGGAATTACTCCCTGTCCCGTAAGGATATCCGGTGAATTGTGCTAAGTCAACGACAGGGTCATTTGTTTTAATATGGGCTCTATAGTCCAGATTATACCCAGCCCCCGCGAAAAAATAGGGCCTTATCCGCTTAAGGGCTGTTTGGTAAAACCGGATATAATTATCGTCCACCAAAGTATTTTCGGAATACGTGTGGCTAGTCCCCACACCCCAGGTGTACTGCGGATAGACAAGGACCCGGATGTCACCCTGAATATTCCAGTCATTGTCTTTCAGCCATAAACTGGAACGCAGCGGCAAGCCAAACCTATCACGTAAATTCCAGTACGGGGCGAAGGTAACCGTGGATAGATTTGTAGTGGAATGTGGGCCTAGATAGGTGCCGGCTGTTGTGCTCGTGATCAAGGCGTATCCGGTACCTCCGGGGACATCTCCCGCGACGGGTAAAAAGGAAAAATAAATCTTCTTTTGCCTTTGGGTGCTTGTATGTATCTTATCAATGTGGAACAAGGCTTTGGCTAAGTCAATCAGATCGGTTTGTTTGGATGTATCTTTAACCGAACTCTGTTTAGGGATCATGTTCGTAGCATCCTGAGCATGGCTAAAAACCGGAGCCAAACAGCCTATAAGCATGCTATAATATATTCCAGGTATTTTCATAGGTCTGTTGATTGTCAGCAGGCATCAACAAGAACCTAATGCTTACTTTTTACAGTGATGGGCACGATCTCTATTACCTCACTCTTCTTTCCCGCCTGATAATCTGAAACTATCTTTTTACCGTGGATAGCAGGCTCTTTTTTATTGTTTTTACCGCCTTTATTCTTGCTCATAATGATCTGTTTTAATTATTTATGCAGGACTTCTAAAGGTAACCTATTATTGGCAATAGTTAACTTATTTAAATATTATCCAATAATCATACATTTTCTAAAACATAAACCAGTAAATCATATAAAGTATTGCATTAAAATTTACAGTACATTTCCGCATAAATACCGCTTACATGCAAACCACAGACCTTGATTGGACTACGCAGCCAGATGCTGTTCTGGTAACGGCCTTGAAAAACGGCTACCGGAGGGCCCACGATGCCCTCGTCAACAGGTATGACGCTTATATGTCTGAGGTCATCATGGGTTTGACACAAAACGATCAACCGGATCATCTGCGCTTATCGCTGCTGATGCCTTATTGGATCTGGCAGGGAAAAGAAGCCATACCCTTGGCCTATACTACCCCAGGAAAACAATTTGGGCCTTACCTCAAAGGTATGATCCTGAAGAAATTCCTACACTTCGGAAACCATCGCCCGGCCGGTGTAACTATACTGCTGGAAGAATTACTAACGGCCTATTCCACCGTCCGAAATTAATCCATTCAAAGGTAGGATATATGCTTACTGTATGGCATAGATCCGGTATACAACTTTGCCGGCAGCAGGAAAGCTACCCATGCCTACGGCAGTCGTATAATTAAGCCATGCATAAAGGGGTGAACTTGTTTCAAAGGATACGCTTGTTCTGAAATAATAGTCCGAAGGGTTAATCTCCCCACCTTTGCCCTGACCTATCATAGCTGCAATTTTTGCTGTTGCATGGCTATATCCGGAGTAGGTAATGTATATCAGTGCTCCATCATCGGTTTCAATGGTGACACGGCTGTCGACTTTAAAGGTGGCGGAATCAATAAAAAGGCCCCAATCTCCACTACATGGTAGTACCTTACCTTTTATTTTATCGCTTGTTACAAGGCCATCCTTGAACGGAGAAATAAGCCTTACACCCTTCCATATGGGCCCCACTACCTGTGGCGGATTCAGGTTTATGTCCAGGCTAAATAAGAATTCAGATTTCAATTCCTGTGCCAAGAGTTGTTGCTGAAAAAAGAGGGAGCAAATAAATACTAAGAAGATGTTTTTTTTCATACTATTTTTTTTATTCAATGGTAAAAAAGCTATTTACTTCGCCGATGGCCAGGTTGGTGGCGATAGAGGTATGATTTTAATTGGTGCTGGAATTCGGCAAATGAAGTTTGGAACGAATTGATATTCCTGCCAATGCTTTTTTCAGTATTTCTTCCTGTTCCATTTACAATACATTAAATTTTCCGCAATCCACGTCTACAATATGGCTGTTGAACACGACCCCATTTTCAGAAGCGAGGAAGGTGGCCGTTTCCGCTAATTTTTTCAAGGTCATTTCTGAACTAAGGATATCGTTTTTTCTGTATTGGGCATTCATGTCTTCCCAGGAAATGCCTAATTGTTGGGAAAAGTCCCCCATCATTTCGGAGATCTTATGTGACTCGTAAATGGCGCCTGAGCAAAGGCACATCACTTTGATCCCATGTTTGCCAAACTCGGCGGCCATTACCCTGGTCAACCCCTCAATAGCCGCACAGGCAGAGGCAAACCCAGCCATATTCGGGGTCTTGGTCTTGGCCATGGATGCATTGAATAGCAAGATGGTGCCTTGGGAACCAGATTGAATCATGTTCTTTGCTGCGACTCTAGCGGTAAGGAACTGGGAACCACAGATCCTTTGCAAAGGATTCAGGAATTGTTCGAAGGTGGCTATGGTGGAGGGGGTGCCGCTACCTGCATCCTTATAATAGCTCCCGATGCCATTGAATACAATATCTAGTTTTCCATTGCCGGTGACGACCTTGTGTAAATAGGTCTCGATCTCGGTTTCATTCAAAGCATCCACTTTACCTGGTTCTGCCTGCCCTCCCGCTTCATTGATTTCGCCGGCAAGGGCTTTAACGGCAGATAAGTTACGTGCGGTGACGTATACTTTTGCCCCATGTGCTGCAAATGATCGGGCCACTGCTCCGGCAATTTCTCCGGATGCCGCAAATACAACGGCTACCTTGTTTTTCAACATCTCCATATGGTGTGTTTCTATTTTGGACGTATGAGCGATCCAAAACGGACGAGATATTTGAAAAATTGCCGAAAATTTATATAATCTATTGATTATAAATTGATTGTCAAATGGTCGCTTTTGGTTGATGCTGGATTCAAGAGCAAGGTCGGATACATCGGTTCTGCTAACTCGGCCTGAAACAGCAATTGACAAACGCCAACTGCTGGTTGTACTATGATACATATGGCCGTAGAGGTCATTTTATCCGGATCGGCGCTCAGGACGCCTGGCTGGCGCATATAAAATGGCTTTACCAGATCAAAGTATGGCATAAACTGGGGACTGTTCCGGAAGCCCGTCATGTGATCCTGTGTAGATATCCAATCGATGACTACGATGTAATGATCGGGTTCTTCTTCCCCGTGGATGACCTCATACCCTAAACAGAAGACCGACGCGTCCAGGAGTTTTCCTGCCTTTCTGTAAGCTTCTTCAAAGTTGGCATGCTGGTCAGCAGGGATGTTGTAACGAAGGATCTCGACCGAATGGTCTTTTGCCTTTGCTACTAAGGACGTACTCGTTTGCGCATTTCCAGGAGTGATGGCCATAATCAGTAAGATGGTTAGGGTGAATAATCCGGTAGGTTTCATATTTTTTGACAAACATATCTTACCAACCCCTTCCAAAAAATACCTTACCGAAAAGTATGCCCTCCTTCCTACCCTACCAAAAAGTAAGTTCATTTTCCCTTCCATCTTCTTCCTTAACTTGCATAGGTGAAAGCAAACATACCCACCTTATATCAATGGGCCGGAGGGGAAGAAGCGCTCCAAAACCTCTTCCGGACCTTCTATGCCAAGGTCCTCGAAGACGACCTGATTGGTCCCGTCTTCCGGCAAATGTCAGCCGATCATCCACGCCATGTCGCCGATTTCGTGGGCGAAGTCTTTGGAGGCCCTCAAAAATATACTGGGGCCGACAAGGGCAGCCATGCCGTCATGATTGCTCACCATATCGGGAAAATGCTGGATGAACCCAAGCGCAAAAGATGGATGCAGTTATTGCTGGACACAGCAGAGGAGATCGGCCTGCCTGCCGACCCCGAGTTCCGTTCCGCCCTGGTCGGATACCTGGAATGGGGCAGCCGGATTGCTGTGCTTAATTCTCAGGGCACTGAAAATCCTGTTGCAGATAACGAGCCCATGCCCCGCTGGGGCTGGGGTGTACCCGGAGGGCCTTATCAGACTAAAAGGTAATCTGCCTGGTGGTGAATATAGCGCAATAAAGACTGAGGATTCAAGGCTTTTAGGCGAAAATAAAAATTTAATAATATTGGCCCCTTATGCCAACCATTCCCAATAGTCATCCCTATGAATGACTTTTGTAATTGTAGGGTGATATTCCCCCAGGAATGTTTTGGAAAAATGCGCTTTTGCCTTTGGATTCCATTTCAGTTCATAAGCTGAAATCTTTCCGTCTTGTTCTTCTATATAATCTATTTCCGCCTGTGCCGTATTACGCCAGAAATAGGTGTTGCCGTAAAAACCGCTGTACGCTAATTGCTTTTTGCGTTCACTGATGATGAAGTTTTCCCACAAAGCACCAATGTCATTTCGCTGATAAACGGGTGCGAAATTATGAATGATCGTATTTCTGACCCCATTATCATAAAAATAGATCTTACGTGTACTTGTGATTTCATTGCGCAGATTTCGGGCAAACGGGGTTAGCCTGAAAATAACAAATGCTTTTTCAAGCAGATCAAGATATTCGCTCACCGTCGTTTTATCTGCACCAATGGTTTGGGCGAGTTCATTGTATGACACTTCATTACCAACTTGCCAAGCTACAGCCTGTAGCAATTTCAACAGAATCTCGGGCTTGCGTATGCCTCTGAGCTCCAGGATCAGGGCCACAGGCAATACGGTCATACCGATGATCCTGGCCCTGGTATCTCAATGGGTACTGCAATTCCCTCTAGCCTTTGTTTTATCACACTATACCACCATGGCAGAAAAAGGGATATGGTTGGCTTTTCCGATCTCGATCATTACTACCGCGTTGATAACGCTGGCTATTTACGCAAAGGGTGATTGGCAGAAGCACCAAATCCTGCGTAAAACAACCGTATTAAGCAATAAGGTAGAAGATGAGGTCATGGCGGATGGCATGGAAATCGCTAAATAGTATAATCATGTAAAAGCACTCTCATGATAATGAGTTATCTTTATGGGGTATTTACTCAACATAACGCGCAATCGACCGCACTAATTTTCCCGGCCCCTTTCGCTGTTTTAAACACGAGTCATGCCTAAAGTTACATTCAAAAACAGCAATGCTTCATTCTACCAATCAGTTAAAAAGGCCGTAGATGCTTATTTCAAGACGGAAAATCTAAAAAAAACGGGTAACTGGAAGCTGTATTTAAAAGCAGCCATATCTATCCCGGCGGCCATTGGCATTTATTTATTCCTCCTGTTAGGTCACTACAACTGGATTCCGGGTGTGCTTGTTGCTGCCTTCTTCGGATTGACCCTGGTGTATATAGCCTTTAATGTAATGCATGACGCCTGTCACAATAGTTTCTCCGAAAAGAAATGGGTTAACAATATGATGGGGATGACGATGAACGCGCTGGGTAGCGATGCCTTTATCTGGAAAATCAAACACAATATTGTCCATCATACCTATACAAACATAGACAGGGTTGACGATGACATTGCCAATGGCCCCTTACTCAGGGAGTGCACCACGCAAAAGTGGATGCCCATCCACCGGTTTCAATTCCTTTACATGTTTGTACTCTATGGGGTGAGTACCCTGTCTTGGGTAGCAGGAACAGACTTTATAAGGTATTTCAGGAAAAAGATTCACAACACACCGATCAATAAGATCAACGTAGAACAACATTTTATCTTTTGGTCCTCTAAGTTGTTGTATATATTCTTTTATGTTTTTCTCCCCATTCATTTGCTGGGCTGGCTGCCTTGGTTGATTGGCTTTTTGATTGTTCACTTTACCATGGGACTTACCTTGTCGGTGGTATTTCAACTGGCCCACATCGTCGAAAAAACGACATTCGATGTAGCCGGCGAAGCGCCTAAGCAAATTGATACCGAATGGGCCATCCACGAAATAAGGACTACCTCCAACTTTGCCCCAGGCAATAAGATCGTTTCCTGGTTTGTCGGAGGCCTGAACTACCAGGTAGAACATCACCTCTTCCCCCAGATCAGCCACGTCCATTACATGGCCCTCAGCAAAATTGTGCGGGAGCAGTGCGCCCTTTTCGGTCTTCCTTATAATTATTATCCTTCTACGGGCCAAGCCCTTTACTCCCATGTCCGTTTGATGAAAAAATTGGGCAGGAGAAACTAATCAACGCTACTGAGCAACGCTGAGCGTACCCTTCCACAACCCGGCATATTTTTTGGATTACCATAGGCCAGATACCCGCTGCCTATGCTAAAAAAATACCCCTTCTATATTAGAAGCACCATTATTCTATGGGGACTTGTTTTATTCGTCTATATCCTTTTTCAGCTCCATGACATACTCATCCCTTTGGCCTTCGCCTTGATGCTGGCTATTTTACTTAACCCTTTTACCAATTTCCTGGAGAAAAAATGCCTTTTACCGCATACAGTTGCCATCTCCATATCCATTCTCCTGGCCATCGTATTTATAGCTGGCGTAGGCTTCCTGCTTTATATGGAAGTTGGGAGCTTTAGCGATCAACTCCCCTCCTTTGAAGTGAAATTGACCCAAATGAGCGTCAAAGTCCAGGCTGCTATCAGCCAGCACCTTGGCATCAATTCAACAAAACAACTACAATACATCCATGAAGGGGAGTCCGCCCTGAAGCCCCTGCTAGCCTCTACAGCGAGCACTGTACTGGCAGGCATTTCCCTCATTGTCCTATTGCCTGTGTATACTTTCCTGTTCCTTTACTATAAAAAGCTCCTGGTGAACTTTGTGTTTGAGGTCTTCGAGGAGGGAAAGGAAGAAGACATTCGTAATGTCCTCACCCAAACGAAAAGCGCGATTCAACGGTATATGTTTGGCCTTGTTCTGGAGGCCATCATCGTAGCTACCCTCAATTCCATTGCCCTGTTGATCCTGGGTGTTCATTATGCCATTCTGCTGGGGGTTTTGGGCGCCCTTTTAAATGTCCTTCCTTTTATAGGCGGCATTCTCGCCGTGCTGCTACCCGTCATCATCGCCACCCTTACTAAAGAGGGCATCAATACACAAATAGCGATCATTATCGCCTACGTCATCATCCAGTTCGTCGATAACCACTTCCTGGTCCCTTATATAGTCTCTTCCAAGGTCAAGATCAATGCGCTTGTTTCCCTGATCATCGTGTTTCTGGGGGGTGCTTTGTGGGGCATTTCCGGGATGTTCCTATCCATCCCCTTTATCGGTGTGCTGAAGATCATTTTTGATCGTATACCCGATCTCAAACCATGGGGAACGTTGCTCGGCACAGAAGTCCCCACCCACCACAAAGGCCAGCTCCATAAAATTGGCCGCAAAATGGGTCTTCCCCTCAAAAAGAAAGGATAGGAGCCAGAAAATCTGTATTTTAAAGTGCTTGTTCAACTTATAATCATTTAACTTATTCCTGAATGAATCGGCTTACCGTGGTTTTAGCGATACTGACGTTTATCGGTTGCGCTAAGCCAGTTTTCAAATCTACATGGATAAAAGAAAAGGCTCCTGAACATTTCATTACCAGGTACGAAACATCCAAAGGTATTTTTGACATTCAAGTAGACAGAAGTGCTTCTCCACATGCGGTTGACAGATACTATCAATTAGTAAAGCATCATTTTTATGACCATTCCATTTTTTACCGGGTGGTACCCAATTTTGTTGCTCAGTATGGAAGCAGTGACTCCCTCAAAATAAATGCCTGGAGCAAGTACAAAGTATATGATGAACCTGTCGTTAACGGCAACACCAAGGGAACCTTAAGTTTTGCCAGAGACGGCAAGGACAGCAGAGGCACAGAACTTTTTATTAACCTCAAGGACAATCCCCGGCTGGACACCTTAAAAATGTCGGGGGTATCAGGCTTTCCTACTTTTGGTCATGTCATCCGGGGCATGGATGTCGTAGCAATGTTGTATGCCGGATACGGCAATAGCGTATTTGGTAAATTGGATACCCTCTATATCAATCGAGCAAAATTCTTAGCCATATTCCCTAAACTTGATTTAATACAAAAGGTGTATATCCTTAAAAATAAAGACCAATAATTTTAGAAAAAAACATATGACACCATCTACAGGCAACCCTGTCGTCCATTTTGAAATCGGGTGCAAGGATCTCGAAGGCACCACGGCTTTCTACACGACCTTATTCGGCTGGGCGGCTACGCCTATCCCCTACGCTGCCCTCCTGGAGACCCAATCACCCAAAGGGATTCCAGGGCATATTACGGCCCTAGGCCATGAGCCGCATCAATATGTGACGTTTTATATTGAAGTGGGCCATATTGACGAGACCCTGACCAGGATCGAAGCATCAGGCGGAAAGAAACTGGTCGGCCCCGTTCCTTTACCGGATGGGAAAAAGTTTGCGTGGTTTAGCGATCCGGGAGGGAATATGGTGGGTTTGATCACTCAGAAATAATGTTCCAAAAAATATTTATGTATATTACAACTGTCTTTATCCATTAACGCATCAAATGGCCATTAATGAAAGCATCCATTCTATCCCTTGTCCTCCTTTTAAGCGCAGCAGCCACCCACGCTCAATTAAAGAATACAAAATGGGAAGGCAGCTTGATGATCCCCGTTGAAACAAAGGTCATCCTTGATTTCAAAACAGATTCCGTGGATATGTTCATCGTTGATATGGGACAAGTGGGCGAATCAATGACTTACGCCGTCAAAGACAGCATCATCACCATGAAGAAAACCAGCGGGAACAGCCCATGCAATGTGGGCGATGAGTTTAAGGTCAAATATAAAATCAGTGATGATAAACTATGGATCAGCAATTTTTCCGATCCATGTGATGCGCGGACTCAGGCCTGGAATACAGACCCGTTAACCCGTGTGAAGCAATAGCCCGTAAACGGCCCTCATCCCTCCCATTGCTTTCGCAACTTCTCCCCGATCAGGCTGATGGAAAAGGCCAACATACCAAACAGCACAGAAGTGATGAATGCATAACTGGCCAGGATGACCAAACCTGCCTTCTGCATTGAGGCTTTATCACCCCAATATCGTGAGGCTATTCGGCCAGCATTCTGTTTCCTAAAGGCCTCCTGTATAGTCTAAAACATGCTTTGGTACTGGATAGCTGCCAAAAACGAGTTGGCAGACTTTTTGTGCCTCATTTCAATAATATTTAACTGAAATTCAAATGGAAACCAAGCCTTACATACTCATTGCGGATGATGATCCAGAAGATCAGGAATTGTTGGCTGATCGTTTTCGGAACCTAAACCCCTCTGCATCTATAAAATGTATGGACAATGGGTTTGTTACGCTTTCCTGGTTGGAGGATCAGCCAGAGGACCAACTCCCCCGAATCATTATCATCGATTACAAAATGCCTGGCCTGACCGGAGCCGAAGTCTTAAGGGTCCTTTCAGAATCCCGCTACAATAGTATTGCAAAAGTGGTTTGGAGCAACTCCAACAATAAACAATACATCGATGAGTGCATGACCAAAGGAGCCATCAAATATTTTGTCAAACCCAGCAGTAAAAAGGAGTTTGATGAACTGGTTACCTACCTCAATAACTACATCAATGCTTAACCTGCATCTTCTTTTCTGTCAGTAAGCAAGCATTATACGCATGTCTATTAATGAAAAGGAGTGTCACCGATTCTGTCCACCATGCCGTGGAGGGGATCTGGAATGTCGACGGGGCGCCCCTGACCAATGCGCAAATCATCGAAAAAGTGCAATCAGCCTGAACCAGGGAAAGCCTTCCTTAACGGCTGGATAACAGGTCACTAACAACCAGCTAACTGCCAGGTTTCCCAATACGGTGTACGTTTGTAGGGAATTAAAGACCAATATTTATGATCACAATCGTTACCATAGGCGCCTTTTGTATTCTGTCCGTTCTTTTACAGATTGCCTATATATCCCTGGATAAAAAGAAAACGGAGGGCATGATGATATGGGAAGAACAAGCACAAACCCAAACGGAGACCGAAGAAACCCATTCCTACCCCTACCTGTTGATGAAGGCTATGGAAATGGAGAAGTCAAAGTATAAGTATAATTAAGGAAGGATAAAGTATCATAAAAGAAGCCCGCAAACAGGATGTTTTGCGGGCTTCTTTTATCGTTTCAACAAACGCTGCTGGACAATTCTCATAACCTGCTCCCTGTAATTACGGCTAATCGGCAACGTTAAGTTGCCTATACGGATCTCGTTACCATCGATGGCATTGATTCTGGCGGTATTCACCAGGTAGCTCTGGTGGATCTTCATAAACTCCCCCCCAGGCAATTGTGCCTCCAGGCTTTTCAGGGTCAAATAGGCCAGTATCCTTTGTTCCGTGGTATGCAAGGCCACATAATTTCCTACACTTTCCACGTATATGATATCGGCTAAACGTATTTTTTCTATGCGCTTGTCACTCTTAATAAAAATATAGTCAGGCTGTGGTGCTGTATTTGAACGGTACTTCAGTTCATAAAAATCTTTGGCTTTATAAACTGCCTTTAAGAAACGATTAATCGCAATCGGCTTGAGGAGGTAGTCAATGATATCCAGTTCATACCCTTCCAGCGCGTATTGGGGAAAAGCAGTGGCCAATATTACCATGGAGTCCACGTGCATTTGTTGCAGAAATTGAAGACCCGATATTTTGGGCATCTCAATGTCCAGGAAAATCAAATCGACCTTGTTGCTTTCCAAGAATGCCGCTGTCTTCATTGCGTTTTCAAACTTGCCTTGCAGGTCCAGAAAAGGAACCTGCTCCACAAATTCGCAAAGGATCTTCCTTGCTACCGGCTCGTCGTCAACGATAATACATGACAGCTTTTTCATACTTGCAGTGTTAGAAGGACCTGGTAGGTATTATTATCCTTGGTGACCTTCAGTTCATAACGGTCTTTGTATAACAACTCCAGCCTTCTTTCGGCATTAGTCAGGCCTATACCTCCTGTTTGGGGCAGCACTTCTTCATCGAAGGTATTTTCACAGGTAAACGCCAGCAAACCGTCCTTTTGATCCAGGCCGATGGAAACCCGGTTAGCACCATCGCCCCTGGACACGTATTTAAACGCATTCTCCACAAAGGCCATCAGAATAAGGGGCGCTATGCGTACACTTGCACTGGCGCAGTGAATGTCCAATTGGATATCCATATTCTCGTTGCTTCTTGCCCTTTGCAGGGCAACATAGTTTTTCAGGTACCGGATTTCCTTGTCCAGCTCTATGAGATCCACATCGGCCTCATATAAATTATAGCGGAGCAAGTCTGAAAATTGCACCATCATGTCCCTGGCCTGGTGGTTGTTTTGGTCTATGTAGCCGTATACTGTATTGAGTCCATTAAACAAAAAGTGGGGATTGACCTGTGCCCTCAGGTATTTAAGCTCCGTCTGCAATTGGTTGATCTGGCTGTTTTTCATTTGATCCTGTTGCTCCGCCCATTTCTGGGTCACATACAACATAGTGGCAATGGCACTGCAACAAAGGGCATAGACCAGGTTATCCCAAAAACCAGCGGCCAGGTCTATGGGCCGGTCGTGTAGTATTTGCAGGTGCATAAAGTCATTATAACGGATGGCCAGCAGCGCATACAGAAAACCAAGGCCACCCCAGGCCAGGAAATAAAATCCAAACCGCCTTTTGTCCAGCAAATAAGGAATGAGCACCTTGTTATTGGTCATCATGGTCAGGGCAAACAGCACAAACTGTACGATCACGGTCAGGAGGTAGGAAAAACAGGCCCGAACAGTCATGACCGCATAGGGATATCCTGGCTTTGTAATAGCCACAGCACCTATGTAAGCGATGAAAAAGAGCAGGTATATGTATTTCTTTTTGATCACGTACTATAAAGATAACTCCTTGTATACAAAAGGAGAAACACCATAATTGCCTGCGTCTTGGCTATCCTGGAATACATGCAACTTATCACGGGAAGGTTACAAGGTATCATATAGATTTTCCCGGGGCACCTGATTAACTATCTTTATTCTATCCAACAAAACCACATCATATGAATAAGGTCGTCCAATTTGGCGAAACCGTTAAAGGCTATGATATTCCCGTGCTCAATGAGCGGGAGATCAGGGCGGCCGCCGGCCTGTTGTTCCTGTTTATATCGACTTCTTTAGTCCTGATCATCGTCAACAACGATTTCAGGATGGCCAAATACGCCATCACCTTTTTCCTGACCGACTTCTTAATCAGGGTATTCATCAGCCCCCGCTATTCACCGACCCTGATCATGGGCAGGCTCATTGTCCGGAGTCAGACGCCGGAATATGTAGGCGCCAAACAAAAAAAGTTTGCCTGGATGGTAGGTGTGGCTTTGTCTGGTATCATGTTTATCTTCCTGGTTATTGTAAATGCCTATAGTCCGATTACCGGCCTGATCTGCCTTGGCTGCCTGATCTTTTTGTTTTTTGAGTCCGCCTTCGGCATTTGCCTGGCCTGTAAATTCTATGCTTTCTGGTTTAAGGAAAAGGCCCAGTACTGCCCAGGAGAAGTTTGCGACGTCAAAAGCAGGCATGCCATTCAAAAAACATCCAGGGCCCAAATATTAATTGTGCTGGCCTTTGTGGTTTATGCCATTGGCACGATCTATTTATTCAGCGGATACTATAGTCGTCAACCTTATGACCTATTTGGTATTAACGCCAATAAAAACACCGCAAATTCCAAATAATGATGAGCGCTATCCTTGAGAAATACTTCTCCACCTACCGGGCAAACATCATAGGTGTGGACCAGTATTTCGATAGCCCTTATGGTAGCCAGCGCCTCCTGTATGCAGACTGGACAGCTAGCGGAAGGGCCTACCAGCCCATTGAATCTTATATCCAAACAGAGCTATTGCCCTTTGTGGGCAACACCCATACCAGCACGACCATTACGGGCACACGGATGTCTGGCGCCTATGAATCGGCTAAAGCGGTTTTAAGGCAACACGTACATGCTGCATCGGATGATGCGATGCTTTTTTGCGGGAGTGGTATGACGGCAGCGGTCAATAAGCTCCAGCGCCTACTAGGCCTCAAAGCATCGACTGGCCGGAAACCCATCGTTTTCGTCAGCCATATGGAACACCACAGCAACCATACCAGTTGGCTGGAAACCAGGGCAGAAGTTGAGGTGATCAAACCTTCCAGGGACGGCAATATAGACCTGGAAAACCTGGAAACCTTACTGAAGCGCTATAAAAACAGGCCCCATAAAATCGCAGCCATCACCGCCTGTTCCAATGTTACCGGCCTACAGACCCCTTACCACGAGGTGGCTAAACTCATGCACCGGCATGGAGGATGGTGTTTCGTAGACTTCGCCTGCTCGGCACCTTACGTGGACATCGATATGCATCCAACCGACCAGGAGGCTTACCTGGATGCGATCTACTTTTCCATGCATAAATTTTTAGGGGGGCCCGGTACCCCGGGCGTACTGGTTTTCAATAAAAAGCTGTACCGGTACGGAGCGCCAGATCAACCGGGCGGCGGCACCGTAGACTATACCAATCCTTGGGGAGGCCGCAAGTATTCTTCAGATATAGAAACCCGGGAAGACAGCGGTACCCCACCCTTTCTACAAGCCATCAAAGCGGCGCTATGTGTGGGGCTGAAAGAAAAAATGGGGGTTGGCCCCATGCGTGAAAGGGAAGCGCAGCAGGTCTCCTGGATACTCGCCCGGCTTTCTTCGATGAGAAACTTGCAGATCCTGGCGCCCAATTGTCATGACCGGCTGGGCATTGTTTCCTTCCAGGTGAATGGCGCCCATTATAACCTCATTGCAAAATTATTGAACGACCGCTTTGGCATACAAATGCGGGGAGGATGCTCTTGCGCAGGCCCTTACGGTCATTATTTACTCGGTGTTGACCAGGCCTGGTCTTCCCAGATCCTAAGCGCCATCCTTAATGGGGATTTGTCCCAAAAGCCTGGTTGGGTCAGGTTGTCGGTTCACCCCACCACCACAGACAAAGAAATCAATTTCATCCTGGACGCCATTGAATCGGTAACCATGCATTTTGAAGAATGGGGCCGGAAATATCAGTATGATCCCCATAACAACGAATTTGTTTTTGATGGGCATATACCGCAGGTGCCACCCAGTTTGTCCTTGTTTTAATCAATATCCCTCATCTTTGTCAAATGACCATTTCGATCGATTGATTCATATGACAGATAAGGAAAAAACCCTCTTTAAAAATAAGCTCAAGCAATGGGGTGTGGACCTGATCAGCCGTAGGGTCGAAGCGGCCCGTACCGCCATGGCTGAAGCCCAGGATGCAGCCAATAACGAGGAAAAGAGTTCCGCTGGAGACAAGTATGAAACCGGGCGGGCTATGGGCCATTTACAAAAAGATATGCATGCGCAGCAATTGGCTGCGGCATTGCAGGAGCTGGCCTTACTTAAGGCTGTTCCCGTGGATAACCATTACCAGGAGGGCGCCTTGGGGGCGGTGATAGAGGCTGGAGGCATCGCTTTTTTCATCAGCCTGGGATTGGGCAAACAAAATATAGCGGGTCGGGTGGTCTTGTTTTTATCTCCTCAGGCGCCGCTTGCAAAACAATTGTTGGGTAACCGTATCGGGGATCAGATCTTATTCAACCAAAAGGCCGCCGTCATTGACGACATATACTAATGCCGCCATAACCTGATAGTATATTTGAGGCCACACCGTAGTTGGAAACTTCATTGGGTGTGTCAAATTTTGTTTAAATTCATTGGATGAGATACCATTTGCTGCTTTTATCCACGCTGTTTTTAATGTCTTGCCATTCCACTTCTACTACCAGTATAAACCTGAATGGCACCTGGAGATTGCTCTCGGGGACAACCATTACTAAGGGTGACACCGTTGTAACCGATTATACGAAAGGAAAAAACATGATCAAAATCATGAACGGGTCCTACTTTTCGTTTTTATCCCATGACGTGGGTACATCCAAAGATTCCTCCAACCATTTCTACGCAGGAGGAGGACGCTACGAACTAACCGGGGACCAATACACGGAGCACCTGGATTTTTACAGTGACCGCAATTGGGAGGGTAAGGATTTCAAATTCACCGTGCGCATTCAAAATGACACCTTGATACAAAGTGGTGTGGAGAAGGTGGATAGCGCCGGTGTCAACCGGGAAATCATCGAAAAATATGTCCGGATCAACTAATCAGCGCCATGCTCCTTGAAAGTAATCAACACCATGGAAACCGTATTTGTAACAGGAGGAACAGGCTTTGTCGGATCACATTGCCGACAATATCACCTTTGTAACGATTTGCCTATTTAACGGGTCGCAGCATTTCGGCTTTTAAAAGGGATTTCAAACAAGTTTTCAATGATACGCCCAACCTTGGCTGGTACAGAGACGTCTATAGGAAGCTTATTTTCTCCTGGAAAAAAAGAACAAGAAGCCCGTTGACATCTACTACGACTTAGGTTTTGAGAACCTATCCCATTTCTCTTTCGCTTTTAAGAAGAAATTTGGCTTGGCGCCGACGGAGATGGGAAAAAAGTAAAGTCATCCCTTCGGGACTTGAAAAACCTGAATCAAGCGCTCAAGTTCAGGGTTTTCAATCCCCTGATCATAATATAACTTCAGCCAGCGGCTTACATCCCCCTCCAACACCTGGAGGTCCTCATCCCATTTTTCCGCTTGGCTCTTGTTGGCAGCACTTGATTTTCGCGCAGTAAGCTGAAGCCACGCCTTTTTATTTAAAGAGAGTACATGAGTCATCATAGAGACGACCTCTTTGATTTCCCGCGCGTTTGTCAGGATTAATTCTCCCAGTGCTCCAGCATCTTTGAGATCATACGTTATATAGTATCCATTTTCAATTAAAAAATTGGCTATCCTGCAATAATCCATTACCACGACCAAAGACAAGGATGTATTCTCCTTTAATGCCGTCAGCATCCCGATCCCGTGCAAGTAAAGCGTGAGAAACCCCAGTTGGGTCTCCTTTTCCCTGGAAGCCCACTTTAAAATATGGTTCCCTGTATGATAAGACATCATTTTAGCGAGACTTGCCCTATCGACCGGTAAGCCCCCCGCATCCCTGATCACCATATCCAACAGTAGCCCTTGCATCCTTACCGCGTTTTCCGTAATGTATTTATTGGAGCAGTTAAAAGTCCGGTCAACCAAGTCATCATAATCATATACCAGTGCGCTCCTGATCGCTGCAAATTTTTCCGTATCCGCTTCCGGGGGAAAATGATGCTGAACCTGAGACCTTGCCATATGATAATACCACCATAATCCTTCATAGGCCAACTGTTCATTTTCATGTTCGATTAAGTACTGAATCATTGTCCTGGCCGATTTAAAAATATGAACTATGACCAATGGACCCATTTTATTTGAGGCTGCCAGGAAGGATCCTGAGTTCAGGCCCGAAAAAATCAGTTTAATGATGGCTTCGTTCCCACTGACCTTTACCTCGTCAAAAGCCATCAACAGGATATCATAAAACCGGAGGACCACCTCTTCAATGTTACCTTGCTCCTGATGCTGATCTACTATAAATGCTATACGGCTATAGAATGTCCTGAACATACTGGCCACAATGTTATTATTACCCTCCCCTATATTGTGCAACAAGATCGCCGTAAACCGATCAACGGTGTTGCCGGAATCCTCTGTAAGCATCCAATAACTGGTCCCAAAGAATACGTCATTCTGAGGTCTTGGTCTAAAATCAGTCACCTCAATGGAATCTAATAAATATTTAATTCTGATTGCTGTATCTGAACGATTCAAAATAATAATACCGATCGGAACAATCAGGACTATTCCCAATACAAAAGATATACAACTCAGATTGTATAAAAAGCTCAACCAAACGCTTGGCTGATCGACGACACAAAAGGCAAGAAGGGAGACAACGATAACATAGGAAAAAAACACGCACAATACCCATATGATAGGATCCCGTTTAAAAACGGATATGGAGTGCCTCCCGAAATAACGGCGGATACTATCTAAGGCCAGCGTCAGATAAATGACCAGAAAGCCCAGAATGGAACCGGAAACACCCATGACGGTGGACAAAACCGCCCGGGCGGTATCCAAAGAAACAGGGAAAAGTTTTTTCCCCATCAAGGAAGAGACACAAACCACCACAAAAGTGAGGATATACGTTAGTCCTAATCTAATGAGCAATCGGTTCCTAACCCATCGTTCCGAAGTAAAGAAATGCTTCAGCATCTCTTAAATGTATTCAAAACCGGATAGTTATTTCAATAATCGGGCAAATTTGTATTGCACAAAAAAAGGCGCAGGTTGGCCTCAATTTTCCAACTCAAGCTCCAGGGCACGCTTGGCAATGAGTGCCATTTGGGTGAATCTATCGGCTCTCCGCGCTTGATCGTAGGCCAATAGATCGCTATAAATAATCCGATGGTATCGTCCGGTAGAAATGCATGGAATCTCCTTTGCTTTCAATAGTTTCATAAAATAGGGCCTGGAGATTTTCAGGAAATCCGCCGCCTCCTGAGGGGTCATCAATCGCTCCTGCCGAACGACGGCTAAGGATGCCCCCTGGGCCATGTTATCTAAAATATGGCAAAACAGGCGCGCCGCCCTGGCAGGCACCATAACTACCCTGCCTTGCACGACCATTTCTACTGGGGTCTTAACCCCTGAAAAATCTTTGGCAATTTTCTTCAGCTCAACGCTTGCCTCTTTTGAAAGTCTTTTGTCAGCCTTAGAGGGGCTTTCGAACATTGCATCCATATTGATCTTTATTCAAAGCTACAAAGGGAAAAAAAGGAAACAGGAAGATCGGTCGTATGAACTGCACGACAGGCGTTCTACTTTTTAAAAGAATACAACATTTTAGCCATCGCCAAATGGTGGCGACATGGGATTGCAAAAATTCCTGGCGCTCCGGCTCTCCAATTTTTAAGTATTTTGCAGTCAACCACCCCAATATGGAAGATATTGTATTAGAGAAATTCAAACATGCGCTTTCAGGTCATGGTCTGTCCATCGATGATATTGACGAAGATGGCCTGGTCTATATTACCAAAGAAGACATCAACTTAAAAGTAAGCCTGGATAATGTGCGCCGGGATTACGAACGTGATCAGGACGAAAAAATCATCACCAATTTTGCCCAAAGCATTGCTGACTTCACCATGGAGGGGATGCCGGATAGTTGGGAAGGGGTAAAAGATAATATAGTCGTGAACTTGTTCCCGGCCGGATTCAACTTTGAATCCATGATTCACCTGCCCATAACGGATACTTTCGATAAGGTATATACGCATTTCGATGGAGAAAGGCATTCTTATATATCCTATAAGGACCTGGAAGAATGGGATGTACCCATTGAGGAATTGGACAACCAGGCTGAAGAGAATATGGATGAGCTATCCGAAGGCGCCACCCTCGCATTTGAAGACATAGAAGGACATGCTTTGGGTCATATCCAGACAGCATATGAAAGCCTGAAATCCGCGTTCCTGTTATCTTCAGCCATGAGAAGCAAGATTGGGGAGGTACTGGGCGTACCCTTTTATGCCGTCATTCCTGTAAGGGATCTTTGTTATGTTTTTGGCCAGGCTGACCTGGAGTTCTTCTCGACCGCCCTGGGCCAGTTAGTGGTCGATGAATACAAGTCCTCGGGGTATCCCATTACGACCGAATTATTGACGTTCACCGAAGAAGAGGTGACGGTCATTGGAGAATACCCGCTTGAGTAATCTGAACGGCGCGTTGCCGGTGGCCCATACGGAGTGGTGGCGGTGGCCCCACTTTTATTCTGGCACGGAATTCCCAGGCTGTTAGGCATGAAACACCTATCCATTGAACCTTCGATCCTGTACTTTGGCACCCCGGTTGCCCTTATTACCACCATTGATCAATTTGGGCACGCCAATATCGGCCCTATCTCCAGCGCCTGGGCCCTGGGCTGGACGATGACATTGGGCCTGGAGGTAGCCTCAAAAACGTATCAGAACATCATCAGCACCAAAGAATGCGTAGTTAACCTGGCAGACCATAGCCTGCATCAGAAAGTGGAATCCCTAGCCCAACTCACAGGAGCCCAGCATATCCCTGCGTATAAGAAGGATAGATATACATACGAACCTGATAAGTTCAAGGCCGGAGGATTCACCAAAATGGATTCCGTACAAGTGAAGCCGCCCCGCATTGCTGAATGTTTGCTGCAAATGGAAGCCGTCTTAAAGGAAGTTATGGTTATTTCAGATGATCCAAAGGAAAAAGGGGATACGGCAGTGGTGCTCGTTCGGGTGGTTAAAATTCATGCGGATGAAAGTATTGTTGCCGATGACCATCATATCGACCCTGCCAAGTGGAATCCTTTGATCTATAATTTCCGGCACTATATGGAACTGGGTAAAGAGTTGGGGAAGACGTTTAAGGCAGAAATTTAATTTTCCTATGGGCTGGATACCCATTCTGATGACGGTTATGGGGGTATTGGGATTGAGAACGGCATAGCCAGTTCTCACCACATGCGGCGACCGAAAGCCAGGCCTAAGCGACGACGGCCCAGCATGCCTAAGTACCTCCAGGCCACGCCTAAAATAGTAATGCCCGGTTTACCATGGGCATTCCGGGCATTTGGTTCAAAGGTGCTCAACGCGACTATTTATAAGCCCATATTAATCCGCTTGAGTTTTGTATATAATGTCTTACGGTCTATATCCAGTAATTGAGCGGCCTTGCTCTTATTGAAATTTGCTTGTTTCAATACTTTCAAAATGGTCTTCTTTTCTGCGTCCTGATTCATAGCCCTCAAACTATTCTCGTTTTCCGTCACATTCGATTCTGAATGATCCTCTACCTTTTCTGGTGCTATCATTTCTCCTACCTCCTCCTCTTCCAATTCCATGAGCTCTATGGGAACTAAATGCTTTCCGATGGTATTTCCATCAGCGAGTAATGCGCAACTTTTCAGGACATTCTGGAGCTCCCTGAGGTTACCCGGCCAGGAGTAACGCACGAAAATATGCTTTACGTCTTCATGTAACTTCATGCCCGTAGTGTTAAGGACCTTGGAAATCTTATCCAGGAAATAATCAGCAAACAATAGGATATCTTCTTTCCTTTCCCTTAGAGGAAGCAGGTTGATTTTAAATTCGTTGAAGCGGTGGTAGAGATCTTCCCGGAAACCACCACTCTTATAGGCCTTTAACAATGACACGTTACTGGCCACAATAATGCGTACATCAATATCAATTTCCCTGGAGCCACCTATTCTACGGATTTTTCGTTCCTGTACGGCCCTCAGCAGGCTAACCTGTATATCATAACCCAGATTGGCAATCTCGTCCAGGAATATGGTACCGCCATTGGCCAGTTCAAAGCTTCCTATCTTTTGGGAAAGTGCTCCGGTAAAGGCGCCTTTTTCATGGCCAAAAAGTTCACTACTAGCCAACTCCCTGCTCAACGCCCCACAGTCTATAGCGATAAAAGGCTTATTTGCACGGCTACTATTCTCGTGAATTTTATGCGCGACCATTTCCTTGCCACTTCCACTTTCTCCATAGATGATGGTCGTGAAGTTGGTCGGCGCCACTTTCTCAATTCTCCACATTAAATCCGCTGAATAGGCAGAGCTCCCCCAAAAAAAGTCCTCCGTATTATTATATTTTACTTCTACCCTATCAACATTCCCTACAATGCCCTCCTTCTTTATGGCTGTGATAGCCCCTTCAATCTCATCGAACACCAATGGTTTTAATAAAAAGTCAGCAGCCCCCAATTTCATGAGTCCCACCGACAGTCTTGCGTCGTTTACATCTGAAAGAAATACAATAGGTAATTCAGGTTGTACAACCCTTGCGCGCTGGAAGAAGTCTCTATCGAGCATATCCGGCATTCTGCAATTACAGAATACCATATCAACGTCATGATTCTTTAAAAATTCAAGGGCCGTTTTACCCGTATGATACTGGTAGGTAGTAAAGCCTCTCTTTTCTAATGAACGGGAAAGCATTAAGCAGGTTTCAAGGGTTTCAACAATTAGAATCTTGTTCATCAGGTAGCTAATTTAAAAAATTAAAAATTTGCCCTCTCTTAAAGGGGCTGCATCACTCGTACATCAATACACGTTTTCCAACTGAAAAAATTGGATACGCAATTGTAATTCCTCGGTATTTGTGAAGGGATAAGCTTGTAACTGGTTGCAGCACATGGAATGTATCATAGCGGCAAAAACAGGAGACACATTCGTAAGTTAATACCAAGTTAGCGTAATTTAATGACAATTCCCCAATAAGTTGTAAACAAAGTCCCTTTGGGGTACCAGGCAATGTAGCGCCTTTACGAGGGCTTCCGCACCCTAAAGTGTAGCATTTTCGTAACAGATCCTTTTAAGAGTCCCCGGCATTCCCCTATTTATTAGTGGCATGCTTTTGTAATGATCATATATAGTAGAAACCTAAATTTTTAACTATGTCCCACCATTGTCGCCGTCATCCCACAAGAAAAAATCATTCTGAACCAGTACATTATGGTTATGACGAGTATGAAAATTATAACGAGGATACAAAAGATTATGGAGGAAAAAACACTGATCGTCGTTCAGTGAATATGCCTCATTCAGCCAAGGGGAAAAAAATAATCCTGATGGAAAACGTCACTATATGAACTAATAAATAAACCATTATGAAATTTAATCTTGTTTTAATATCAGCCTTTGTGCTAACCACGAGTTGCCATCAAAACGACCCGAAGTCAGCTCCTGCATCCAGCAGCGCTGACTCATCTAAGTCTGCTACTGACTCATCTAAATCTGCCAAGGATAGTTCCAAGACCAATACCCCAGCCGATGATGCCAATTTTGTAGCTGCGGTAGCAGACGGGGGCGCACTTGAAGTAGCATTGGGTCACCTGGCCGCCAGCAAAGGAACCGATACGGCCGTTAAACATTTCGGAAGGGAAATGGTCCATGACCACAGCATGATGGGCGATCAATTGAAGACACTGGCTACCATCAAGCAAATATCTATCCCCATGGCGCTGTCAGACAAAAGCAATGACAAAGTACAGAAGCTCCAGCAATTGCAGGGTTCAGACTTCGACAAAGCCTATATCGATGCCATGGTTAGTGCCCATCAGGATGATATAGCGGCATTCAATAAGGAAGCAGCACAGGGAGCAGACAGTACCATTAACGGCTTTGTAAGTGCTCATCTCCCCATGTTGCAAATGCACCTGCAACAAGCACAGGCCATTCAGCGTAACTTAAAATAAAGCGCAAATGACACGAACCCCTCTCGACTATCATTCCGCTGAGGAAATGGTCCATGAACTCATTATCATCAATAATGACCGGAGAGAATCATATAAAAAGGCGAGTGAAGAAATCAAAGAAAAGGATAAAATACTGATGGCGGTATTTAACGGACTGGCAGACCAAAGCGCGACCTTCTCGGAAGAATTACAACGCTTTGTTCCTCCCGATATGCCCATTTCGAGCGAGGAATCATCAGGTAAAGGGAAATTATTCAGAACCTGGATGGATATAAAAGTTATGTTTACTTTCCATGACCCAAAGACCATCCTGAATACCTGCGCCAAAGCAGAAATCAAACTCTTGGACCTGTATCAGGCTATACTGGATTCAGAAACGATTACAGACAAAGAATTGCGGGGTGCAATACTAAACCAGTATGAAGAAATGGAAGCGACCCATGCCGATATACTAGATGCCTTGGAACTGTGATCAATACGCCACCTCCACCAAATGCCCAAAAGTCCGTTCATCGCTTAAGCTATGAAGCATAAAATGGGCCACGTCCGCCCGGGCAATCGTATAGGGTTTCCGAAGCATCTGATCGATGGCTGTACGATAGTTTCCGGTCACGGGCTTATCCGTAAGGCGGGGAGGACGAACGATGGTCCAGTTCAGGTGGCTGGCACGGACTATTGATTCCATGATGCGCTGATCAGCGTACATATTCCTTAAGATCCTTTGCAGTAAGTTTCTGGTCAACCAACGTACGATAAAAGGATGGGTCGGATTGACGTCCAAACCCGAGGCGGAAATGCAATACATCCTGGACACGCCGGCACGTTTCATTTCCTCCAATAAGACCCTGTTTCCTGCTGAATATAGAGAAGTGGGACCTGTGCCATGAGCGCCTAAGGCGGAGATGACGGCAGAAACCCCAGGCAAACTAAAGCTGTAGGTTTCGGGCTTTAATACATCTCCTTTAATGATGCTCAGGTCCTCGTGCCGCAGGGGCAGCTTTTCAGGGTTTCTGACCAATGCTTTTACCTTATACCCTGCTGCAAGGGCCTGTTTTACGACCTGTAGGCCTATACCCCCGCCCGCCCCAATGACCATTATGGTTTCCATGGCTATTGAAATTTAAAAATAGATAAAACGAAAATGACCAGCAAAATCATTAACTGCATGAAGTAAGTCTGGTTCACCCTCGCGTTTAGCTGGACGGCCTGCTGCCCCTCCGTTCCCTGAGCAAGCAACTTTCCCATTTTCACCAGGGCAGGACGACCCATCAAATTTTGAAGCAGGATCAGCAGGACGATTAAAGGCATCTTTACCCTGAACCAAAGCGATTGGGTCACCACGCTTTTTAGTTGTATAGCCATAATGGTTCCGGATACAATGAGCAAGACGGCACCCAATCCAATGATCGGCCCCAGTGCACGCGCTCCATCCATAAGGGTTAATGACCTGGAATTGTCTGTATTTATAAACTTATGGATCTGTCGATTGATAGCAAAGCTAGCAAGGACGCCGCCGACCATCATGGTCAAGCCGATGACATGCGCCACTAGCAGCAGCGCCAACGTTGTCTGAAAGGACATGGCTATTGATTATTTATTTGTCGAAATGAAAATGTTTGAGTTTTTCCGGATTGGTTTGTACATAGATATTGTGGATCTTCTCCCCATCTGATTCGATGATGGTTAACCCAAAAGGCTTGCTCCCTGTGAAGGTGAGTATGGAAGGATATCCATTGACATAAACAACTTCTGTACGCATATCGGGTAGGCCACGGTAGAATTTAGGCATGATGGTGGAGATCAGTTTGCCCACATGCTTTGCCCCATAAATAGGACGCTGAACGGCAGTAAGCCTTTGACCATCCACAGCTATGCGCTCACCACCGCCTTCAGCCATGAATACGATATCATCTTTAAGCAGCGCGATCAGTTCATCCACGGCCCCTTCCCTGACGGCCCGCATGAAATTCTGAAGGATGCGCGCGTGTACTTGTACATCTACCCGGTAGCGTTTCCTTTCCTGCCCCAAGTGGTCTTTGGCCCTTTTTAAGATCTGACGGGCATTGTCCGCACTGATCTCAAATAGTTCCGCCAGTTCGAAATAATCATAGGAAAAAACTTCTTTCAGCAGAAACACGGCCCTTTCCCTTGGGTTCAGTTTTTCCAACAAAACCATCAACCCGATCGATAAAGTCTGGTAGGTTTCTATACCCAAACCTCCACTATCCACATCCTGCAAAGGCTCCGGCAACCAAACCCCAATGTATTTTTCCCTTACTACCCGCCCGCTTCCCATATAGTTAATGCAGGCATTGGTCACCACCTTAACCAGAAATGCTTTTGGATACCGGATGGCATCCGGCTCCACTTTCATCCACACCAGGAATGCATCCTGAACCATATCTTGAGCCGTATCCACCGTTCCAAGCATGTTATAGGCAATGGAGAACAGCAGGTTACGATATTCCAGGAAAGTCGCGGCTTTAGGTTCCATATACCATAAGACAAACCAGGTATCTGGTTTGTGACACTAAGTTGAATTATTTTTGTTCACCACATAACCTCATAACCATGATAGCCAAAAAAGATTTCCAGCACATTGCCGACCAGCATCGGGAGCCTTATTTCAATACAGACCTGCATACGTTAAATGACCATGTCATCAGAATGAGCGTTATGACCCATGGGTATCCCTGGCATTACCATCCCAACTCAGACGAAACATTTATCGGAGTGGAGGATACCGTACTCATAGAAACGCCGGAAGGGATCATTGAAGTATCGCCGGGTACCAGTGTCACCATTCCGGCAAATATGCCTCCGGACGGCCCCCAAGGGGGCGCGCAGTGTTAACCTGACGGTAGAGAAACTGGATATGCAAACAGTGTTTGTGGAGCAATAGGGAATTTCGTTTTTTTAACAAGCCCCCGTGAAATCACGGTATAGATAAGGCATCCATTCTTAATATCTTGGGCCCTCATTTATACCCTATAAAAATGGCTAACCTAAACGGCTCCTATGAGGGGCTGGGCTTACTGCCCACCACCGCTATCCCTTTTATCATCAAATCCCAGAACAGCCCTAACGTCATCAATATTGCCGGCGCCCCTGCTTACCCCGGCCCTGGCAATTCCATCATCCTTTTTGGAGGCTCCTCGGGTAAATATAACTGGAATGAAATATGGCAGCTTACACCAGCCGGTCAGCTATTGTGTGCCTATGACAACCAGGTAGCCCTGGGACTGAACTCCGGCAATGAATTTCTGACCTGTCTGGTTGCCGGCAATCCCAGTGATATGCGTCAGCAGTGGAGCTTCGAAGGAACAAGGGGAAGCTACCTTATCAGGAACAAAGAAACCCAAATGGTACTTACCGGAGCGCCGGGGACTGGCGCCTATACCTCCAATTATCCTCCGATAAGCCTGAGTGAATTATCCCCATCCGATCAGCCACAGTCTTATATGCTCTGGCAGCTCTTTCCTCCAGGCCCGATTTCCACGCTGACAGGGAAGGTTTATATTCAATCGGAACTCAACAATGGGTCAGTGGGAAGCGAAAACCCTTTGGTACTGGCCAGTTATAACAACGGAGCCGTTATCCAGGGTTGGGTACCCAACAATTCCTGCCAGATCTGGCTGTTTAACCCGGACGGCACGATTTCGACGGACTCCGACTATGGACTGGTGCTGACGGCAACCAGCTCCAGCGATAAAAGCGATAACCAGGTAACACTCACTGCCCCTTCGGGAAATAATCAAACCTGGAGCCTATCCAATAATGAGTTGTCGGTGAATGTTTCGGGGATAGGCACTTTATACATGAATGTCAACGACAGCAATACCTCCGAAAATTCATCCGTCATTACCTGGGAACAAACCGGTAACAGCAATGAAAAATGGTATGCCTTCCAAGCCATGACTGTGGACATTGGCACCTGCTTTTATATTCAAACACAGATGACGGGTCCTGATGGAAACCCCACTCCCTATGTAGTAACCGTACCCGGCAGTACAACAGCCTCAGGCATAAGTCTGGTTATCGAGCCACTGGTTCCGGGTTCCCTCCATCAGCTATGGTTTATGGAGGATCTGGGTGTCATTAGCAGCGCCATGAACCGGAACATGGTGTTGACTGCCAATGCCAGTACAGACAACCCAGTGACCTTACAGGAGGTTCAAAGCAACCAGGGTTTGCAGCAATGGTATCTTCAATCCAATGGAATGATGGCCGTGGGCCTGCCCAACTCGGGGTTGGCTTACTTGAATGTGAGCGGAGGTAGCCCTGCAACCCAAGGCCAAGGTGTCATCACGTATAGCTATTCCACTCAATCTAATTCACTCTGGAGCTTCCCTGCATACACACCCCAGCCTTCGGGATTATGGTTTACCATTCGCACCTGCCTCCAAAATACACAGAGCCCCAATACCATTTACCTCACAGCTGGTACAATGGGAGAGGTAATGGTAGGGCCACCTTCAGGAGGATATGTTCTCGCCGAAGGCCAGGCTGGGATCGATCAACTCTGGCGCATTACTCCTTCGGGCAACGTGGTGAGCGCCCTCAATCCAAACCTGGGTCTAAGTGCCGGGGGCCCGAATGGGGTGTCCCTACAGCCTATAGAAGGCATCTCTACCAATCAACAATGGTTATGGGGAGATCCTGTGCCAATGACATTAAGTGGACATAGCCAGACCTGGCCAAGTGCCCCATTGCAGAATATAGGTAAAGGACAGGTGCTCTGGCAGACGGGCAATGGCTACCCCTTCAATACGGTGACCCTTCAGGACGCCTCTTCCAATGAGGACACCTCCAACCAACTTTGGTACGTATTACCCTTTGCGCCGGCATTTGATCAGTACACGACCATAAGGAATACGGCTGGTTCCGGCCTGTTTCTTACGCTCCCCGCCAAGTCCGGTGATCAAGGCTATACCGCTTCCCTGGCTAACCGGTCCGGAGATCCTTCCTTATCCCTTTGGATGTTTACTTATCCGGGATATATCACCAGTGCACTCAATCCCCATATAGTCCTTAGCCTCGAAGTGGATACCTCAACCAGCACGGGCGGTACACCGGCGTATACCAATAACGTATGCGCCTATCCCCTACAGCCAGGCCTGGCCCCTTTCCAGCTCTGGTCGGCTACCCCTGATGGTTTACTCCTGAACCAATACAATGGGATGGCCCTGACAGCCATCGCTAATACAGCACCCACAGGTGTCAACACTACGCCGATTTCAGCAAACCCGGAAACAGCAATGCAGCTATGGGATTGCTGTCCGGGCGTTCACCTGCAAACCCTGATGACCATGCCTACCCAACCCTTTGTAACCTGGGATGCGGGACAGGCCATTGTCTATAGCTACATCAATACGGCTTTAGGCTTGTCCGTTGCCGACATACGCGCCCAATATTCCAATCTGTCGGCACCCCTGATGAGCTATCAGGTACTGATCAATGCGATGCCTCAGGCTACCCTTTCAGGTGCTACTTCGACGGACTGGACCAGTGTGATTGCCCAGCTCAACCAGGAGCTGATGGCGGCTATTGCGGTACAAACCCTTTTTCAGCAATTGACCGACTTCCACCTGAACCTGAGCCAGGCTCAGGAAATATCCCTTTCTGAAGCAGTCACAGCTGCTGCCCTTCCCAATCAAATGAATACCAAAGTACAGCCCAAAAAGAAAAACAAATCCTGGGTGGGGGACCTGGTGGAAGGATTGGCTTATACGGCCCTGAACGTTGCGGGTAATTTTGTAGCAGAGCCCGAATTGGGAACAGAACTGTCCAAAGGAGGAGACTTCATCAAGAATGGCTTGCCCTTTATGGCTAACCTGATGTCTACAGGGTTCGCTACCGGGAGCGCCTACATGCAGGGCAATTCCCAGTCGACTAAAAATTCAGCCATCCTCGCCAATATCTACAATTACGAATTGACGGTCTGGCAAATGCAGCAAACCCTGGTCACTGTTTTTGAGGGAGCCAACATAGCCCTGGGACAATTGGAAGCATTGATACTGGGTGATTGGGGAAAACTTTGGCGTGTGTATCAGATGATACAAAATCCCCAAGGAATAGCCAGCCTGTTCTGGCCCTCCTTCATGGCCCCGAGCCTGGCTCCTCAAATGCTGTCGGGCTATACCAGCGGCATACTGCAAACCTTGCTCCCCGCCAATCCGGACAATAAGATCAATGCCACCATGCACACCAATATGGGCAGTCCCCAGGGTCCGCTGGGGTTAAACAACAACCAGGTCTCTTTCATTGAAAACAATCCGGATGGAACCCAGAATGTTTACACCACAACCTGCTCTCAGCAGGCCATGCAAATGGTATGGGCCAGTGGTGCTTCTCCCATTGATTTTTTCCATGGGCTCAATGGATGGTCCTTACCCGTCAGCTACCAGAATGTCGCTTCTTCAGAAAAATCCACCGCTCCCATTGCCGCTGGACTGATCGTACGCTTTGTCAACAATACGGCCCAAGCCATGACCCTGACGGTCAATGCGGAAAATATCCTGGGGGTAGAGCGTTCCTTTAATTACTCGCCTGTGAGCATTACTTTATCCCTTCCTGCTTATGGGGTCCAGGAGTTTGCAGGATGTTCCTATTACATCTTTGATGTGACGAGTTCCGGACCTGGCGGTTATTTGCAGATGGGCACCAATGGTTCCTATACGATCAATGCGGGAAGTGTTGAAACGGTAACGGGGAATATAGGTATCGATTTGAATTACGGGATTCCACCCTATAGCCTGAGCGCCTCAGGTCAGTCAGGATATAACGCTATGGTTAACCTGGATCAAACCTATGTATCCCAAGGGATGTACCTATTTGAGGTGGTGATTAGCTGGGGATAGCGCCCAGCGGCTCAGTGCAGCCCCCGGTAAACCTCCGGACTGAGCCCATACCTGCTTTTAAACGCCCGGCAAAACGCGCTGGCATCTACAAACCCGCACCTCCAGGTGATTTCTCCAACGGGCCAGGACTCTGTTTGGAGCCAGTGAGCGGCCTGACGGAGCCTGATGGTAATCAAGTATTGATGCGGCGTGCAACCGAATACCGACCTGAATTGCCGAACCAACTGAGGGACAGACATCCGTGCTTCCAGACTTATCTGGATCAGGTCCAGGGGTTGCATAAAAGACGCGTGGATCAAGTCCTTAGCTATACAGAGGCGCCTGTATAATTCTGTTTTTGTGGAAGTTTTGAGGGCCTGAACATTGTCGCTCAGCCTGGCTTCATCCCTATACTTACCTACCAGATACCTCAATAAAAACACGAGGTCTTCTGTGGATCGGCCATGGTCGTAACCTATGGTGTCATATCGCGCAACCATGGCGCTCAACCGCTTGCCTAAACCATCATCCATATGGTTAAGTTTACTGAAGAACTCAGGCACAGGCCTCATGCTAACACCGGCGTTGTCCATGAGGGTTTCTTCTGTTAGAAGGCTGTCTTCAAAAACAGAAGCCGCGAAATCCTTTTGAAAAAAAACAGACAAGATTTTAGTTTGGTCGCCCTTTTGAATATGAGAAGAATAGGTCTGGTCATTGTTGAGTACCAGAAACTGGCCCGGTCTCAACGTCAATCTTTGATGGTCTACGGTATAGGTTTCTTCCCCTTTGAATAACACTTTCAGGGAAAGACAACCCACATGCTCATGGCAATAACTAAAACTGCTGGAAGCATTGAAAATAATGTTCTCCTGCTTAAAACGGCGGTAATGCGCCTGTGGGTCAAAACCGGGATCTGTGGGGTCTGGCAACCGCGTGAAATACATATGCGGTAAATTTGAGCATTTTGGCACAATCTCCCAATCCGTGGGCGTATAAATTACAGCAAGATTAACATTTATGAAGACTATATTACTTTTACTGACGCTGACGGCGGCGACTCCTGTAGTGGGAACCCTTGTAGCGGCGACCCCTGTAGTGGGGACCCTTGTAGCGGCGACCGCATGCACAACGGGCCATGTGGCCCCGGACCCTACGCCCGACTCGATAACTTTCCGAAACTTGCTCCTGACTTATTTTAATGGCATTTCTACCCAGCGCTTTACCCAAATGGCAAGCGTCACTACCAGCGATTTTGTCCTCTATGAAGATGGAAAGATCTGGAATAACGATAGTGTATATAAGAACATCCAATTCCATAAACCTTTCAGCGTTACATTCACCCTATCGGAAGTCCATAGTGATGGCGACTTACAGGTAGGTTATGGCACTTATCACAACCATGCTGATTTCGTCCTGAGCGATAGCATTAAATTTGCCTTGGACTTTATCGAAACGGCGGCATTTCGTAAAACCCCTTCAGGATGGAAACTGAAACTGATTCATGTGACTACCTTAAAGGAGCCTTTAGTCGATAAGCCCTCTACTTATCAACGGTACGATACCGTGCGCTACATTCCGGATCATTACCAGGAAAGGGTAAAACAATTTGCGGCAGAGCCCGCTCAAAAAGGAGGAATCGTATTTCTGGGGAACAGCATAACCGAATTTGGTCCATGGTCCAAATTGCTTAACGCATCCAACGTGTACAATCGTGGGGTTGCCGCAGACAATACCTTTGGCATGTTGGACCGCCTTCAGCAGGTCATCGATTTAAAACCAGCGAAAGTATTCATCGAAGCCGGCATCAATGATATGGGCCAGGAAGTGCCGGTGGATCTCATCGTAGGCAATATCTCCTCCATGGTCCAATATCTTCACGTTAAGTCCCCAGGAACGAAGGTCTATGTTTGGAGCATCCTTCCAACCAACGATAACTGCAAAAAGGACTTCCCAGAAGTTGCAGGGAAGAACGCCCTCGCCCTTGAAGCCAACCAACTCCTGAAGGTCAGGGCCTCCATTGATGGATTTACATATTTCGATGTAGCCTCTTTGGTGGCCGATAGCTCCGGGCAACTGGATAAACGTTACGAACGGGGAGATGGATTACACCCCAATGAAGCGGGTTATAAACTGATCATTGCCCACCTTCCATAACCCCCTTCATCTTTCTGAAGGTCAGATTCACCCTGGGCTGATGGATAACCGTTGACACAGGCAGGCTATGCAACCAGTTTGCCTGTGTCTCCCCTTTCATCACCAATAAACTTCCATGTTCCAATTTGACGGATATCGTTTCTTTTGTCCTTTTATGCTTCAGGGAGAATCTCCTTTCTGCACCCAGGCTTACCGAAGCAATAGCGCCACCTGCCACCAGCATGTCTTCGTTGTCACTATGCCAACCCATGCCTTCTGAACCATCATGGTATAGGTTTAACAGACAAGCGTTGAAGGTTTCTTCCAGTTTATCTTCTACGGCTTCCTTCAATTGCATCAGGTCCTCAGACCAGGGAAAGGCCGTTCTCTCCACCCCGGAATAGGTATAGGAAAAGGCGCTGTCTCCATACCAGGCTACCATGCGCCTGGCCTGCTTGATGGTTCCCATAATGCGTATTTCATCGTTTTTCCAGGGAACGGTATCCAGCAGTAATTTCAGATAATGACCGGGATCATTCAGGAAACGACCATGATAGTACACTTCCCCATCGTAAGGAAGTAGGTTGGATCCATATGATGTAAATAGATCAATCATGGGTTATTCATATCAAGTCGGCTCTCCCCAGCCATCAGGTCGGCCCTGCCCGGGTAAGCGCCGTTTAACGCTGCGCGTCGTGAAAAATGATTCCCAGGCTGTGTCTGGAACCTGTATGAACGGGGCTTACCCCATGCTTCATATTCACCCGGTAATAGCCCCTGGAACCTTTTACAGGCCGAAAGTTAGTGGTAAATATCAACATATCTCCCCTGCCTGGGGTTAGCACATTGGCTTTGGTCTGGGCTCTCGGTATTTGCTCGGTGAGCACAAACTCCCCTCCGGTATAATCTGGTCCAACCTGGTCGAGCATGAACACCAATTGCATAGGGAAAAATACTTCCCCGTATAAATCCTGATGCATCGTATTGAATCCACCGGGCCCATATTTAAGGATCAATACCGTAGGCTTGGTTTGGCCAGCGTCATGGCAGCGCTGTTTCATTTCTTGGTGCCTCGGCGGAAATCGGGTATCCAGGTTAAGTTCAGCCATCCATTGATTGGCCACGGGCGCTATCTGGGCATACACCTGCTCCCTGAGCTGGATGATCAATTCCGGTAAGGGATAACTGAAATATTTATATTCTCCCATACCAAAGCGGTAACGTTCCATTGAAATGGTCTTCCGGTAGCGCGTAGGCGCTTCATAGGCTTGTCGTAGTTGCGCGCATTGCTCCTGGTCGAGTACCTCCGACACTTGTACAAAACCGTTGTCGTGCAGACTGGTGCGGATCGATGCCCAATCCAAGGCTTGGAGACTGGCGTCTATTGTAGTATGGAGACGGGCATCCTGCCCCAGGTCAACTTGATGAATCATTTGTCCCATTTGTACAAAGTTATCTTCTGTCAACCTGGGGCCCGACCCGGAACTTGCGGAATAAATGGAATGCTGTCAATTATCCGAAGGACTCGTCCCCGTATCTTTTACCAACAACACCTTTGGATAACGGTTGTGTTTACTTAAGTGGCATTTTTCCAGCGACTTTCGTCCATCCTTTTCATCGAGGACTTTGAGCTTGGTTTCTGCATACATTACACCCATGCGTGCAGGCTCGTCCAGGTAGTAAATCTTTCCCGGCTCCAAGGTCATGGGCAGGGTAAATTCATTTTCAGACTGGGCCTTGAATGTATGAAATCCAGGATCCAGAATGGTATACAAAAAGGTTCCCGATCCTATCCAGCCGATGTTGATGCTGTCACAATCCAAACGGAAAGGTATGGCAGCGCCTACAAAGCCCCTGCGAACAACGTAGACAATGGCTTTATCCTGGATGGGAGCCATGTTTTTAATCAGGCTGTCCTGATACTTTCTTTCTTCTTTCCGGCTTAGGTTCCGGGAAGTGGAATCTGTTGAATGAACCGTGGTATCGGTTTGTCCCCAGGCAAGGGAAGTGAGCAGGAGACTACATAGCAAGAGGCAAGATCGCATAGACATAAAAAGAGTTAAGGGACACAACCTAAAGAAAATCCCTTGCAGATGCAAAGGATTTCCATATTAATTTGGTCTAACTCATATTGGACGTCAACGCATGTTTTCTAGTTCCTTCAAGGGCAATGGGCATTTGAATAAACGCAAGGAGGTCTTTATTAATCTGTTCTTTTATAGAGATAATCATCCCATGAGCAGCTCCAGGATAGGCTTTAAAGATGGAGGAGGGAATCGCTCCGGCAATAGACTCACCACACCAGAAAGGAATCGAGGCATCCTTATCTCCATGCATGACCAAAGTGGGCAGCTTAATCTGGCGAACTTCCTTTCGGGCGTCCGTATGAAAGGCCTTACGGTTGAGGTCCAGTATAATGCCTAAGCGCGTCTGAAACATGATCATCCTTGTCCAGGACTTGATGCCTTCAGATACATTGAATACTTCAGGCAAATAAAACGCGTCTATATTCTCCTCCCACCATTTCGGGTAATCATTGGCAATTCTGGCGAGACCTGTTTCCAAAAGTTCAGGGGTCCATCCCATCGGATGATCGGGCTGTTGCATCAGGCAATCCGGCGTGCCGATTAGCACCAACTTGGAGACAAGACCTTCCTTTCCAAATAAGGTATGATAGCGTATGATTTCCATTCCGCCAATGCTGTGACCAATAAGGATCACGTCCTTAAGGTTCAGGTGTCTGAGCAAACTATGCAGGTCTTCCGCCAAAGTATCCAGGTCATATCCTTTACCTGGTTCATCAGACTTTCCATGCCCCCGTTGGTCATAAGCTACGCACCTGTAACCTTGGGCATTCAGGAAGGGGATCGTATAGTCCCAAAAGGTCAGATTCATGGCCAAAGCATGGACAAACACCAAGGGCTGTCCCTTTCCCCAATCCGTGTAATAAAGCGATGTGTCGTCTTTCGATGTGAAGTATGGCATACCATATGATTTTATGATCCAAAGGTCTGAAGACATTGGCTCCTATTGGTTATCTTTAGATGCCATTCGGTTGTCGTTTAAGGACAATCAGTGGCGTATAGCGTATGAACCATTCTAAGAGACTGATGCTTTGTTTGCTGGCTTATGCGGCAGAGCGAGATCTGCCTGCTGAGCGCATATTCCAGTCGGCCAGCGTCGATTGGAAAACCCTTTACGACGATAGCATACCCATCACAGCCGAACAAATCGGTCATATCTGGACAGAATGCATACGCCTGAGCAATGATCCACTCTTTGGATTACACTTCGGAGAAGCCCTGCAACTATCTGCTTTGGGGGTAGTAGGAGAAGTCATCAAAACCAGTGCTACGGTAGGTTCAGCCCTGGAGCTTTCCTTTTCTTTGGTGTCTGCCATTACCACCACATTTGACGTAAGCCTGACCAAAAGCGTTTCTGACTTTACGGTGCACTTTCATCCTACAGATACACAGTGGAAGGAACACCCCGCCTACCATCAGACCCTGGATCTGCTCATCGTTTTTCTGATCCATGAACTGGATGGCTTATTGATTAGGAAAATAAAACCATTGCGCGTTGCTTATTGGCGCAAGCCTGATGACCTTAATCAATATGAGCGCGTGTTCAGGTGCGCGGCCATTTCGGCAGAAACGGACGTGGCTATCACTTTCGACATAGCCTACTGGAACGAGCCCATCATCACCGCCAACTATAAGCTCCAGCAAGTCTTGCTCAAAGACTTCATGAAGCCGGTTGAAAACTTGTCACCACTCAAAAACCTGAAGGCACGGGTGAGGGACTATATGATGCGCAATGCTTATCTGGGCATTATATCCCTGGAAGACGCAGCCGGCAATTTCAACATGAGCGTTAGAACCCTCCAACGAAAATTAAAAGAGGAGGGCACTACTTTCGATGCCATGGTAGACGAAATTCGCAGGACCATGGCTATAGGCTACATCCAATCCGGCTCCTACCCCATTAAGGAAGTTTCCATGATGCTGGGCTTTAATGACCTGAGTAATTTTTCCAGGAGTTTTAAGCGTTGGACCGGCGTTGCGCCTTCAGCATATACTACCCTATCTTCTTAGCCGTAAATTACTACTTATGACCACCGATAGTTGCGCCACCGTCTTTCATGTCAGTCATCTGGATAAATCGCTCACCTTTTACACCGAAGTATTGGGCTTAAAGAAGGTCTTCCAATACGGAGAATATGCAGGTCTGGAAATGGGCCACCTCCTCATCTTTTTGTCAGGCCCTAACCAGGGGGGCCTTAAAAGGGCGGTGGGGCAAGGTCAGATATATGCTTTTTGCGATGAAGTGGATGAGTACTTCCAGGAGATAAAAGCCAAAGGAGCTGACATCATTGACGAACCCGAAGACAGGCCCTACGATATGCGGGACTTTGCGATCAGGGACCCTGATGGGAACATCCTCACCTTTGGGAAGGGGCTCCACCCGACATAAAAGTTCCCATAGTCCGGAAGCGGAAAACATTTCTTTGTTATGGACTAAAAAGATTGATGCTGAATTACACGGTCAATACAATTTTACCAACGGTGCTACCGCTTTCCAAACTTGTATGGGCTGCACCCATTTGATTTAAGGGAAAAACAGCAGACACATAGGACTTGATGATGCCTTTGCCCAGCCAATCTGCTATTACTTTCATGTCCTTACCACTGGAATAGACTACGTTATCACCTTCTTTAAATTGATGCACGGCACTCCCGATTTTGGTAACTTCTCCGGATAGGTCCCAACCCAAAATGATGGGCTTTTTGTCTTTAAAGATGCCCGCTAGGGCAACACCTGCGCGCATGAACTTTTATAAGCACCTCATTGTCTTCTATTTCAGGAACTGATACAACGGTTTCCCTGAACACGGAAACTTCGCCAAAGGCCTTTAAAATAATTGCTTTCATAATTGCGTGTCATTAAATGATATAACAAAATTGTACAGAAAATGGAGCTTCCCCCTGTACAAATAAGGTAACTTTAGGTATATGAACCAGAATCTATACCAGTCCTTTGAGATTGTATATAAGGAGGTAGATGAATGCCCCCTGAAGGACCATAAGCATAACTTCTTCGAGTTGGTGTATATCCTTGCCGGAACGGGTATGCAATGCATCAATAAAAACAAATTCCCCTATGAAAAAGGCCATTTGTTTCTGTTAACCCCTGCGGATTGCCATGCTTTCGAGGTCCAAACCCGGACCCAATTCTTTTTCCTCCGTTTTGGAAATAAGTACATCAATGCCTTAAAGGAAAATGGGGCCGGGGATGGTATATGGGTTCAGCAAATGGAGTATATACTTCAGCATGCCAGCCATCAACCTGGAAGCATCCTCTATAACCAGGGAGACAAACCCCTGGTAAAAACCCTGATAGAAACCATTATCCGGGAACACTTAAATCAGGAGCCTTACCATCAGGAACTGATCCGTCAGTTGGTCAATACCATGATTACGCTGGTCGCCAGAAATATTTCCATGAAGCTTCCGGAGAAAATCAACGAAGCTTCCTTGGAAGCCATTATGCAGATCATCCGTTACATTCAGGAAAACATTTACGAGCCGGAACGACTCAGGGTAGAACGCATCAGTGATACCTTTGGTATTTCTAAGGATTACCTGGGCCGCTATTTCAGGAAGCACGCGGGCGAGTCCTTGCAGCAATACATTACCAACTATAAGCTGAAACTGGTAGAAGCCCGGTTGGGCCATACCAATATGCGCATCAATGAAATCGTAAACGAACTCAACTTTACGGACGAAAGCCACATGAACCGCATGTTTAAAAAACATAAAGGCGTCAGCCCCTCTGAATACAGAAAGAATATCAACCTTAAGGCTGTCCCGTTATGATTTTACAGAAGTTCCATCCAACAGCTCCGTTAGCCCCTTTCATCAAGGAATACACCTTGATTGAAAGCGAGCAGGATTTCAGCAATACCATCCTTCCTAATGTAGGCATCGTACTTTCTTTTCGTTACCAGGGGAACATCATGATCATGGAAAACGATCAGACGGCCCTGCTTCCTGCTATTGTTTTGTCCGGTCTGAGAAAATCCGCCAGACAGGTGACTTATCATAAAGGGGCTTCGAATCTTTTGGTCACCTTTAAGGAAGGAGGTATTACAGCCTTCTCACAAGTCAGGGCAAACGAATTATTTGGGTTGAGTGTGGATGCGGCACATGTTTTTCCCACCCCATCCTTATTGGAAGTATTAGAAAAACTGGCCTTGGCGTCCAATCATGTTTTGCGTATTGAGCAACTGGAAGCATTTCTGCTGAAGCATCTTAAAGAACCTCAACCAGACCAGGCGATATCCCACGTGCTTCAACAAATCAATGCCTCCCAAGGCCTGGTGCGGATGAAAGACCTCGCCCAATCCGTCTACCTGAGTCAGGATGCTTTTGAAAAGCGGTTCAGGGCCCGTATCGGATCCACCCCTCGGCAGTTTGCCTCTATCATCCGGCTCCAACAACTCATCAAGCAATATCCCCACGCTTCCTCTCTGACGGAAGCTTCTTATGAGGCAGGTTACTTTGACCAATCTCATTTCATTAAGGACTTCCGCTTATTTACAGGTCAGACACCCTCTCAATTTTTTAAGTCGGTTCAGCTCTGGTAAGCCGCGGCTCGGTTCACACGTTTCGGGCGGGAGCCTGCTCGCATTTCTGGCCGCAGGCCCACAGATCACTGAATTTTTACAATTCCCCCTGACGCTCCCCTTTTAGTTTTGTGTAAAAATAAAACCAATGTCATCCCTATTTACCTGGCAGGCATTTATGCTCCTATTTTTTATTAATCAAAACACATCAGCCATGTCAAACATCGCACAGATTCAAAGCATCCAGTCCAACAAGGCAGTCGTCAGGAGTTTCTTCGAACAACTACTAAACCACAAAGACACCTCCATTTTACCCTCGATTGTGTCAGCTGACTTTAAGGGCCCTGAAGGCGAATCAGGTTTTAACGGATTTATGGAAAGCCTTACTCCATTGTTAACCTCGTTTCCCAACATTCACTATGAAATCAAGTCCATAATAGCCGAAGGGAATAATGTCTTTGTTCAATGGACCTGGACGGGAACTCAGGCTACTCCATACCGGGGAATATCTGAAATTGGTAAAACCATTAGTAACGATGGCATGGGGCTGTTTCACTTAACGAACGGAAAAATCGATCAAGCCCAGGTCCAAACGGACAGGCTGGGCTTTCTCCAATCCCTGGGTACGGTAACTACACCCATAGGAGGAGGCCAAAACGCCCTTACGTTTATCGATAAGTTCCACGTGCCCGCAGCCGGCATACAGGAATTTGAGGAAAGGGTGCGCCACAATAGAGCCATACTAAGGGCCCTCCCAGGATTCATCCGGGACGAAGCGTATGCGCACACGGATGACCAGGGTGATATGACCTGCATCACCGTTGCCATATGGAAGGACCAGGCCTCCATCGATCAGGCCAAAAAATGCGTTCAGGAAGCCTATCAGAAGGAAGGGTTTAACATGCCGGCCATGCTCAGTCGTTTAGGTATCACTATGGAGCGGGGCATTTATAAAGCCTCTGGAGACCTTTGAGCAACGATGGTCCGTTTGAGGGAAGCGCCCATATTGTAGAGTTGCAACAAGGCGCTTTCCTTCACTTTTTCCGCGCTTAATTTGCCCAACCAATCATGGTCAAGGGCGCAGGTCCCGGTAGCATTGATATCCAATACGACTTTCCATTCACGCATAATGGCTTCCCTGGCAGTAGTGGAAACGCAGCCATGGGTGTAAAATCCAGTAATCAATACTTCGTTGACACTGAGTTTGTCCAGCCAGCATCCTATGGCAGAGCCGGTGAAGGCGCCGTAGACATTCTTTTGAAATTCTGCCTCGGGCGCAATTTGGGGGTCCGCACCCGCCGTCTCGGTACCAAGGCGCCCAGGTTCACCAGCCGGCCCAAAGCCAGGATAAAACTCAGCCCCCCAACTACCAGGAACAAAGGCCGGCGATTCTTCAGGCTTATTAAAATGCCTGACCCAGGCAATGGGCTTGCCCTTAGCCCTAAAGTGGGAAACGTGTTGACCGATTACGGCTATCACCTGTTCAAAATCAGGCACAGGCCTCTTACCATCCGCAGAAAATTCATTCTGGGCATCAATAATGATTAAAGCTTCCATATGAAAAGTTGACTATTGCGAAGCATTGACTAATGCGCTTTCCCAACCGATCATGGCCATCTTGCGGACTTTGCCGTAGTGATAATGGCCCATGCTGCCATCTGTCGAAATCACCCTATGACAAGGGATCAGGTAGAGGATCGTATTGGCGCCTACGGCGGAGCCCACTGCCCTGGCAGCCTGGGGATGGCCGATAACACCGGCGATTTGTTGAAAAGAAGTCAAGGAGCCGAAGGGTATATTAACCAACGCCTCCCAGACTTTGATTTGAAAGTCAGTTCCCCTTACCAATAGGCTCAGGGACTCATTGCTTTCCATGGGCTGAAAGATCTTTTTAATGTATGGCTGTGTGAAACTTGGTTTATGAATGAGGGTGGCGGAGGGCCACCGGTGGGAAAATAGCTCATATTCATCCCGGCTTCTTTCTTCATCAATAAATTTGAGTGCACATACCCCCTTTTCGGCCACGGCAATAAAACAAAGTCCAAATGGCGAGGCATGATACCCGTAAAATATCTCCAGGTCTTTTCCTTGGGTTTTATACTGTTGGGGACTGACTCCTTCGATTTTCACAAACAGGTCATGTACCCTGGACTGGCTGGATAGTCCCACCATATCAGCAGCTTCTACCATGTTTGAGGTTTGTTTGATCTGGGATTTCAAGTGGTCCAGCGTAAGGTATTGCAGGAATTTTTTGGGACTTATCCCCACCCAATCGGTAAACATCCGCTGAAAGTGGAAAGGGCTCATAAAGACCTTACGGGCAATATCATCCAGGTCGGGTTGCTCCTTGAAACTTTCCGTGATGTAGCCAATGGCTTTTTCAATCCTGTAATAGTTGACGCTTTGATCGCTCATAATTGACTATCCAGGTACTAAATTACCTATCCCTTCAGAGGTAGACAATCCGAAACTTGCTAACTTCAGACAAACTTGCTTTCTCCGGGTTAACTTACTGATTCCGGGTCAGCTTCTCAGCTCCGCGTAAAGACCAGGGAGTCTCCCAGCTTCCACGTGAGGCCATCTCCGCTTACTTCCTAGGTCATGTTGAAGGAAGTGTCGGAAATTTCTCATACATGAAATGCTGGTAAACAATGCCTACCTTGGGGCAGTACTCATTGACAGAAAGGATGAGTTTTCCCTTGATCCATCCATTGGAGGAATAGACCCTGAGTCCATGAAAATTATTGAACCCGTATGCCAGTTTTGGACACCATAAAGGTTTGGGTAAAAGAACATATGGAGCAACCCATTCCTAGTCAGGCAGCGACCTGCACTTAATCCATCTTCACCACTACCTTTCCCAGGTACTTTCCTTCCTGGTAATAGGCATAAGCTTCTTTAGCTTTTTCAAAGGGGAATACCCGGCCTATGACTGGTTTGAGCTTGTGGAAACCTGCGGCTTTGCACATTTCCATATGATGCCTGCGGTGTCCCGCAGCTATTCTTCTGAGGGAAAAAACTTTTCCTGCCATGACATTCACATCCAATAAGGGTTTCTCCTTATCTAACCATCCCACCATATTTAACTCCCCCGTATAATGCAGGGATTGAATGGACCTGGCCAAGGTACCTGCTCCGACAACTTCAATGACATGTTGGGCCCCTTCTCCGTTTGTAAGGGCCAGGACATCTTTATGCCAGTCCGGCCTTTCCGCATAATTAATGACCTCATCTGCGATCCTCCGAGTTGAGGTGAAACGTCCATGTTAAATGGCCCATCCACCCAATCCGGAAACATAACCATGCTTACCCGCTCCCCTACCTTAACGTTATCTACCGACTCGCCTATGGCAACCACCTCCCCTGCCCCATCTGCCAGCGGGACTAGTTGTTCCTTTACGGGCAAAGGATACAAACCCATTTCGATGGTGTAGATGTCCCGGAAATTAAAGGCAGCTGCCTTCATTTTTACGAGTACCTCCTTGGGTCCTGGTTTCGGAATAGGTCTGGTGATCAAACTCCAACCAGAAAGGCTCTTTCCTTTTCCTACCTCATAAGCCCAGAATGTTTCCTGTAGCATACGCTGATTTTTAAGCAAAGTTGACCCGAATCCCTGGCCCCTACAAGAACGGAAAAGATTGTTCGTATCTTTAACGTATGCGAAAAACATCCTCTACCAATACCCAGAACCTTAAGCAGCTCATGGTATTGTGTCCTATATCTTACACTTTATCGGTCATGGGCGGAAGATGGACAGCCCTTATTATTGACCGGTTGGTGAAACAGCCGCTGCGCTACAGCGAGTTGAAACGGGCTATTCCCCCCGCCTCAGAAAGGGTGCTTACCCTGCAACTCAAAGAACTGGAACAGGATGGAGTGATCTCCAGGACGGCCATCGTGGATACACCCCCTAAAATCATTGAATACCAACTGACCGATAAGGGACATTCCCTGGTCGGTGTATTGACGCAGTTGTATGAGTGGGGAAAAAACAATCGCCATGCTGTTCCAATTCCTGGCTAAGTACCCGGCGCTTCATTCCTACCTAGACAAGTATCTGCCCCTCCAGGAGCGCCTTGAGGTACCTGCTAAAGCCTGCCTGTTGGAGGAAGGCAAAAAATCCCAGCATTATATCTACATAGAAAAGGGTTGTCTTCGCGCCTATTTTGACAAGGACGGAGAAGACAAGACGGCCCAATTCTTCTTTGAGGGTGATGGCCTGGCTTCCTTTGACAGCTTCATCAACCATGTACCCAGCCCTTTCACCATTGAGTCCATAGAGCCTTGCCTATTGCAATTACTGCATAGGGAGCATTTTATGCAGTTGTTGTCAGATTTGGATAAAGAACCCCATTTCCTGCTCACCATCCTGCAATTGACCGCAAAACGCCAATTACATTACCTCAATGAGTTTGTGTCGGTACTCAAGGATAGTCCCGAAGAACGGTATCAATATTTATTGAAGGAAAAGCCCCATATTATCCAGCGAATACCACAACACTATATTGCTTCTTACCTGGGGGTGAGCACGGTGCACCTGAGTCGCATTAAGCGTAAGCTCGCTAAGGGCCAAGCGCATTTTTGAGGGCGGCCGGCGCCTACGCGGCACGGTTTGCGCACGCGGCGGTTTGCGCACGCGGCCTAGTCCGCGAATTTCCAGACCGTGGCCGTATCCATGCGGGCTTTTTGCGCCGGGGTGAGCCTGTTCAAGATTACCCGCTGGGTGTATCCACCATAGTGGGTAGAGTCTACCTTGTATATCCAATCGGCAATATCTTTGTCCTGAATGACTACTGTATCCCTTTTCTTGAGGCCTTTCACAACCCTGGGGCTATCTAGCAGCACTCCCCAATACTGGCCATCAACCTTAAATAAATTTCCGACCCACATATACTCTACCTTATCATCATCCCGGTACTTCACCTTGATCATGGTCTCTTTCTTATCGACCCTTCCACCCAAAAATGCGCTGTCAAAGCGGGGAAATAAATCTTGAGCTTTCTGGATGGCAGCCCTAATCTCAGGATCATCAGCTTTAATGCCAAAGGTATGATGGGCAGTATCAAGGTCCACTATGGACTTGGAGGAAGTCGTGGACTCCTGCCGGCAACCGGACAGCATCAGGCAAATACAGAGGAAAAAAAGGAGGGTTACTCTCATACTGATAGCATGAATGGGCGCTTCGATCATTAATACACGGAGCTTACCCCATAGTCGCGAGCGTCCATGGGCTCATGACCGGGGATCCTTACCAAAGGTAGTAGCATTCCGGCCTGTCCTATAATTCAGCCCGGCTGTCGTGCCCGCGGTTACATCAATGGTTACACCTGTAATGGCGGAGGCCATGTAAGAGGCAAGAAATAAAGCCACGTTGGCAATTTCTTCCATCAGGGGCATACGCTTGAGCATAGTATCGTCTTCAATAGCGCCCAATACGACCGCCATCTCTTCCGGCATTTGTTGTACCGCCTCTTGAAACACCCTGGAATCAGGAGAGCCTCCGGAGCGAATGGTGACCACCCTTATCCCATATATACCCAGTTCTGCCGCCAGGTTAGCAGATAAGTTCTCCACTGCTGCACAGGCGGCCGCAAAGCCTCCCGTATAGGGATACCCTATCCCACCGGGTGTAGCCGTCAGAAACAATATAACCCCAAACCCCTGGTCTTTCATGATACGACCTGCGGCAGTGGCCGTCAGAAAACGTGTCCTCAGGAAATTCTCTACAGGTACCAGGTACTCATCTGCCTGCATCTCTATCAAGGGTACATTTTGGAGCACATCCAGCCCTACGGCATTGAAAGAGATATCTATAGGACCATAGGAAGTATGCACCTGATCCAAATGATTTTCAATGGCTTGCTGGTCATATCCGTCGACGACTGCCACTTCAGCCCACCCGCCGGCGCCGCGAATCTCCGTCGCTACCGTTTGCAAAGATTCCGTAGATCTTCCGGTCAAAAACACACGGGCTCCTGCTGAAGCAAATGCTTTAGCTACGGTGGCACCCAGGGAGCCACCGGCTCCATATACTATGGCATTTTTATTTTCCAACATAGGTTGCTTGATTAATTGGTAACTGGTTCACAATTTACGAAGTCAACTGCTTAACCACGTAATCTTCCAGGCCTCCGTTTTGATCCAAGGCTTCGAGATTTTCAATGTCCTTATTGCGTTTCATACCATGGTCCAGATTGGACATATACATTTTTACCATGCACCGGATGCCGGCCATATTACATTGTATCACGTTCTTGGAGTAGTTATTCTGAAGACTATAGCGGGCCCAGCCCCCCATAAACCCAACGAGTAACTCCGGGTTCTTTTTGGTCATCGGGACCACTTTAGCGTTCAGGTTAACGGTGACTGTCGGGGAATTGCTGATCCAGGACAGCAGGTAAGCACCGGCAGACTTTCTTTGGTTTTGTTGCATATCCAGTGGTGTACTTTCGTACCAGTCCACTATTTTAATAACTGCGCTTTCTGAGTTTACGAAGTCCGCTTTGGTTTTGGGGAGGGAATCTGGAATCTGAAAGGATTGCGCTTGGGCGCCCAGGGAGGCAAACAGTCCAATGAGTAGCAGCAGCGGCAATCTACATGAGTTGATCATATGTTGGTTGTGTTCTTTGTTTCCCATAGCAGTGCCAGGTTGGCCTTGGCTTTGGATCCCTCTGCTTTAAAATATGCCCAGATCTGGGCGTAACACAATGTAGCCAGGATGATCCAGGGAAGACAAAGGGCTAGATAACCGTTGTTTTTCCCATCATGCATATAATCCCTTAATTGAAGAGCTACACAAATCAAAAACAATCCACAAGTGAGCAGGAAAAACAATTTCGTCCAATAAATCCCATCCTTCTGGGCCTGGATCCGAAGGCGGATCAGGATTTTACCATCCTGGGCTATCCAATCTCCATGTATGGCAGGCGCTGTGCCAATGGAACGGTATCCAACTTTAGGAATCAGTACAAAGCCCTTATCGGTAATTTTTCCGTTTAAAACCTGGTTGGGGAAAAGCAAGGAGTAAGATCCCATTACCGCTGGATTAGCTTGACGCATGAGTCGTTGGCTAACCTCTGAAAGGGGTAACGGGCTATCTAAGGTCAGTTCTTGATACGGAAACAGTGGCATAATAGCGTTCTGAATAAACACTAATATACTCAAGATTCTGAGACTAACTAGTCCCGTTGGGTTTTAAATAAATCCAGTTTCTGTCTCCAGAAAGGATGAAATTAAATCGTTTGAGGACATCGGCGCCCAGTATACTCATTTTTTGCCGGCCTATGGCTCCGTGAAAAAACCCGACCGAGACGTCCTTCAAGACAGCTTTACCCAGCATAAAACTTGGCAAAATGGCCTTTTGTACTTTTAACACATGTCCATAGGAATCTTTGAGCTCTTTTTCTTCCGTGATATGGAGTTTTGTATCCAGGGAGTGAGTGTTAACAAAGGTGTCATCCAGCAGCAAAGAGCCCGCGTAGCCCGTATGAATCAGATACCAGTTTGAATACGTGCTGTCCCCTACTACACAGGTTGCTTCGATAAACATATTTGTCCGCTGGACTTTTAAGGCGTGGCGTTCATAACCAATGGTGTCAGCCAGGTTGGCATTCACGAATAGTAGCCCCTTATTGAAGTCGACTTCCACGGTTTTTCCCTTGAATAGGTCTAATCCAAACTTACCATCCGTTCCTTTACCTGAGTTGATGTCTTCCCATACCAATAGTTTATCCCAGGCAAGCGTTCCCATCTGCATCGAATTGTTTTGGCTGTACCGGGAGGTATTTCCCTTGCCGCCCCAGCTTTCTACGCTATCCGCCCCCGAGAAATGCAAGCTGTGTAATCGTTTGGTCGCATCTTCTGTAAGGGTTACGCCTGATTCGGCGGTATGCACCATGAGCAATACGGTATCCTCATGATTAATGACGGCGGGAACGGCAAAATTACCGGCAGCCGTCATTGTCAAAGTGACCGAATCGGGTCGAGCGGCCGAACTAGACTTGGGGCGATTGGCCGGGCTGGAGCCCTGGGCCCAGGAGGTCAATACGGGACTGATTAGCAGGAGCCATAAAGCAAGTGAACGGTAGGACATCATTAAAGATACTCTTTTAACCCTTATACAACACCAAAACAGGGATGATTCTCCTTTCTTTGGTTAGGCTCAATCCCAATGCCTGTAAGGATTCGAATAGAGAGGAAGGATCCTCCGGACGCCAGCTAAATTGGATATCTAATCTTTCCAGGTTATGCGTCTCGTCTATGGTTGGTTTACCAACACCGTAATCTTCCATAACCTGTGCAAAATCTTTCATGGTCATGTTTTTTTGATTGACCTCACCGTGCATGACGGAATAGGTTTTCTTTCCGTCCTGGTTTCGGGGGATGGCATTAAACTTATCCTGATCAATAATTTTGAGCACATAGGCGTCCTTTTCCATGGGCACGATCCTGGCCTGCACGTCGAAGCGTTCGGAGAGCCGCTCAAGGAGCGTAGGCAGCAGATCCTGCGGGTGGGGCACGATGAGGTCCAGGGTGTAACGCGCCTGCGCAGCGGAGCGACCGGTGGCAGGCTTGGCCGTGGCTGTCGGCGCGGCCACGTCTGTGGGCGCGACCGTGGCTGTGGGCGCGGCTACGGCCGTACTGTCTATCGTCCGAGAGAAGGAATAGCCTCCATTTGCCAACATATAGAGCAGCCCTAGATTCAGGTTAATACAAGTAATCCTGCGCCCCTTAAACACCGAGTCCATTAACCAGGTAGAACTCATTGATCCTGCACCTTTGATTTCACCTTGTATCAAAAACCGGCTTTGTACCGTATCCGCCGCCACGAAAGTTTCATTAATCAGCTTTTCCGGGTCCATGATCCTGTCTTCTTTGGGCGGCAAATGAACAGCCAAGCCTTGAAGCAGGCTATCTATTACTAAACTCGTGATGGCTTCCGGGTTGGTGGCCGCAATGAATTGTCCATCGGGACCTATGAGGATATCATGAGGAATGATCTGATAGGGGAACAGGTTTCGGATGGCTCCATTCGTGTCTATGCCAAACCAAAGATTCGACGGTTTTACTTTTAAAAACTGGGCTATCCGGGTAGGCGTCTCTTCAGATAAAGTGATGATTTGAAGCTGGCCTGGGAAACTATCCTGCAAATGCTGAAGATGGGGCATGGCCTCTATACAAGCTCCACAAAAGGTTCCCCAAAAGTCCAGCATTACGACCTTACCTTTCAGGTCTTTCAAATGTATGGACCTGACAGGGGCATTCAGGATTAAAGGTACAGAAAGGTCGGTCAAGGACCCGGTATCGGCGGGGAACACGGGACCGAATAAGGCTGCGAGACGCCCTGACAAGTAAGCAAGGTCCGCTGGCGCAGGCGATGGAATCGCGAGCGGTATAGGCACGGGAATCGCGAGAGACGCAGGCGAGGGAATCGCGGTGGCCGCAAAGGCCAGTAATAAGCCAAGTAGTAGGATGTGTTTTTTCATACCATAAAACTCTCCAAAGCGAAGCGCAGATGTAGTTAACCCAGGTAAATCAGGGTTAATTAGTGTTAACGGCCGTCAAGCTTGGGGCGGAGGATCGTACATTTAAGTCGATGAAACGTAAGATTTCGCTGATCATTACTTTGATGTGCGTCTGTGTAGTTTGCATAGTCGGATTGCAATTGTTCTGGAACGTCCAGAATTACCAGCATACGGTTAAGGCTTTCGATCACGATGTCAATGAGGCCTTGGAAACGGCCGTGTCTCAGGAGCAGGACATTAGAAGGGAGGAAATTACCGGGCAATTCAAAAAGTGGTTATCGGATACGGCCTTGATCACCATTACCGCCGACCATCTATCCAGAGACAGCTCAACCGTATTTCATTTCAGAGAATCCCATGGGGCTGGGCGTCCGGTCAGTATGGGTTTTGTGGAGTTCAAGGAGCGATTAAATCATATCACCCCGGAGGCCAGGATGTTTTTCATCAATACCTTTTCGGAACACGTTGTGAAAAAGGACTTGAAAGCGGGGATCGTGTATTATTATACACAGCTGTTAGGAGATAGTTTAGAAAAAACATATTCCCTTAGTCATACGCAACCTTCCAGATTGGATTCGTTGCTCAGGATTGCTCTGAGCCAAAAGGGAATCCATGAAAGCTTTTCGCTCAATCCTAAGCCAGTCAAAGGTGAATTCCTCACCCGGCCAGTGAAAACCAATCTAAGGGATTTCGGTCCGCAGGCTCCTGTATACGCAGGTTTTACCCATCCCCAAACGTATTATGTCAAAACCATGAAATGGGTGATCCTTACTTCTCTTCTCTTAATCATCATCAGCATTTGGTGCTTTGTGTATACTGCCCGGATCCTTCTGTCCCAGGAAAAGCTTAACCGGCTCAAAGATGATTTTATGCACAACGTTACACACGAACTGGCTACACCTGTAACGTCTATTCAGGTGACAGCGGAGGCACTCCAAACGTTTAGTCATTCGCCTGAAAGACAATCCGAGTACCTGGATATCATCCGGGGGCAAGCCGGTAAATTGGAGTGTCTGATCGATCAGATACTGGGCGCAGCAGGTGGAAGCACCGCAGGCACTCCGGAGCCTGTATCTCTGAGTGCCTTGATGAAACAAACGCTCACCGACATCCAACCCTTGATGGATCAAAAGAAGGCAACCCTGGAGTTCAACAACTCAGAAATAATGGTGAGCGGAGACGCAGCGCGTCTGGGCATTGCATTTAAAAACATCCTGGACAACGCCCTTAAGTATAGCGAGGCCCCTGCACACATCCGCATAGACATCACGGTTCAGCCAACAGGTGCAGAAGTGCGCGTAGCCGATAACGGAATGGGAATACCTACGGAGTACAAATCACCTATTTTCGATCGTTTCTTTCGGGTGCCTCAGGGCAACCGGCACAATGTAAAGGGATATGGCTTGGGTCTGAGCCAGGTGGCTCAAATCGTCAAGGAACATCAGGGGAAGGTGAGCGTCATAGACAATGTAGGTCAGGGAAGTGTTTTTATCATACAATTACCACTATGAGCCATATACTTTTGGTGGAGGATGAGGTAGCCCTGGCCAGGGTGGTTCAGGACAGCCTGGAACAAACAGGCTACCAGGTGACGCATGCCATAGATGGAACGAAAGCCTATACCCTATTTTGTGGGCAGCCTTTCGATTGCTGCATCATAGATGTGATGTTACCGCTTACGGATGGTTTTACCCTAAGTACCCAAATCAGGGCCCAGGGGTCGGTTGTACCGATATTGTTTTTAACAGCCAGGTCCAGTACCCAGGATTTGGTGACGGGCTATCAGAGCGGAGGAAACGATTACCTGCGCAAGCCTTTCAGCCTGGAAGAACTCCAGTGGAGGATCAAAGAATTATTGAACCGGAAAAAGGACCCGGTAGCGGAAAAAGCGTCTGTTGTGTTGGGAAACACCTGTTTCATTCCCTACAAACAAACCCTTCAGTTGCCGGATGGAAAGGAAATAAAATTATCGCATAAGGAAACAGAGCTGCTCAGACTGCTTAGTCAGCATAAAAACAATATCCTGGAGCGAAAGCAGGCGTTGCTGGCGCTTTGGGGAGACGATAGTTTTTTCCATGGTAGAACAATGGACGTATTTGTCACCAAATTGCGCAAGCATTTAAAAGGTGATCCCTCCGTTGAAATACTCAATATCCGGGGTGTGGGTTATAAATTAATTGGGTGACAGCAAAATTATCAAAATGATTTTGATATCTCCTGTGAAGCTATATCAGTAAGGATTAATTTCTTTTAATCCCTTTTTGCACTGTGGGCAAAACGACTATCTTGGCGACCTAAACTTTAAAATCTACAACTATGAAAAAAGGTTTGCTTTTTTGCGCCCTTATCATGCTCATTTCCGTAGCCTCCTTTGCGCAGATCCGTATCAGCATCGACGTTATCACCGGCAATCGTCCTCCTGCTCCCCAAGAACTGTCCGCTATGCAAGCTGAAGAAGCAAAACATCCCAACATTGCCAAATCCATGCACGACATTGAAAAAGCAATGAATGCACTACACAATGCACCAGATGATTTTGGTGGCCACAAAGGTCAGGCCGAAGCTGATCTCAAGGCTGCTTATATCTCTTTAAGAAAAGCTTTGTACTTCCGACTCTTCGTCGATACACACTAGTCTTTATCGGTTAAGTGAATCATTATACTAAAACGCCCACCTTTCCAGGTGGGTGTTCTGGTTTAGGCATTCTGCATTGTCCCCGGGGCTCCCCATATCCGACGTCCATTACCGAGTTGTTTTCCATTTCCGGGATGGCGCGATCAGCAAAGCGGAAAATATTTCATCCTAGCGACCCTTGAGGAATGGCTTTCCATTCAAAAGGTTCATTGCATTGACCCCCAAAGAGAAAACCGCCCTGTTGCCTGTATTCTCCAGTAGGATAACAGCCGTATGGCTGTCCAGATTTCGTAAAAAGATGGTGGCAATACTGGGAGCTCCTCCATTATGGGAAACGACCTCTCCGTTGGTTGAATCCATGTCAATCCCCCACCCTAAACCCTGGAAGATGGGCGCATGTTCTAAACAAACGGGTTTCCCATCCGTATAATGTGCAGGCGTAAACATTTCTTTAGTAAGTGCAGGGCTTAACAGCACACCTGAATACAACGCCTGATCGAAACGGATCATATCGGCAGCAGTACTAACCATTAACCCTGGCCCCACAATAGTTTGAAATGGATTATCAGGGTGAAAAACATCTTCATCCTGGGCTGTAAAAGCCCCGGACTGGGGAGGGTTATATCCAATGGCAATCTCCTTGGAGGGTCCATTATTGCCACTTCTATTGGGATCATCCACGAAGGAGTCTGTCATATGGGCTGGCGTGCAAATGTGTTGTTTGACGTAAACAGGGAAAGGCATACTGGAAACTTTCTCTACCAGTAAAGCCAGAAGCCCAATGCCTATGCTGGAATAATTCCAAGCTGTTCCGGATGGAGACACCAAAGATCCGCTTAGATTAAGGGCGGGTATCAGATCATTAACGGTCAGGGCCATACCTTCTTTGGCATATGCCTGAAATATAGGCATGTCCGGCAGACCCGATGTATGGGTCAACAGTTGCCATATGGTGATGGCTGGATAGGGAAAATCTGGTATATACTTTTTTAGGGGGTCGTCCAGTTTAATTTTGCCTTGATCCACCAATTGCAACGCAGCCAAGGCGGTAAAGACTTTAGACAGAGAGGCCAGGGAGAATTTGGTATGCTCGTCTATCAACGCTTTGGTCTCGACATTGGCATAGCCAGTTTGATTCTGATAGATGATTTGTCCGTGATCCACCACCACAAAAATGCCGTTGAAGTGCAAATCAGGATCCTTTAGCGTGGCTTGGAACAGACTGTCCAGGGAATGACGTAGGTCTCCGACCTGCGCTGGTCGGGCGATAGACTCCACTTGACTGGCGGGCGGGGTCCCACCCCACATGCCTGCCATTAGAAGTGCATATAGAAATAATCTCATGGTAAGGAGTTTACATCAAACCTAGGAAATATTTCGTACGTATGCAACTCCTACCTATATATTCTTTGTTAAACCGCCTGTTTGCAGGTGCGCTGATAATCAACCGGACTCTTACCAGTCCACTGTTTGAAGGCTCTGGAAAAAGAAGAAAATTCTTCAAATCCCAATAAATAGGAAACCTCCTTTACTGGATAAGTTCCCGCACTTAAAAAATGCTGGGCCAGTTGCTTCTTACAGTTCAAAGCCAGTTGCTGATAGCTTCCGCCCTCTTGTTGTAATTTCCTTTGCAAGCTACGGGCGCTCGTATGCAGGTTGGCAGCCATATCTTCCAAGCTGGGAATACCCAGATAGGCATTACGCATCAAATGGTATTCAATCTTCTGAGAGAAGGTTTGAGGTTTGGGCCCTTCCTGTTGTAGCTTCTCCAATAACAGCTTTTGCAATTCAAAATTAGCCGAGATCAACGGAAGGTCCTTATAACCCCCATCCAATACGATGCAATATTCAGTGCCGTGAACGATATGCTCCGTGCGAAACAGGCGGTAATACTCCTCAACGTGCACCACCTTTTTAAAGGGCATACGAACCAGGTCCGGTTGAATCTTTTTCCAAACCAATCCGTCCATCTCATGCAAGGTAAATACCATGCACAGGTCAATTACTTGGGAAAAGGCTATTGGGCAACTCTGCTGTAAAGAAGTATTGGGATAAAAACATAGCTTAATCTTATTCCTGGATCCTACTTCTACTTCCATGGTAAAAAAATCAATCAATGTCCCTACCCGTTCTGCTGCATGGCGCAGCGCTTCCCCTACCGTACGGCTGGATTGCAAGACCTGCCCTATTATACCCAGGGCTGCCAACTGCATATATTCTCCAAAGTGAAGACCGAGGTGTTCATCCCCCGATAAGGCTATGGCATTGGCCCAAAGCTGATTTACCTGAATGGCAGGCATAAATACCTCCTGATCCAGTTCTGCCTGTTTGATGCCCACCAACCGGCATAGGTATCCGGGAGAAATGTCCCTTTCGGCCAGATAGGCCAGCAATGCTCTGACGACTCGGTAATTCATATCCAAATATAAGTCGAAAATCGAATTGGCGCAAAATGATAAATCAATGTCGTATTATACTAACACCTGAACCATGGCTTACACCGAGCTTTGAGGTATCAAAAAACAAACACTATGTCTTACTTACAAACAGCAGACGGTACCCAGTTATTTTATCAGGATCTAGGAAAAGGTGCTCCCATTGTTTTTGTCCATGGCTGGTGCATCAGCTCAGATTCCTGGGAATCGGTCATCAATGAACTGCCTCAGCAAGGAGTACGCGTTATTGTCTATGATCAAAGGGGCTGCGATCGCTCGGACAAACCCGTGGATGGATACGATTATACCACACTAGCCCAGGACCTCCGGGACCTGATCGAACACCTGGACCTGCATGAGGTCACTTTGGTTGGGCATTCCCTGGGATGTGGTGTTGCTGCCCGGTATCTTTCCCGCTTTAACACCGGCAGGGTGGTCCGCAGTGTATGGACGGCACCAACTACACCTTTCGCGATTCAAACACAGGATAATCCCGATGGAATAGATCCGGCGATTTTCATTGAGTTGTTGGGACAGATTCGTGCCGATAGAGCAGGTTATGTTCAAAATTTAGCCCACCCATTTTTTGCAGGTCCTAAAGCCGAATTGCCTGTATCCAAAGCACTCCTGGAATGGGGCGTGAACATCACCATGTCTGCTTCACCCTTTGCCGCCTATAGCATGTTCTATACTTGTATCAACAGTGACCAAAGGGAAGAAATCAAAACGATACAGATACCCGTCCTTTTGCTGCACGGGGCCCTGGATATGAGTGCGCCACTTCACCTCACGTCCAAAAAGAGCCTGGATCTCCTGCCCAACGGTACTTTAAAAGTATATCCGGAAGGGGCCCATGGATTTTATATGGTAGAGGGGCCAAAGGTCAGAAAGGATATACTGGAGTTCATTAGTAAGTAGGATGTTGGTTTTGTGCAACAAGGGTCGCCGGAAATGGCGGCCCTTTAGTATATTGCCCGCACAATAGCCAGCCATGAACCTACACGAAGTCAACTTTGAACTTTCTTTTCCTGTTCCGGTTGCTACGATCTGGAAAGCCTGGACGGATCCCGAAACCATGTTGAAATGGATTGGATCTGACCCCAATGGAAAAGGCCTGAAGGCCAGCATTAATTTAAAAGTGGGGGGCGAATACGAATTTACCTTTGAGAACTCAGATGGAGAAATGCATACCAACTATGGCACTTACCTGGAAATAGTACCTATGACTTATCTGAAGTATGATTTTCATTGGGTAAGTGAACCAGGGTATACGTCTTATGTTGTAGTGGAATTGTCAGAGGATGACCAGGGTACTAAAATGTACTTTACCCATAGCAGCCTCAGTCCGGAATCTGCGCACGATTATCAATACGGATGGGGCAGGACGTTTGAAAAGTTAGCGACCCTGGTGGCGGGCTAGGGCTTCGTCTATTCGTTTCTTTTGATGCAGGTGATGCCTCATGTGCATAAACACACCGGTGAAGGGTCCCTGGATTTGTTTGTTTGGAAAACTACCGAGGGCAAACATTACCTTAGCCTCTTCATACATCTCCCTTTCTTTGTCTGTACCAGAAGCTAAACTTGCTTTGGCTTGATCCAGTTGCCGGCGGCTATTATCCAACAAATGGATATACACCTGGCCCATTGACCAGCTCTGTGGTTCAGGCTCCTCCAGCAGTTGATCTATGGTATATTGATCAAGAAAATCAATCCACTGGGTTATGGTCTCGTCAAAAGAAGGCTGCATAACCAAAGATAACTATTTCGTGCAACCGTTTGTCCAGGTGCGTTTTCAATAATTTCCTGCACCTTTAGTAGGATGCGGACACTCCTATTTCTACTTGCCGGTATGCTCCCCTTTGCCCTCCGGGCCCAGCAGTCTAATCCCCCACCCTTTGTCATACCAGCATTGTCACATTGGAAGGGCGGTCAAGGAGTGTTCATCCTGGAGCAAAACGCCTCCATCGTATATAACCCATCCCAGGCGGATAGTTTAGCGCCTATTGCCAAAGTACTCCAACAAGACCTTCGTACATGGATGACCGTTTCGGTAAGGGCTGGCCAACCTCAACCTGGAGATGTATTTTTACGTCTGGAACCGGAAGCGCGTTCGTTGACAGTTGGAAACGGACCGGCAGGAGACAGCGCCTTGGCCGCCGTCACCGGACCGGTCGGAGCCCTCGGCCCTGAAGGCTATCAGCTCATCGCATCGGCACATCAACTGCAAATACTTGCACCCAGGACCAAAGGTGTATTTTGGGCCACCCGTACCTTACTACAAGTACTTCAGCAGGACAACCTGCATGACCATTTTCCATGCGGCTCCGCAGAAGATGCACCGGCCTATGCCATCCGGGGTTTTGTGTTGGATGACGGGCGCAAGTTTTTTACCCTGGATTTTTTACAACAATATGTAAAGCTGTTATCCTACTATAAGCTCAATGATTTCCATATCCACTTAAATGACAACGGCTTTAAAAAATACTTTCACAACAACTGGGATTCTACATACGCCGCCTTCCGCCTTCAAAGTGATACCTACCCTTCCCTGACGGCCAGAGATGGCTTTTACACCAAACAGGAATTCCGCGACCTACAAGCCCTGGCCAGGTCCTATGGTGTTAACATCGTACCGGAGATTGATGTACCCGCGCATGCGCTGGCTTTTACACACCTGCGTCCTGAGATCGGCTCCAAAAAATATGGTATGGATCATCTTGATTTAGACAATCCGGTTACTTATCAAGTGATAGATAGTGTATTCAGCGAATACCTTTCAGGTCCTAATCCAGTGTTTACGGGCCAGGAAGTCCATATTGGAACAGATGAGTATGCCAAGGAAGCTTCAGAGTCCTTCAGGGCATTTACCGATCACTATATCCGACTGGTGGAAAGCTATGGGAAATCAGCCCGGGTCTGGGGCGCGCTTACGCATGCCCAGGGAAAAACACCGGTTAAAGTGCAAGGCGTTACCATGAATGTATGGTATAACGGTTATGCTGATCCGGTAGCCATGAAAAAGCTGGGCTACCGCATCATTTCTACACCCGACGGATGGCTCTATATCGTACCCGCTGCTGGATATTATTATGATTATCTGGACCTGCAAGAATTATTCAACAAATGGGAACCCATTCAAGTTGGTGATGTGCGCTTTGAAAAAGGGGATCCACAGATACTCGGTGGTTCCTTTGCTGTCTGGAATGATATAGTAGGCAACGGTATTACAGAAAAAGATGTGCATGATCGCGTATTTCCTGCCATGCAGGTACTCGCCCAAAAGATGTGGAGGGGAACGGACTCCTCCCTCACTTATGCTACTTTTTCGGCTGGCGCAAAACATTTAGGGGAATCTCCAGGGTACAATATGAGGGCCAAACTGCCATCCAAAAATGGAGTAGTCTACCAAAAAAGTTTTGCAGGCCCCCAGCAACCCAAAGGGCTGCATTTGGTGCCCGGCAAAAGCTACTCCCCTATCCCTTATTCAGAAATTGGATATGATTATAAAGTAACCTTTAGCATATGGCCGGAAAAGGATAACCAACCCGATGCAGTACTATTCTCCTCTCCCCATGCCAAGGTCAAACTCAGACAAGGCGGCAGTAACCAACTAGGCTTCTCCAGGGAAGGATACGATTATCAGTTTGATTATGCTGTTCCGCCAGCGCAATGGACTAAAATCACGATTACAGGCGACCATTTGGGCACCGCTCTTTACGTGAATGATTCCCTGATCCAACGTTTGAATGAAGCGCGCATTGGCTTTCCCGGAGTGAAAGATTCCATTACTAAAGTCCAGACACTTGTTTTCCCCCTGCAACGTATTGGTGATAGCACCCATTCCTTTAAGGGTTATATCCGGGATGTGCTCGTGGAGGATGTTTCCATTACATTGCATGAATAAATAACATCTACTGCGGCTTTGGGAGCTTCGACGCTCTGAGGAAACATCATACATCGAAACGCTGTTTGATTCCAATGTGTGCGGGATGCGAACAATACTAACCCGTCATTATTCGTTTCAGATCTTTCAACCGTTGACGGACATTGCGTCGCAGTATATGCAATATCCAACCAGAAGCCAGGTTAAAAGGGAATCTTAGGGTAAAGGAATAGAGAAAAATAACCTTTGTCTGTCTGCCTTCCTTTTTAAATCGCCAGGAACCCTGGAAAGTGCTGAACAAAAATGGGCCTTTGGTCATTTGAATGGCAGTGACTTCCGGTCTTCTAAAGGAAACGTACTGAGTCACCATACCAAGCCCGTTCCGTGCGACACAGTATACCCTAACGCCGATGCCAGCAGCCGTCGCCCCATCGATGAGATCTGCTGCCTGCAAAAAGGTATCCCAACGCAGGCGCTGATGATAATCCTGGGTGTAGTCGAAAACCTGTTCAGGGGTAGCGTCAATGAGAATGGATTCTTCGAACCTGAGGGATTTCATGTATGACTATTTCTCCCCGTAAAACCAATACTCAGCCGTATAAGGAACAGAAATAGATTCGCCCAGGTGCTCCTTGGTGGCGCCGGTATAAGGCGCTTTTCCACCTTTGGTATTGGTTCGTTGGATATACAAAGTGGATCTCAAGGGTCCATATCCGGTAGCATCGATGGTCTTCAGCAATAACCATGCAATGGCTGAGGTATCTGGAGAAGGCATTTGCTGCACCCTTGCGCCGGTAATAATGGAACCATCGGTGCTTTCCCAAACGGGTTGGTGTTCGGGGTTGTAATAGTGCTTGCCTATTTGCTGGCGGTAATTATCCTTTGAATATAGGTTTGCTTTGGGCTCAAATAATGACCAGACATACTTTGTAGAGTCTTTGGAGTCGAAAACACAAACATAGGTTTGTACGCCTCGGGCAAATGCATGCAAAATCAATTTTGATCCATCAGGAACGGTAATGGGGTTGGGTGATTGTTGAGCATAAGCTTGAGCCAACAAGAGGCTCAAGGCGAATGCACAAGTCAGTCGAAAAGCGGGAAGGTGCGTCTGCATGGGTTAAAGTAAATAAGAGACCCAAATTAGGGAAATTCTGAGTAAATTAGTGTAGTCATGAAAACGCCAATCGATTCTTTCTCCCACCAATACACGACAGTTAACGGTGTCCGCCTCCATTATGTTACTGCCGGTTCCGGCTCTCCCCTACTGCTTTGGCATGGATTCTGTGAAACCTGGTATTGCTGGAGGGAAGTAATGAGCATTCTCTCAGAAAAATATTTGGTCATTGCTCCGGACATGCGGGGCTATGGAGACTCTGATAAACCAGCTGAAGGTTACGATGGATTAACCCTGGCTGAAGACTTCAGGGCTATTGTGCAACACCTCTCGCATGAACCCGTATACATTGCGGCTCACGACATGGGCGCTCCGGCTGCGCTGCTTTATGCAGCCCACTATCCTGAAGAAATAAAGGCCCTGGCTTACATTGAAGAACCGCTGATCACCAGGGATGCGCTCATGCAAAATCATGCCTTCAATCCGGAGACGGCTTCAACCGGCAGACTATGGTGGTGGAAGCTTGCGCTTGCTCCTGAAGTAGCGGATCGACTGATTGTGGGCAGGGAAAGGGAGTTCCTGACCTGGTTTTACAAATACAACACCTTTGGACAAAAAGGCATTCCTGAAGAGTCTGTAACGGAGTACCTGCGGTCTTTCAATGGAATTGAAGGCGTTAATGGCGCCTTAGGCGTATACAGGGCTATCTTCAAGACGATGGAACAAACCGAACCCTTCCTGTTTCCTTCCAGGCATTTGAAAGTGCCCATATTGGGGGTTGGGGGCATTTCATCCAGAGGGCGTACCGTTATGGAACAGTTCAGCCCTATTGCACTTCACACAAGCGGAGAAGTAATGGAACAATGCGGGCACTTCCCTTCTGAGGAAAAGCCTCAAGCGCTGGCGGCTTTGCTGGATAATTACTTCGTTAAGTTCACTTAGGCTATTCTACCTTCAGACTCTTGATGGGATTAGATACCGCAGCCTTCAGTGCAATCAGCATGGCGATCAGGATCAGACGGAGGAAGCTTCCCGAAAGCAGGAAAAGAATATTGGTGGAATCAGCGCCTAACACCTTGCTTATCATCCTGATGGTATGATCAGGATCGTACTGAGCCCAGCGTTGCGCTATCTTTTGCTGTACATTCTCCAACTGTTACCCCTTCACGCTGATCGAAAAAATGCCGGATCCGAATTTGGCCGCATTGGCCATGACCAAAGGAGAAATTTCCTTGTGCAGCGATTGATAATGATAATCCTTTATTACTCCGATAACGGTATAGACGGTTTTGGGAGCGGAAGAATCATAGGGCCAGGGATTAAAATTGAGTTCATTGCAGGTAATCCTGGCTCCAATGGGATTTGTCAGACCGAAGTCTTTGACTGCCTTTTCATTCAGCACTAGGGCAAATGAATCTGTGGGAAAATCTTTGGAAAAAAAACGACCCTGCTTCAGCTCCAGGCCCAATAGTCGGGCATACTCGTCTCCCACGTAAATGGTCTTTTCTGTGCGGGCCGCATTATTTCCTATGGAGTTCATGGAACAGATAGGTAATCCGTGGCTGCCTGGCATTTGGCCCAGAGCGCTCGCTTCAACTCCCGGCATCGCCTTCACCTCCTCCATGAAGGTATTCATATGTTGCTGTAGATGCCATACAGAGCCAATGCTCAAAATATGATCCTTCTTAAAGCCCAGTTGATCCCCCATCACAAAACTCATTTGCTTATAAATGATCAATGTACAGGTGATCAGTATGATGGAAATGGAAAACTGAAATACCACCAGGCCATTGCGCAGGGCCAGCCCAGCTTTTGAGGACTTCATACGACCCTTAAGGACCAAGATGGGTTCGAAAGAATACAGAACCAGTGCAGGATACAGGCCAGCTATTATACCTACCATTGCGGCAAATCCCAAAATACCCAACAGGGTCAAAGGCTGGAACAGCCAATGAAATTGAACATTACCACCGGTAAGGTGGTTCAGTGTAGGAGTCAGCAGGTACGTAATCCCTACGGCCAGCAAGGTGCTGACAAAACTGAATAATATGGATTCGGCCAAAAACTGAGAGATCAACTGGCGCTTTTCAGAACCCAATACCTTACGAGCCCCTACTTCTCTGGAAGCTTGGCCTCCAGGGCCTTAGCATCCGCATGATCCTTCAGTACCAGATAGGTGAAATAATTTAAATCGTAAAAATTCGGTTCATTAATATCTCCAAAATTTAAAGTAGAACACAACAGATCCCATTGGAGATGGGCTTTTTCAGGCCAGTCTTTCACGACTCCCTGCACTTTATAATCCTTATTTCCTTCGAAATTCAGGGTTTGTCCAATGGCCTTTTCAGCAGATCCAAAATACTTAATGGCAGTACTTTCATTCAACACCAGGGTATTGGCGCTGTGCATGGCTGTTTTGGGATCTCCTGCCACCGCTTGTCCCTGAAAGATCTCAAAGAAGTTGGAATCAGCGAACACCACATGTTTTTCCTCAAAATGTTTCGTACCCGAGAGAACGGCAATACCCGTTGCAAGCCCCAGCAAGTTAATGGCGGAATAGACTTTCCTTTTCAGGAAGTTCCTGAAAAGGAGACGGAAGTAGTTTTTAAGCATGGCTATGTTGGTTTACGGGCCAGGAGACTTCGTAAAAGAACGAAATATAGCCAGGTCTAGTAATAAGGAATTATGAAGTGAACATAGCCCTGCGCTTACGCTTGCCCTAGCCCAAGCATTCCATCGGCTTCAGGGGGCCATTACCCCAAGACCTTAGCCACTGCGCCTTTGAGATTGAGCGCCAGCGTCTTCATGATTAATGGTAAACAACTTCACCAAATGGTCCAGTCCCTTGGGACTATGCATAATGGCCATTTGCTCCAGGGTTTCAGAAGCCATGGCGGAAGCCCGGGCAAGCATTTGGCGCTCAAAGGCCGCAATGGCAGCGGCGGCGGCCGAGGAATCAACAGCGGCACCAGAACCAGCGGCGGCGTTCGAAGAAGCAGCGGCAGCATCCGAACCAGCAGCGCCGCTCAACGCCCGCGCTAGCTCCAACGCGTCCAGCATAGCCATATTCACCCCTTCCCCTGCGTAAAAGGGCATAAGGTGCGCTGCATCTCCCACCAGCGTCAGGTTGGGTTTACTGGTCCATTGCTGGTCTAAAGGATAACAGTACTGGGGCCTGAGCACATAAGGCGGTTTAGCCTGATCGAACAAGGTATCCCAAATTGGGCCCCAGCCTTTAAATTCATCCGCAAACCAGGCTTTCACATAGGCCGATGAATTTAGATCTATACCCGTAGCCGAGACCCAATTTTCGGGAGCGGCAAAGCCCGCATAAAATACGAGGCTTCCATCGCCCTTGGAACTAACGATCAAGCTTTTGGAATCCCCCAGTGCAAAAATCTTTCCCCCTTTAAGTAAATGGCCGATGGCGGGCACAACAGTTGCTGCATTATACACGCTTCCTTCTATACCCATGATACCGGCATAAAAGGGCTTAATATCCGTGAGATAGGGACGCACTTTGGAGTTTGCGCCATCCGCACCAATGACAATATCGGCGTACACCGAAGCGGCATTTTCAAACGCAAGCATCCATCCGAGGGCAGTAGGTTCCATACCTACAAAACGACTATTCCATACCACCGTTCCAGGTTGTAAGGAATCCAATAAAATATCCCTCAGGGGTCCTCGGTCTATTTCCGGACGGAAGCGTTCTCCTTCCAGGAATCCAGTATTGATGGGTTCATCATGGACGACGGTTCCCTTCTTGTCTACCACGCAAGTCTTATCTGCGCCGGGCCGGTAGTGCTGCTTAAAAGCATCCATGAGTCCCGCTTCCTGTAAAGCTGCCAGGCCGGATTCCTGGTGCAGGTCCAGGGTAGCCCCCTGAACCCGAACTTGCCTGTTCTGATCCCTTTCATACACATGTACCTCGAATCCTTTCATTTGTAGCAGCCTGGCCAGGGTCAATCCGCTGGGGCCTCCTCCGATAATGGCGATCTTTATCATAGTTGTAATCCTTTTATTAATGTTTGGCAGCAAGTCCGGAATAAGTCTTCCGTGATGACCGCTGGGTGTTCAAAATGTTCCTGGATCAGGTCTAGCAATGGGGCAAACGTCAGGGCCCTAAAGGCAGGCATAGGCATATCTCTGATGACACCTTTCTCACCCAACGTTGCTACCCACTTGTGCACAGGCCTGAAGAACATGCCTTCCTCTATATTCCTTTCCCTGAATGCCCGATTGAGTAAGGGAGAGGACCTTCCATACTGCATAAGGGCAAAGGCTTCCCGGTGCTCCATGAAATAATACCAGGTGTTGGACCAGAGACATTTAATGCCGAGGTCCAAAGACATGCTTCCGGAAAAACCATGCAGGACGGCCTTTTCATATGAACTCAACACCTCATCCACAAATAGTTTGATCAGGAAATCGTCCTTGTCTTTATACTTGATGTAAATGGTCCTTGGCGACACACCTGCTGCCTTGGCCAGCTTTTGCATGCTCAGGTTCTCTAAGCCCTCTTCACTGATGATGGCCAGGGCTTTCTCCCGGATGGAAGCTTCTTTTTCGAGGTTTTTGGGTCTCATAATGCTAAGGTGGCGACAGGGCGCCGACGTGGTTCAAATATAAGTAAACGTTTATTTACTTACAATAGGCGAGCATATAAAAAGCCCCTGACGAGAAGGCCAGGGGATCAAGTTATTGATTATAAATATTTTACAGATCTGTAAGTTGGCGGTCTAAGGGCTATCGGCCGAACCAATCTGACGGAACCGCCTGGGGCGCACTATTATGTAAACTATAAGTCAGGTGCAGGGCATTGCCCCCTCCCCCATCCATATAATCCAGCAGGAACGGATGTGCCCCCTTTTGCAGGGCTACCTGTCCACTTTTCTCCCGGGCGGAATGATAACCATCGTTATCCACCACCAGCCTATCTCCTATTTTCAAAACACTACCATCGTCAGAAGTCAAAAAGAAGCTATAGATCCCGGTTTCCGGAACCTGAATAAAGCCCCGGAACTGTAGACCAAATCCAGTATCCGGCATACCGGAAGGAATGCCAACGGAAGAGAGCACCATGCTGCTGTCTCCCTTACCGTTCATCTTGGTGGTCAGTGGAAATTCACCCCTGTAGAGATTCACTGCCAATCCCGGTTGCAAAACGGGAGAAGCAGAAACCGCATAGCTCTGTCGGTCAAAGGAAATCGTTTGAATATCCCCCCTTCGCCCAGAGGCGGTAAAGGCCGCGAGGTTCACCTTACAACTCTTCACAATCGATATGGGTTGGGTGAGCACCGGTGAGTGCGCGTTAGGCCAGGAGCCATCGGTCGTGTAACGCAAAGTAAGCCTGCCGGAAGGCGCAGCCATCATAAAAGAATCGGTATCGATGAATACCCTTCTCTCCGCTACTTCAGGAAGGTCAGGTAAACGGTAATTGATGTGCAACCTATCGAGGCGTTCGTACTGTTGGTTCATCCGGACCATATAAGAATCAAACAGGTCCTTATGGGTCCAGCCCAGTTCTGCTAAGGCCGTCAACCGAGGCATGATTAAGTAATCGGCCCTGTCCTCCGTAGGGACCCTTTCCGTCCAGAGGTTGGCCTGCACGCCGATGATGTTCTGGGCCTGGGAAGCACTCATCCTGTAGAGGGAATCCGTAGGATTGTAATGATAGACAGAAGAAAGGGAGTTCCTGTCAGGCCAGGCATCAAAGTAGAATGGTCCGTCAGGACTCATAATCACCTTATTTCCGTTGGCCGCGGCCTTACGCGGGGCGTCACGGGCCCAGGGTCTCCAGAACATGACTACGGCGGAGGAATCTATGCCACCCTGGACGATTTCGTCCCATCCAACCAAAGTTTTTCCCCTGGACTGAAAAAAGCGTTGCATATATCCGGTGAAAAAACTCTGTAAACTATCCTCCGTCGGAATATGTTGCTGGGCCATGAAACGTTGCACCATGGGGGATTTTTTCCAATCACTTTTTTCGACTTCATCTCCGCCTATGTGGATGTACTTGGATGGGAATAAATTAGCGATCTCCCCAAAAACATTCATGGCAAACTGAAAAACCGTGTCCTTACAAGGGCATATGGGCACTGAAAACCCATCTCTGTTTCCAGAGGGGACAGGCTCGCAAGTCAACCAGGGATATTGCAGGATGGCCGCCATCATATGACCCGGCATGTCGATTTCGGGTATGATTTCTATATGCCTGGAGGCAGCATAGCGAATGATGTCCTTCATTTGCTCCTGGGTGTAAAAACCACCATACTGACCGCCACGTATATGCGCCGGATCAATCTTGAAATCCGGGTTACCTGTCGTGGCAGCCAATTTCATGCAAGCAGAATCCTGATTATTGAAACTCCGCCAGGCACTGCGCTGGGTAAGCAATGGATACTTCTTTATTTCTATCCTCCAGCCCTGGTCGTCGGTTAGGTGCAAGTGGAGCTTATTCATCTTGTACAAGGCCATCATGTCAATGTATTTTTTCACATAAGCCACAGAAAAGAAATGCCTGGACACGTCCAGCATCATGCCCCTGTAAGGATAGGCGGGGTCGTCCTCTATTTCCACGCAGGGCGCCTCCAGGCTTTGACCATGGTCGTTTTCCAGGGCCGCAGGCAAGAGTTGACGAAGGGTCTGGATGGCATAAAACATACCGGCTGCCGTCCGGGAAGCCAGCATCACGCGATCCGGCGTCACAGACAAGTAGTAGCCTTCCGAACCCCGGATGGTGGGATCTACTTCCAGGATGATGCAATTGGAAGTGGCCTTGGGTTGCGTCTTCAAAGCCCAGGGACCCACATAAGCATCCACCATATGACGCAGGTAGGCCTCTTCATCGGTAAAGACGCCAGCGCCCCCCTTGAATACCAGGGAAGTTTGGGTATTAATGGTAAAATGGCCCTCGGTCACCACCACAGAGGTTGGATAAGGGATCAACGGCAAGGAAGGCAGGGAAGGTTGGGCTTGCAACGGGCCACTCCAGAAAAAGCATCCATAAAACAGGATGGAAAGCCAGGATAAGTTTCTCATCAATGGAGGCAAATGTAGGTATTCAGGGTATAAAAGCATCATGGACTATCCGGTCTGCCGGGCGCCCTATTAAAAAAATGGCCGGGAATTAATCCCGGCCGCTTTATAATAGGTAGAAAAAACTTATTCCTTAACTTCGAGCTTCCCGACTGCTGTTTTGCGGCCTTCCTTTCCGGTTACATACATCGTCCCATTGAGGACTACACCTAACCTGGGCATAGCGTTGGGGACATCCCTGTTGGAAAATAACATTCTCCTGGTATACTTACCCGTTGTCATATCCAGGTCTATCTCGTAAAAGGCCGTCTTGTTGAAATTGTTATTGATTGTTTTGATCTTGTGTCCTGGCTCCAGAATATCTCCATTTTCTTCCCGGTCATTGAAATAAAGGTGTACATGGTTTTGGGTAGCAATGGAACCGTATCCACTATAAAATGGACGGCCGGATTCTGGTTTGAAATAATAACTCATGGAAAACCCTACGCTTGGCCCCATGCTGGAACTCAAGATAATGGATTCAAACTGGCTTTTGGGTAGCACGTGCATCCAATCTATCTGACCATTGGTATTAATTTTGGTCATATAAATATCCCCTGACTCATAATCATCGTAAGTCGTTGTGCTGGTCATTCCCATAGAACCCCCATAGGAAGTACTGGTAACGATCCAATTATGGTAACGTTCTGCCAGGATCAGCAGTCCATTATCGGGAGTAATATAAAACCTATTGAACCGAAGATTGGCAGATAGACCGTCATCATCATCCCCATCTGTTTTTTTCAATGACTTCTTATCCGCCTCTTCATCGTCGATCTGGGTAATGGAACTGGCATTCAGCTCCTTTTTTGTAGTCATAAGGATATTGCCATTAGTAGGGTCTACCCTTTCTACAATCATTCCATTGACTTCTTTGCGCTTCTTATCATTGCAATAGAAGGCAGCCAGGACCAATTCTCCTTTGACCTGCATTAATTTGCTGGTCATGAAATATTTGTTATCGACATCTGTGGCGATTTCTTTGATCAGTTTACCACTGGGTTCGTAAATGCGAATATTATAGCTCTTGAACTGAAGATTCTTGGCCTTCTTCTTTTCACCATCCGGATAGTCAAAAATTCTTCCCACCACCACTGCATTTCCAGTGGAAGTGTACACAAAGTCTTCGACCTGATAAGTTTTAGGGTCAAATTCATTGCTGATCCCCATGAGTTGTCCAATGGGTTTCAATGACTGAGGATCGAGTGCCTGGAGTTCATAACGATTGGTTTCTTTTCCTTCATAAGTAGCCGTAAGGATAATTTTTGTGCTATCGTCATTTGCCTTTATCCTGAATCTCAACGCTTCGTTCTTCTCTTCCTTCTGCCATTTGTTGACCATATTCCAGGTATCGACAAGCTTACCGGTGTTTTTGTCAACTTCTGCTGCAAACAAGACAGTAGTCCTTTCATGTTTGTCATAAACCGTGGCAAACATCCATAGCTTGTCCTGGATGTACATAAACTGTTCGAAATCTTTACCGCGGAGCTCCTTATCGAAATCATTGCGGTAGACTTCCGTGAGCTGAGGGCTAAGCTTGACCAGCTCTGAGGATTTGTGGTAGCCTCTGAACATGCGGGCTTCTTCGTGGGATTCTTCCAGGTATTCCCCAGTTTTGTCCACAGCCAATACCGCCAGGTCGGTACTTTTTTTATTCATTTTGAATTCGTCACCCCAGGTAGCTTTGGTCTGGGCCTGACTTCCGATGCCGGACATGGTGAGGGCCAGCAGGGTCGGATAAAGGATTGGTTTCATAAAGGTATTGATTGCTTATTAATTGCCTTACTCATTGGCGAGGCAGTACAAATATATAAAAAAAACCGTCCCCATGAGCGGGGGACGGTTACCCTTAAACTTTACCCATACACAACTACCAACCTGGGTTCTGCACCAGATTGGCGTTGATCGTAATATCATTGGTGGGCAATCCCCACACAAACTTATCGGCCCCTGCGGGCTGAGACAACGTAGTGAAATTGGCTCCAGGCACAAGCGCATTAGGATTCTGAGGATCAGTCCTGGTAAAGCCCAGGTTCCAGCGCTTGAGGTCATCCAAACGGAAGCCCTCAAACGCCAGTTCCCTGAACCTTTCATCCCGAATGGCATTGGTTAAGCTATCCGCGGATATATTATTGCTTAACTGGCTTATTCCTCTGGCGGTCCGCAAAGCATTTAAGGTCGCTAAGGCGGGACCGGTTTTACCCTGGTTGGCAGCGGCTTCTGCACTGATCAGGTACGTCTCTGCTATCCTGTAGACTTTAGGCTTCTGCTCATAGTTGGAAGTCGCCCCCACCCAAAGTGCTGGGTTACCGGGGTACTTATTGACCATGGTCAGTGTATAACTATTTCCTTGTATGATGGTTGGAGCAGTCACGAAGTAAGCAGCGGTACGGAAATCACTAGGGGCAAACATATTAATAACCCACTGGGAGGGGATATATAAGGGATCCAAAGCACCCGTACCCGTGTTGAAATTCAGGTACACCCCCATGCCGGCAGGCGGTTCCTTGGGCTGGCTGGCCGCCAGCATCACGATAGATTCATAGGGTTGGTCTTTAGCCCACATATTGGTGAAATTAGTCTGGGTAGTCACCAGGGGATAATTACCCCCACTGATCAGGCTATCAGCGGCAGCTTCCGCCCCAGCCCAGTCACCCATATACAACTTGGTGCGGGCTTCCTGAGCCAGCACGGCATCCACGGTAAAGTTAGTAGCGCCTGCGGAACCAGGGACATTTCCCAAGAGTGCACGGGCGGATGCCAGATCAGAGAGAATCTGGGTATAGACCGCCTGTACCGTAGCCCTGGCGGGTAACTCCTGTGTATTGAATTTCAGCACCAGGGGGACACCCGGATCGGAAGAAGCGGAACTGCTGTTATAGGCCTTGGCCCAACGGAGCACCAATTCCTGGTAATAAAAGGCGCGCATCAGGTAAGCATCCCCAGTGCACTGCTGAATAGTGGCAGAATCAGCGACATTAGTAGCCACAATGAGGGGAAATCCGGCCAAGGCCTCATTGATATTGGCGATGGCCGCATAGTAGGCAGACCATTCCCCGCTGATGGCATAATCGTCCGAGTTAATAGTCCAGGTTTGCAAAGACCCATAATTGTTGCCATAATCCAAGGTGGCGTTCAACTGGTCCGCCTGCACATCGGTGTTGATGGAAAACTGCCCATAGACATTTCCCCTGAGCGAGGCATAGAAGCCATTGTCCCAATTCTGTGCATCACTGGCTTTCTGAAAGGCCTCGGAAAGGGCTATCTGATCAGCAGGCGTCTTATTGAGCAGATTCTTGCTGCAACTGCCCAGTAATGCCAGTGCCAAAGCTCCCGTTAATGTTCTTTTTATATGTTGAGTCATACGATTCGAGATTGTTTGATCAATAGTTAAAACGTAAAGTCCAGACCACCTACGTATTGTTTGGTATTGGGATAGGTGCCCAATTCCAGGTTGGAGTTCACTTCAGGGTCCACACCGGGGTATTTGGTAAAGGTCAACAGGTTGCGTCCTGTGAAGTAGATCTTTACGCCCTTGATGGCCTTTGTTTTCTGCAAGACGCTCTTGGGTAAGTTATAGCCCAGGGTCAAGGTCTTCATGCGAATGAAAGAGGCATTCTGCAACAAGTGTGAATCGAACTGGGAAAATTGATAGTCATAGGAAGGGAAATTCGTCTTGTCTCCTGGTTTCTGCCAATAATTCAACACCTCTTTGGACTGATTATATCCCGCAAATACATTGGGATTGTCGTAGAAGAACTGGTCGTTGTTGATGATCCATTTTCCGGTGACAAATGTGAAATCTACACCCAGGTAAATACCCCCATAGTTCGCACTCAACCCAAAGCCACCTTTGAAGGGAGGATTCACTTTGGTGCCGGTGCTCTGTTGCAGGGAAGAAGGAGTAAAGTTATTCGTTACCTGACCTTTGTCTCTCTGGGGATCGATCACCTTATTGGGATCAGCATTGGGCAGATACCATTGAGGCGCCCCATTCTGAGGATTCACCCCAGCCCAGATGGGATAGAAGAAGGTCACAGGTTTACCGATCACCCAGCATACACCCGTATTGGGTACAACCCAGTAATTGAGCCCCTGGAATAGTTTGGTCACCTTTTCCCAGTTATAGTTCAGGGTAACATAAGGGGTTATATTGAATTTTTTGGATTTGTATACATCAAAGTCAATATGGGTATTGATACCCCTGTTCTGTAGAGAACCCACGTTACTGGTGACACTGGAAAAACCCGAAGTGTACGCATAGGGCACAGCCAGCAGCATGGAAGAGGTCACCTTGTTATAGACGTCCGCGTCTATATGGATGCGGTTCCACAATCCGATATTGGCCCCAAAGGTGAATTGGGTCGCCTTTTCCCAGGTCAGATTGGGGTCACCAGGGGTACTGATGTACCAGGCGGATTTGCTGTTGTATTGGGAGGCGCCCACCAGGGCTGCGTTCTGGTAGTCATTGGTAGGATTGCCGTTACCATCATACTGAATAGAAGAGTTACCACTGGAGCCATAGTTGGCGCGGATGCTTAAGTCACTCAACCAGCGCACGCCTTTGAGGAAGTTTTCCTCCTTGGCCTGCCACATCAAACCTACGGATCCAAAGGTGGCCGTACGGTTGTTCACCCCAAACAAAGAGGAGGCATCCTGACGACCGGAAACATTGACGAAGTACTTATTCCTCCAGTCATATTCCACCCTGGCAAAATAAGAGATATAAGCGTATTCGTACTTATCAGAGCTGGCGTTGATGTTGTTGGGTCCATCGCTTAACAATACCAAACGGTCATCTGACTGTCCATTGGAGGAAGCAGCGAATACGTTGTACTTGTTATCGATGTACTCCTGACCAACGAGGGCATTGAGGTGGTGGTCGTTGTTGATGTGGAAGGTATACTCCAGGGTATTGTTGAAATCCTCTGTGGCATAACGGTTAAAGCCTTCTGAGGCAGATCCGTTTCCTGGAGAGCCCTGGAAGGAAGGATACTGAATAGCGGAGTTGATCTGGTCATAAAAATCCAGGCCGGCCGTAGACCTGAATACCAGGTTCTTGATGGGCGTAAATTCAATGAATGCCTGGGGATTCAGCTGTACCGTGTTGACCGGATTGGGATTTTCGTCAGCCAGATACCTGGGATTATAGAAGCCCCATCCTGGGATCACCGTCGGGTAAGGTTGGTGGGTAGCGGGATTGATGGGTGTATAATAAGGCTGAGCCAACCAAGACAATCCACGGTCAGGGTCATTGGCTCCATTGGGGTTGGTCTGGTAAGAGTTGTACCCACCGGAAAGGTTCAGGCCTAATTTAAACCAATCCGTTACCCTGGTGGTCAGGTTGGAACGGAAAGTATAACGATAGTAATCCGAATGATAAGCCAATCCCTCGGAGTTGTAATAAGAACCCGATACGTAGTAGGTTGTCTTGCCCGAACCACCACTCAGGTTCACATTCAACTGGTACATGGGTGGTGCATTCTTATAATAATACTTATACCATTTGGTATCGTTGGGATACTTCTGAAGCAGGGTGTCTACATACCCTTGGGTATAGTATCCGGTAGCCACCTGGAAACCGGTCAACTCAGCGGTATTCATGAAATTATTGAAGAACTTCACGTCCGTGAGGGCTGAAGCCCCATACTGAGTCTGGACCTGGATCTGATCCCTGCCGGCTATCCCTTTTTTGGTCGTAATGAAAATGACCCCGTTGGCGGCCCTGGACCCATAAATGGCAGTAGCGGAAGCGTCCCTTAGTACGTTCATGCTTTCAAAATCCGCCGGGTTCATGTTGAGGATGGTACCCTGCTGAACAGGCACACCATCCACTACAATCAAGGGGGTAACATCCGAGGTCAGGGAACCTACTCCGTTGAGGTTAAGGGAGGCCATAGAGGAAGGCTCTCCGGAAGAACTCAGGACGGTCAGTCCCGGTACTTTACCCTGGAGGGCATCAAACACGTCGGCCACCGGCTTCTCAGCCATATCCTTGGCAGAGACCGTGGTGAAAGTACCTACAACATTTGTTGCTTTCTTGGCCGATCCATAGCCTTCTACGATGACTTCTTCCAAGAGCTTGTTCCCTTTTGCCAAGGTGATGGACAAACGGGGCATGCCGGCATAAACCTTAATCTTTTGATCTTCCATGCCCACATAAGAAATGACCAGCACGTCTCCGGGTTCCGCATTGATAGAAAATTCACCGGTTTCATTGGTTATCACGCCTCTTTTGGTGCGTTGTAACATTACGTTTACCCCAGTCAAAGCCAAGCCGGCGTCACTATAGACAGTGCCCGTGACTTTAATGGGGTCAGGTAAGGTGGCTGTCTCTTGAGGATCGGAGGCAGAAGCATCCGTCCTTTGGCGGACCACGACCATCTTATCAACGATGGTATAGGAATAGACCTGGTTTTCAAAACAACGGTTCAGTACCGTTTCCAGATTGGCGCCTTTTACGCTGAAGCTTACTGGCTGGAAATGCGCCAACTCCTCTTCCGTATAAAAAAAGGTGTAACCCGTCTGTGTTTTGATGTCTTTAAAGACCTTATCCAGTGGTACGTCTCTTTCCACCAGATTTATTTTCTGGGAAAATGACTTTGCGCTCACCTGAAGGAAGGCTGCCAGCATTAAAAGTGCGGTGATTCTCATAATCCGCCATGTTTTGATGATTCCCGGGTAAGTGGGGATGCTACAAAGAGCTCGAAAAAGCATAACTTTGATAGAGTTTAGGTGATACAATAAGCAGTCCTGGAACGATTGACGATTGAGTGCCTGAACTTTCTTGCCGCTTCGTTTCGCACACGGAGCGGCTTTTTGTTACAGGGGATTTACATAGGTCTAATTAAGCCATAGGCAATATTTTTACTTTTTTAAGGTAATACAATGATTTTGTTACCCTGAATACTAAACTTCACCTTCCCGCTCAATTCCATAGCTTTAAGCAAGTCAGACAAAGGCGTATTGCGGGGTACTTCTCCGTAAAATCTGGGATTGGCTGTTTTTCGGTTCTCTACCTCTACATCATACCAACGGGAGGCTTCTTTCAGAAGCGTGGTCATATCTGACCCGTTGAATATAAAATAACCATTCTTCCAAGCCAGAGCAGCATCCACATCGGCATGTGCCGCTTTAGACATCTCTCCTGCCGCCCCTACCTTCACCTGATCTCCCGGCGCCATTTCCAGCGTCTTACCCTGATCCATGGTTACCCGCACCGCACCCGCTACCAGGGTTACAATACGGGTGGATTCATCATCATAGGCCTTTATATTATAACTGGTACCCAAAACCGAAACCCTCATCCCATTTACATCCACGTAAAATGGTTTTGAGGGATCTTTTGCCACTTCAAAATAGGCTTGACCCCGTATCTCTACCTTCCTTTCCTTTCCGGGAAATGAGGTGGGATACCGGAGGGAAGAGGAGGCGTCCAACCATACTTTTGTGCCATCGGCCAAAATGATGGAGGTCTGCCCTCCCCTACCTGTCTCCAGGGTATTGTATTCGGTCTCTGATGTTTTATTTGATATTAAAGCATAGGTTAACTTCCCTGAATCAGACTTGATGATATTGATATTTCCTTGTTTTTTAATCAATCCAATGACCGCACTATCCAGAATGACCTTTTGCCCATTGCCCAAGGTTAAAATCGCTTTGGACCCTGCGGGCGGAGCAACGTCATTATGATAACGTTGCTGCTGGTTTTTGGAAGAGAGCTCGTCCAGGTCTTTTTCCTGTAACCAATGTCTGTAGAAATGCCCACCAAAAACAATGGCTAATCCAATCAAAACGGCGGCGGCCAACCAACCGATGGCAAAACGCCTCATTTTTTTGATAGGAGCATGGGCCCGCTTATCGACGGCCAATATTTGTTCAGCAAGGTCTTGAACTCTTTCAGGGTCTATTACGGCTGCCTCCACCTGGCCATCCTCAACGGCTGCCGCACCTCCTTCGAGATGGGCTTGGATAAATGCCAGCAATTCTTCTTCAGGAACCCTATTTAGTTCCTCTGCCTGGGCTTCGGTCAGTTGACCGTTTATGTATTGTTCAAATAATTGACGAGTATGCTCTGTCCACATGCGATATAATCTTAACTCCCTTCAGCTTACAATAAGATGCAGCTCTGAAAGGAACGTACTATTGAAGTATTAAATAATTTTTAAAAAAAATGGAGTAATAGGTAGATGAGGGGAAAAACATGTCCTGATTCTGCCAGGTGGCTTCTTATTTCTTTTAAGGCTAATACCAGTACGTTCTTAACCGTACTGACGGAAAGGGACAATTCGGCGGCTATGGCCTGAGGCTTCAAACCGGCTTCCCGGCTGAGGCGGTAAATGCGCTGGCGTTGGGAAGGCATTTGGCTCACAGCTTCTCCAACCAACCGGGTGATCTCTGCCAGGCTGGCGCTGTCATGCACTTGTTCTGTCGGACTTTGCTGGTAAAGTGCGTTTATTTTTTTCTTATTGTTGAGGTTTGCCCTTAACACCATCAGGCACTGACGGGAGGCAATGGTATAAATCCAGCTACGTAGATTATCTATGTCCGGAAGTTGTTCTCTGGATAACCAGACCCTTACAAAGGTCTCTTGAAGCACCTCTTCAGCATCCGCTTCTGAGCGGGTAAACCGGGATACAAACGGGAGCAATATGCTGTAATAATGGCCAAACAATTCTGTGAAAGCGGTTTCGTCCCCCTCCGCTATCCTATTTCGTATATCATTTTCCGCTAATAAGGGGGCAACCCGATTCATCTGATGTAATTAATGGTATTTGGACCTGTAATAATAAACTTTACAGCGTTAAAATCAAAAAAAAAGAGGATTTGCGTCTCTTAATTTAGCCTTACACAAAAACGGCCATATGAAATTCATTCTCCTGGCTTCCTGCTTGTTCTCGGGCGCGACGTTATTGAGCATATCACCGCTCCAAGCCCAGGTCATTCCACTGAAACCAGCCGGCGAGCAGCTTAAAGATTTTTACTATGGCATGCAGGTAGAAGCGCATTGGATGGCCGGAACCCATATCGACTGGATGACCGGAGATCCTAACAAACCGGGCGCTACCACCGGCATTCATACCCATTGCAGTGCTTTCGTGGCAGCGGCCTGCTACCGCCTGCATATATATATCCTCCGGCCTCCGGAACATGGACAAGTACTACTGGCTAACGCGCAATACGAATGGCTGCAAACCCAGGCCGGCCAGGATTCGGGTTGGGAAGCCATAGCAGGAGCCACACGGTATGAGCAGGCTCAGAAAAGGGCCAATGAGGGTTACGTGGTGGTGGCTATTTGCCAGAATCCAGATCCAAAGGCCCCAGGTCATGCGGCTTTGATACTACCTTCAGCGATTTCCAAGGACGAACTGGCTGACAATGGTCCCTGGGTCATCATGGCTGGCACCCACAACCACAATAAGATCAACCTAAAGGCTGGGTTTGGGTCCCATTTGACCAGCTGGCCGGAGGATAATGTGCAGTTTTATTTCCATAAATGTTTCTAACTACGTAGTCAACTACATATATTTGCCCCAAAAGGCAGGATATGGAGATCAGAACATTAAATAATGGGGATTGCCAGGAGGTCATCAACCTTATATTACCCATTCAACAAATCGAATTCAACGTAGCAGTTACTTTGGAGGACCAGCCCGACCTCCTGGATATTGAAAAATCCTATCTGACAGGAGGTGGAGGTTTTTGGGGAACCTTTGATAACGGGCAATTGGTAGGCACGATCGCCTTCATAAACGCTGGTCATCAAACGGGCGCTATCCGTAAGATGTTTGTGAAAAAAGAATACCGTGGGAAGGAATGGGGCATTGCGCAGCGACTATTTGATCAAATGCTTGATTTTAGCCGGCGCCAAGGATTCAGGCATCTTTATTTAGGAACGGTACCCCAGCTCAAGGCCGCCCAGCGATTTTATGAGCGAAATGGATTTACACGGGTTGCTGTGGAAGACTTGCCGGTATATTTTCCCAGGATGGCGGCAGACACCTTGTTTTATTACCTCAATACACAGCATCATGAATAGGCCCACCAGCATAGAAGAAGCCGGTATTCTGGCCCTAGCCACCAGGCTTCAAAGATTAAGCGAAACCATACGCAAAGACGGTTTGCAGATCTATAAGGACCATGGAATTGATTTTGAGCCCAAATGGTTTCCAGTGGTATATACGCTCTCAAAACATCCCCTCCTGAGTGTTGTGGAGATCGCTTCTGAAATCGGTTATACACATCCTTCTACCATCAGCCTGCTAAAAGAAATGGAAAAGGAAAAGCTGATCCGGTCCAAAAAAGATAAAACCGACGAACGAAAACGGCTCATTCAGTTAACGGAAAAAGGAGAGGTGTTGTTACGTCAGATAAAACCTGTATGGAATACCATCATACAAGCAGTCACTGATCTTACCAACACCCCTAATAATTTAATGTCCGCCATTGAGGAAGTAGAGACCCAGTTCAAAACAAAAAGCCTGGCCGAGCGGGCTAGAACAATTGTTCATTCGGGGGCTTGATGCCCAGCAGCCGAATGTAGATAGTAGCCTGTCCCCTATGATGGGTCTGGTGCTCAAAAGCTTTCATCAACAACACATAACGGGGCGCGCTGTTACCATGCATGCTCACTGGTTCACCATACTTAGCTGGATCCAGCGCTTTAACGGCCGCAAGCGCAAAATCATAACTTGCGTTCACATAAAAGGCTACTGAATCTGGCGTCTGGGCCCCTGACCTTTTTTCCAGGTTCTGAAGATCATAATGGGGAAGAGTGGCACCGGAAGCCATAAAAGTCAGATAGTAGTTGGCAGCCGCTAGATGGAGCATTTGCTGGGCAAAGCTTCGGATGCTGTCAACGGCCTTAAAACCATACTTGTCGGCAGGCATCGCGCTTAAATATGCGTCCGTATATGATTTGGCCCGGGTCCAGTCAGCAATAAACTGCTGTTTCAGGTCATCTCCCGTAATGCTTTGTGCGCGCGCACCTATACAAAAAGAGAGACAACATAAGATAGCAAGCAAGCGTCGAGTATGTTTCATAACTTGATAATTTTGCGTGCTAAAGTAATTAATCTGGTTTATTTTCGACATTAAAAATATATTTCCCGGCAGGGACTTCGTAAATCAAATAGGGCCCTTCCCGGTGTACCACTTTACCAATTACCGAAGCATAAGTAGTCCGTTGATCTGCAAAGCTGATGTATACCTGATCAACGGATGTAGCCGGCACATAGACCAACGCATGCGTTCCTGGAGGAATGGTGCAGCGTAACCGAAGTCCGGTTGACGTATAGGTCCAGGAACTGCGTATCAGTCCTGAAACCGACTGGTAGGAAGCAGAGGCCCACTGCACTTGTTGAGCAGACAACTGAGGCATCCGTATGATGAAACGGCTGAATCCCGGATGCGCTGGATCTCTCCTTATCCCTCCTACCCCATCTATATACCAGGCACCCGGATATAAATAGGAACTATGCAGTAAAGAGTGACCAGGAAGATCCTTCTCCCACATTTCCCAAATGGAAGTAGCGCCATTGGCCTTCATATAACCCCAACCCGGATAATCGGTTTGAGCAGTCATGGCATACAATAAATCATCCCGACCCTCTGCGCGCAACAGTTTAAACAACATAGCGCCCCCTGTAATACCCACATCTATATGCCCTTTGTTCACCACCCGTATCTCCTTGGCCAACCTATCCATTACGGCCTTTCTTAACGAAGCAGGAGGCACCTCGGCAATCAAGGCCGCCGTGAGGTCATCCATGGAACTGTCCGCATAACTATGATCGGCAGCATGATAATATTTGGCTTGTATGGCCAAAGAAGAAGCATCAGCCTCTTTTTGCCAGGTTTGGGCCTCAGCCGTCTTCCCTAGTATAGTGGCAATCTTTACGGCTGTGCGTAGATTGAAAACCCGGTAGCAATTATTGAAACAAATATTCTGGGGCTTTGTATTGTTCATCCCTTCTACTCCGGCATGGGGCCAAAGCCAATCGCCCAGAAAATCCCAGGCGCCCCCAAAGGGCTCCATCAGGTGGTTTTGGGTATGTGCATCCAAATAGGCCAACCAACGCGCAATGAGATGGAAATTCTGTTCTAATATCCTTTTATCCCCGTACTGCTGATACATGAGCCAGGGTAAGGTGACGCAAATGCCTCCCCAGGGCGGTCCGCCCCCGCCCCAATAGGTAGGTGCCGTATGGGGCAGGATCCCGTCATCAGCCGCCCCCCCGTAGTTGGATGCCTCCATGAATTTGGTACCCTGCACATCCCTCCAATCCTGTAACCACTTAAAATAAAAAGCCCCCAGGCCATAATTATACACCCCGGTTTCACTGGTAGCGTGGGCATCTCCCCCGTAACCCATGCGCTCCCTTTGCGGGCAGTCGACCACGTATCCGCCTATGGACAAATTTTCATAATTCCAAAGCACGTGATTATAGATCCAATTTTGTAAGCTATCCGAACATATAAAAGTGGCAGTAGAATCATAAGCCGTACGCACCACCCATCCATGAATATCAGCAAGTTCAGGCGCCACAGAAAGCCCTTTGAGCGTAATCCAGCGACCGGAGCTATAATTGAAACGATTCCGGAAAGTACCCTCGCCAGTCGAATCCAACACCAAAGCACTGTGCAGGTTAAACGTCATGTCCTCCTTTTCCCTTTCAGAAAAAAGAATATCAATACGTTGGCCAGGTTTGCCTTTGAGATGGAGTTCAGTCCATCCCGCAAAGTTTACCCCCATGTCTACCCTATAGGTAGTATCCGTGTTATGGGCGATGGCTATGGGATGGATCTCATGATACAAGCGGTTTTGCTCCATCATTTGCGCCGTCAATAAAAGGCTGGGCTGGTAAGCAACAGGAGCCTTCCAGGTAGAATCCAATACCTTGGGCTGGTCCCAGTCAGGCAAGTTTTTATTCATATCCCAGCGTTCTCCGCCCATTTGCCAGAACGACCACTGACCTATTAACTGATTGGGACTGGCATGTACCCTCCAGGAAGTATCGGTCTGAATCCTCAAAGCAGGTGTGCCAAGGGAATCCGTATACACATCCGCTTGCGCGATGACGATGGGTGCCCTGGGCTTGTCGGTCGTTTTATAAGGCTCGAATATAGACCAGGAGGCGCCCAGCCACAAACCAATCACATTGATTCCCGGATGCAGGGCAGCGGCAATATTATAAGCAATATACCTGGCTCGTTTCGTATGATCGCTGACACAAGGCGCCAGTACCCCATCTCCTATCTTCTGTCCATTAATGTAGACCTCATGGTAGCCCACAGAGGCGACAAACAACACGGCCCGGGTAGGTTGTTTGCTCAGTATAATGGTTTTGCGCATCCAGGGATCAGAGACCGTGCATTCTTTTATAGACGTATCCTGGGTTTCTCCCGTACCGATCCATTGGGCACTCCACGCCGAACGGTTAAACAAACCGGTGCTCCAGTGAGCGAGTTCACTAGGTGCGGATACCCTGCCTTTTTCGTCTTTTACTTTTACCCTCCAGTAATAATCCCTATCCGCTTGTAAAGGCTTACCCGCATAGGCTACCTGATTCATTTGCGCAGAAGTGACCCATCCGGAGTTCCATATATCCCCCAGGTGATCAGGGGAAGTGCCGACTTCTATCTGGTAGGCCGTTTGCTCCTGGCCGTAGGCATTGGTATCAGCGGCTTGTAATATCCAACCCAGGCGAGGCAGCGGCTCATCTATGCCTTCAGGGTTAGTGAGGTACTCACAGGTCAGGGAAGCAGGTCGCACACTGACTCCGGGCGTTTGCGCAAGCAAGGAAAATCCGGCGCCCACCAGCCCCAGCAACAAGAAAAGTTTTTTGAGCATTTCCGAAGGTATAGAAAATCCGGACGTATGGTCCTTTCACGGACGAATATCAATATCATATTTGGCCAGCAGACCTATGACCTCTGGGATAGAAAATTTCGCTTTCTTGATGCTATTCAATTCTGGATCAATTACGTAGTGTGCGGCTTTGGTGAAATCCACCTTCACCAGTATGGTATGGTCAAACTTAGCCTCGCTCAGGTCGCAGTCCTTAAAAACAGATTCCGTCAGGTCCGTGTCGGTAAAGTCCACCCCTTTTAGTTGGGTGTTTACAAAAGGCGTTTTCTTCAATTTTTTTTGGAAAAAACTACTGTGATTCAGCACGCAGTCCTCAAACTTTAATACCATCCCAACATCCTTACAGGTATCAAAGCGCAACCCCAGCATCTTACAATTCCTGAAGCTAACGTCCCGGAATAAACAGCCACCTATATGGGCATTACTCAGGTTACAGTGGATAAACGTACAGTCTATAAACAGAAAGTTTATAAAATGAGCGGAGGAGAAATCACAGTCCTTAAACGTACATCCATCATATTCTCCGTATGGGAGCGGGTCTTTAGAAGGGTTAAGGTCTGAAAATACCTGGTCTATGAAATGAGCATCCATGTATGTAAATTGTCTTATTTTTGGTTATATTCAGGAAAGTTCATGAAAAAGTACACCCTTCCTCTGCTGTCTTTATTTGTATCCTTACTGGGATTGCCTGCCTGTTACAATACCAAATTGATACAGGACCAATCTCCGAACAAGGCCATTACTGCCTTTCGGTTTGCGCTGCCCAACGGTGTGGTCCTGGATTCGCCCGAGGTCGTCGCAACCATTGGTACAGACAGTATTTGGATTAAGGTGCCTGACACCCTAAACCGCGTAGGGCTTATCCCCATCGTCACCATAACCGGTGTAGTCCTGACGCCGGGAAACAACGTCCCCCAGAACTTTACCTATCCGGTGACCTACACGGTAACGGCTGCGGACGGTACCACCCAGCCTTATAAAGTCATCCTGCATAATTAGGCACAGCGGGCACGCGGGTGCGCGTCGATCGGGTCATTCCCTTGGTGGTCATCCGCAAGGGAAAGCAAGTAATACTAAGTAATACTAGTGGACACCGGCACTGGTACCGGATTTGAAATGGACTTCGGGCCATCCTCCGGTTGGTTAGAATCCTCCTTACTGGATGCCGGCATACAACCCTCAGCAGTGACCGATATTATCCTTTCTCATGCGCATCCCGATCATATTTGGGGGCTTTTCGCAAAGACGGCCGTTCCATTATCCCCAATGCGCAGTACTACTTGTCTAAAACAAGAATATGATTTCTGGATGTCTCCCAATCCAGACTTCTCCAAATGCAAACTCAATCATTCCGACCTACTCAATATCATCATAGCCAAGACCCCCATCGTACTCAAAGCCATGGGTCCCAAACTGCACCTGATGCAGGGAAATGAGGAATTATTCGGCTGTATTCGCCTGGAACTGGCTCCAGGACATACGCCGGGCCATATGATTACGCATATTTTCAGTGGGGATGAGGAAATGGTCCATATTGCCGACCTGTTGCACTCCGATGTACTGCTGATTCCTCATCCGGAATGGGGCTTCAGCGGAGATACAGACTTAGACCTGGCCATTGAGACCAGGAAGAAGGTTATGGGTGTGTTGGCGACCGGCAGGAAAAAAGTATTTGCCTATCACCGAATGGGTACAGACCGAGTACCCAATACCGGGATAAGCTTCAACCCTGTTTTTCCTCCCTCAGGACATAGCCCATTCCTATGATCGTATGGATCAGGGGTGGGCTAAATCCTTTATCAATTTTGCTTCTGAGGTAATTGATATAAACATCTATAATATTGGCGCCCTTATCAAAGTGGGTAACCCAAATGGATTCAGCAATACTGGTCCGGGATAGTACTTTACCCCTGTTGTTTACCAGGTATTCCAATAAGGTGAACTCCTTGGCAGTAAGGAAAATGTTTTTCCCTGACCTTTTCACTGTCTTTTTAAGAACATCCATCTCCAGGTCAGCAATACGTAGTATGGACTCTTGAAATGTTTCGGTGGGTCTTCTGGCCCGGGCATTTACGCGGGCAGCCAATTCTTCAAAGTGAAAAGGTTTTACCAGGTAACCATCGGCCTCTGAATCAAAACCTATGAGCTTATCCATGGTAGTCCCCAAGGCAGTCAACATCAGAATGGGTATGTCGTTATTGACCCCCCCTGATTTTCCGGCATAATTCCATCCCGTTCATACCGGGCACGATCAGATCCAGGATAACCACGTCGTAGGGTGCTTCCAAAAATAATTGTTCGCCCAACAGACCGTTATCCACGGCCTCCACGTCTATATGTTGTTCCATAAAACCCTGGATAATAAAGTCGGCAATCTTTTTCTCATCTTCAACCAGCAATATTTTCATGGTGAGCGCTTAATAAGCAAAGTTACACCTGCGTATAGGGTACAACTCGATTAGAATGTCTTAAGGGCCGTTAAAATCCATTAATAGGATTAGGAAAAATTAAGATGATTATCTTTAGCGCAAATGGGGATCGCATGAAAAAAGCAGAAATGTCATCGATCATTATCCATGCCTATGAGCAGATTCACCAGAAGGCTTCCTTATTGAAAGGTCGATTCATTGTCAGTGATATTCATGACTTCCGCCTGGAGGTAAAGAAGCTAAAAGCTTTTCTACACCTCATTTCCATGGCTAAAGGGGGAAGCAAAGTGGGAGACCTGCCCAGAAAATTGCACCAATATTATAAAGCCCTTGGCCAGATCAGGGATCTTCAACTGCAAAAGCTGGTCCTTAAAAACGAATGGAAAAGCAGGTGGGGGCCACAGAAAAAAAACTATCTGGACCATATAGATCAATTGATTGCTCAAGCCATGGAAACGGCTACTGCCTTACCCAACGGAGATAAGCCCTTCGAAAACGGATCGATCCATCTCCTGGCTACCCTACCAGCCCGGTTGACCTCGGAGGAAGCAGGTGCTTTTGTCACCCATTGCTGGACACCATTGCTCCAGGCAGGTTACCCATCCCAACTGGATGATGAGCAACTCCATCATATCCGTAAAGCATTAAAAAACCTTCAATATACCTGGGAATACCTGGAGGGGTCACTGTCGTATAAGGGTTTTGTTTTCTCCCCTGAAAAAATAAAGAGCATTACCAACATGTTGGGCGATTATTTGGACAAGGTGGTTCAATTGAGGTTACTCACCGAAGACATCGCCAAGGCAAATCGGCATGGACAGACCCAACCCTTTTTGCAAAGGCTACAGGCCAAATGGAGCGGCGAACTTCCGGACGCCCGCCAAAAACTAGATCGTTATCTGGAAGCCCAGCCTCCCCCATGGGGGTAGGCAGGTGTTTACACAAAGAGGAAAATCGAGGGTATTTGCCCGAAAATAACCGTTTATAGGCGTCCTAAAAGGATGCACTCCTAATGATTTATCGTTTTTTTAAGGGTGGGGAACCCCGACTTCCGGGCTGAACCAGGCCGCTCCCAGCTGTTTTGATGAACGGGCCAAAGGCACAACAAATATTTAATAACTAATCTGTACCTTAACTGGCATGATTTATATACCTTAAGATGGAATAAATCGTTGACCTTTACACATAATCGGACTTTCCTATGAACAATATCAGCGTGTATGCGGGTAAGTTACCCCCTCAAGAACTATTGACCAATATCCCCGAGTTAATTTCCGCCTACTATACGGGTATACCTGACCCCACGTTAGCGGCCCAGAAGGTTTCTTTCGGCACTTCCGGGCACCGGGGATCTTCTCTGGATCTATCTTTTACTGAACTCCATATACTGGCCATTACCCAAGCCATTTGCCGGTACCGGAAAACCCAAAAGATCACGGGCCCCCTATTCATGGGCATGGATACGCATGGCCTGTCCTGGCCTGCTCAGTGCACGGCCCTGGAAGTACTGGCAGCCAACGGAGTGGAAACCATCATCGCAGCAGGGAATGAATATACGCCTACCCCTGCGGTAAGCCTGGCCATCCTGAATTATAACAAGGGGCGCACCAAGGAGCTGGCCGATGGGATCATCATCACCCCTTCCCATAATCCCCCCAAAGACGGGGGATTCAAATACAATCCACCCAATGGAGGGCCGGCTGATACCAATGTGACGAGCTGGATACAAAATGAAGCCAATACCATTCTTGCAGACCTGGCCGCCGGCAACAAACGCAAGATCAAACGCCTGAACCTGGACCAGGCGACCAAAGCGCCCACTACCCATACCTACGATTACCTGGGTGCCTTCGTTCATGAGTTGGGTAACGTCGTCGACATGGACGCTATCCGTAACTCGGGCATATCCCTGGGCGTAGATCCCTTAGGGGGAGCCGGTGTACACTACTGGCCGAGGGTGGTCGAGCATTATCAGCTAAAGAACCTCCAGGTACTCAATACGACGGTTGACCCCACTTTCCGGTTTATGACCGTAGATCACGACGGTCAGATCCGTATGGACCCGTCCAGTCCTTACGCCATGAAAGGGCTGCTGGACCGAAGCGGCAATTACCGGATTTGTTTTGCCTGCGATACCGATCACGACCGCCATGGCATCATAGCCGGATCAGCAGGCCTGCTCAACCCCAACCGCTACCTCTGTGTGTGCATTTCCTACCTGTTTACCCACAGACCCCACTGGGGAAAAAATGCCACAATAGGCAAAACCATAGTAAGCTCCAACCTGATCAACCGGGTAGCGGCTAAGATCGGAAGGGGCGTCAGCGAGGTCCCCGTGGGATTCAAATGGTTTGTGGATGGCCTTACGGATGGAAGCCTGGGATTTGTAGGAGAAGAAAGCGCTGGGGCCACCTTCCTCAGAAAGGATGGTACCGTTTGGACGACTGACAAAGATGGATTCGTCCCCGCCTTACTGTCGGCTGAGATCACGGCCATCACCGGAAAAGATCCTGGCCAAATCTACCAGGAACTGACCCAGGAACTGGGCAATCCCAGTTATACCCGTATTGACACCCCCGCCAACGCCGCCCAACGAAAAGCCCTGGGCGCACTAACCCCGGAAGGCATTACCCAGACCACCCTTGCCGGAGAGAAGATCACCCAGATCCTTACCAAAGCCCCCGGAAACAAAGCGCCCATAGGCGGCTTAAAAGTCGAGACTGAAAATGGCTGGTTTGCCGCCCGCCCCTCCGGCACCGAGGATATCTATAAGATTTATGCAGAGAGCTTTAAGGGGGAAGAACATTTGGATGCCATACTAAAAGAAGCACAAGCCATCGTCGATAAGGCGATTGGAAAATAAAAAAGCCTAGCGGCCTGCAATGAGCGCCGGCTGGCGCCGGAAAAAAATAATCTATGGAAAAGAGAGAAATCCCTGGGTATAACCTACTAAAAGACCTGGCCCTGGACATGCGCTGGTCCTGGAATCATGAAGCCGACAAGATTTGGGAAGCCCTGGACCAGGAACTATGGTCCCAAACACATAATCCCTGGACCGTACTACAGACCATTTCATCGGAAGTGCTCCAAAACAAGTTCAACGACCAGGCCTTCAGGGCCATGGTGGAACACCTGCTCAATGAGCGGAGCGAAGCCACTACCGCGCCTTCCTGGTTTTCTACAGCACATGGGGATGCAGCCTTAAAATGCGTGGCCTACTTCAGCATGGAGTTCATGCTCAGTGAAGCCCTTCCCATCTATGTAGGTGGCCTGGGCAATGTGGCAGGGGACCAGCTTAAATCAGCTGCCGACCTGGGCGTACCCGTGATAGGCATCAGCCTGTTGTACCAGCAAGGTTACTTCAGGCAAGTCATAGATGAAAATGGAGAACAACAAGCCTATTACCCTTATAACGATCCCGGTCAACTGCCCATTAAACCCTTACGCACCACCAATGGTGATTGGCTGAGGCTGAAGGTACCCTTCCCCGGGGGCCATCTCTGGATCAGGACCTGGGAGGTACAGGTGGGCGGAGTAAAACTTTATTTGCTCGATGCCAATGATGCCGCCAATCCCGCCCCATACAGGAGCATCACCGCCGAGATCTACGGGGGAGACATGAACATGCGCATCAAACAGGAAATGATCCTGGGCATAGGCGGTTGGCATTTGCTGGAAGCCCTGGGTATACATCCCGATATCTGCCACCTCAATGAAGGACATGCGGCTTTTGTGATTCTGGACCGGTGCAGGAGTTTTATGCAGGCCAACAAAGTGAGTTTCCAGGAAGCCCTGGCCGTCACCCGGGCAGGCAACCTGTTTACGACCCATACCGCTGTAGCAGCAGGATTTGACCATTTTGATGCAGGACAGATGAGTTATCACCTGGGCGCCTATGCCTGGGATAACCTACAGCTGCCCTTTAATGAACTGATGGCCCTGGGCCGTCAGAATCCCGATGACCCCAATGAACCCTTCAACATGGCCTACCTAGCCATAGCCGGCTCAGGAGCCGTAAACGGCGTGAGCAAGCTGCACGGCGCTGTCAGCCGTCATTTGTTTGCCACCCTGTTTAACCGTTGGCCTGTAACCGAAGTGCCCGTTGGGCATGTGACCAATGGGGTGCATACACCTAGTTGGGATTCTCCTGCCGCAGATCAGCTTTGGGAAGAAATAGTCGGTAAGGACCGCTGGAATTTTTCGACCGAAAACATGACCGAAGCGGTTAAGAAAGTTGACGACACCCGGCTTTGGAAAATGCGGACCGAATCCAGGGCTGGCCTGGTGGATTACATCCGCTGTAAGACCAATGATCCTAAGCTGTTTGATCCCAACATATTGACCCTGGGTTTCGCCCGACGCTTCGTAGCCTACAAAAGGGTGGATCTCCTCCTCCATGACCCCGCAAGGCTGGTACGGATACTAACCAATAGTCAGCAACCCGTACAATTGATCCTGGCCGGAAAAGCACCTCCCTCCGATGGACAAGGCAGAGACCTGATCCGGCGCTGGAACCAGTTCATCCGCCAGTATAAAATGTACGCCCACGTCATCTTTATGGAGGACTACGACATGCTCCTGGCTGCCCATATGGTACAAGGAGTAGACGTTTGGATCAATACGCCCCGCAGGCCCTGGGAGGCCAGTGGTACCAGCGGCATGAAGGTCCTGGTCAACGGCGGGATCAACCTGAGTGAACTCGACGGATGGTGGGTGGAAGCCTATACCCCGGAAGTAGGCTGGGCCCTGGGAGACGGACAGGAACATGGAGACGATCCGAGGGTAGACGAACAGGAAGCCCAGGACTTATACCGCATTTTAGAACAGGAAGTCATTCCCCTTTTCTATAACCGCACGGATCAGCAAATCCCATCAGGATGGGTAGAGAAGATGCGCCAAAGCATGGCCACCCTTACACCCCAATACTCCGCCAACCGTACCGTCCGCGAGTATACAGAAAACTTCTATATACCCGGCACCCAGCACTACCAGACCAGGGCAGCCGGTGGAGGTGAACTCGGGAAAAAAATCGTTCAGTGGGAGCAGGCCATCAATCAAGGTTTTCCCAGTCTTCGTTTTGGAGACGTGAAATGGTCCCAGGTGAATGATGAATACCATTTTGAAGTACCCGTATACCTCAATGGCCTAAATACCGCTTACGTAAAGGTCCAACTCTACGCCAATGGACTCCATGGAGCCCCCGACGTATTTGCAGACCTCCAACCTTCCGGACAGGGAGACGCCAATTCAACCACTTTATTTACCGGGACAGTAAAAGCGGATAGACCCGCATCGGATTACACGGCCCGCCTCCTACCCTTCAATGATCAAATAAGCATTCCCCTGGAGTATAAAAAGATATTATGGCAGCACTAATATCGTAGCCTATGATATTGACCATAAACGGAGGTTCATCCAGTATTAAGTTCTCGGTGTATGAGGACCAGGGAGATGGTGCGTCCAACGCTGAGTCTGCCGGACCCGGTGCTGGGTCCGCAGCTCGGTCCACCGGGCCGGCTGTTGGGTCCGCCGCTCGGTCTGCGGGGCCGGGTGTCCCCCTGGTCAAGGGTAAAATTGAACGCATTGGCCTCCCCGGTACGCACTTCGAGGCGCAATGGAAAACTACCCCCTATGAATCAGATCCAAAGCACCATCACCACCTCCACTCCGTTGCTAAGTTGGACGACCACGCAGATGTGAAAGAAGCCGCCAGGTCCTTACTCGCCTGGATAGATTCCGAGATTGGCTTTGATCAGATTGAGGGCATTGGGCACCGGATCGTGCACGGCCTGGAACTCCAGCATGCGGTCCGGATAGATCCTGAAGTCCTGCTCAAACTAAAATCGATACGCTCGGTTGATCCGGACCACCTGCCCGGTGAAATCCAGCTCATAGAGATCTTTCAGCACCAACAACCGCATATACCGCAGGTAGCCTGCTTTGACACGGCCTTTCATGCTACCCTTCCCCAACAAGCCTACCAATTGCCTATCCCTCGCAAGTTCGAAGCCATGGGCATCAGGCGTTATGGGTTTCATGGACTTTCCTATGCATACCTTGCCCAAGCCCTGTCACAGATCGCTCCGTCTGTGGCGCAGGGCCGCGTCATCATGGCACATCTGGGCAATGGAGCCTCCATGACGGCCTTGCATAAAGGTCAAAGTGTAGACACTTCCATGGGTTTTAGTCCAGTTGGCGGATTTATGATGGGCACCCGTACAGGAGATCTCGATCCTGGATTGGTGCGCTACCTCATGCACAAAGAAAGCCTCAGTCCCACCAGATTCAACGACATGGTTAACCACGAGTCAGGCCTGCTGGGCGTATCGGAAACCAGCTCCGATGTACGGGATTTGCTCTCAAAGGAAAGTGCTGACCCGCGCGCTGCCGAAGCATTGACCTTGTTTTGTTATCAGGTGAAAAAGTGGATCGGTTCCTTTGCTGCGGCCTTGGGTGGTATTGACGCGCTCGTGTTTAGCGGAGGGATAGGAGAAAACGCTCCCCTCATCCGCGAGCGTGTCTGTCAAGATCTGTCTTTTTTAGGCATAACATTGGATACCGTACCCAATGGGAAAAACCAGTTGCTGATTTCCAGCGGCCCCATACCCGTTTACGTTATCCCCACCAATGAAGAAATCATGATAGCCCGGATCACGGCTCAACTTTTAAAATAGCTTAACCATGGCAAACAGCACCCCGGTTTCCAGTGAAACGTTGAAAAAAATGGACGCTTATTGGAGAGCGGCCAACTACCTGTCTGTTGGACAAATTTACCTTTACGACAACCCTTTGTTAAAAGAACCCTTAAAGCCGGAGCATATCAAACCCATGTTGCTCGGCCATTGGGGCACGACGCCGGGGCAAAACTTTATTTATGTCCACCTCAACCGCATCATCAAGCAGTACGACCTGAATATGATCTATATCTCGGGGCCAGGCCATGGAGGCCCCGCCATTGTAGGCAACGTTTATCTGGAAGGCACTTACTCGGAGGTATATCCCCGCATAAGCCAGGATGAAGAGGGGCTCAAGCGACTGTTTACCCAATTCTCCTTTCCCGGAGGAATTCCTTCCCACGTGTCTCCGGAATGCCCCGGATCTATCCATGAAGGAGGAGAGCTGGGCTATTCCCTGTCCCACGCTACAGGAGCCGTATTGGATAATCCCGACCTGATTACCGCCTGCGTCATCGGGGACGGAGAAGCCGAAACAGGCCCCCTGGCTACAGGCTGGCATTCCAATAAATTCCTCAACCCCACGACCGACGGCACCGTACTCCCTATCCTGCACCTCAATGGCTTCAAAATATCCAATCCAACGATACTGGACCGGATCAGTCCCGAAGAACTGGGCATGTTGCTTAAAGGATATGGTTGGACCCCTTACTTTGTAGAAGGAGATGATCCCATGACCATGCATAGGACCATGGCCGATACCCTGGATCAGGTCGTAGCCCAGCTTAAATCCATCCACGAACAAAGCAAGGCAAACGGCAATACCCAACGACCCTTATGGCCCATGATCGTGTTGCGCACCCCTAAAGGCTGGACAGGCCCCAAAACAGTGGATGGCCTGCAAATAGAAGGCTCCTTCCGATCCCACCAGGTACCCATTACCGATCCCAGGGAAAATCCCGAACACTTAGCCCAACTGGAAAGCTGGATGCGCTCCTACAAGCCCGGGGAATTGTTTGACGATACAGGGGCCTTGCTGCCGGAACTTGCTGCACTGGCCCCCGAGGGATTTCGGCGCATGGGATCCAATCCACATGCCAACGGAGGGCTGTTGCTCAAGGACCTGCACATGCCCAACTTCCAGGATTATGCCGTTCCCGTCCATACGCCGGGTAATTCGCTGGCTTCCGCCACCACGGTACTGGGTGGTTTCCTGCGGGACATTATACGACTCAATGAGGACGAAAAGAACTTCCGCTTATTTGGTCCGGATGAAACCCTGTCCAATAAACTGGAGAAAGTATTCGAAGTGACTAACCGCCAGTGGATGGCTTCTACTACCAGTGCAGATCAGTTCCTGGCCCCCACGGGGAGGGTCATGGAAGTCTTAAGTGAACACCAGTGTGAAGGATGGTTGGAGGGCTACCTGCTCACGGGCAGGCATGGACTGCTCAACAGCTACGAGGCCTTTATCCATATCGTGGACTCCATGTTCAACCAGCACGCCAAATGGTTGAAAGTTACCCTGGGCCTGCCCTGGAGAAGAAAGATCGCCTCTCTAAATTACCTCCTGTCCTCCCACGTATGGAGACAGGACCACAACGGGTTCACCCACCAGGATCCCGGATTCATTGACCTTGTAGTCAACAAAAAAGCAGAAATCGTACGTGTATACCTGCCACCCGACGCCAACACCTTACTATCCGTGATGGACCATTGCCTGCGCAGCCGGCACTATGTCAACGTAGTGGTGGCGGGTAAACACCCCGCCCCCCAATGGCTGGATATGGATGCGGCAGTACTGCATTGCTCCAAAGGTATAGGCATATGGACCTGGGCAAGCAACGACGCTGACGCAGAACCAGACCTGGTGATGGGCTGCGCGGGAGACGTGCCTACGCTGGAAATCCTGGCTGCCGTATCCATACTCCGCAAGCATGTGCCCAATTTGAAGATCAGGGTCGTCAACGTCGTAGACATCATGAAGCTACAGCCCCATACCGAACATCCCCATGGGCTGACCGATGACGATTTTGATTCCCTGTTTACCAAGTCCAAACCCATCATTTTCGCCTATCATGGGTATCCCTGGCTGGTCCACAGGCTCACCTATAAAAGGACCAACCATGCCAATATCCATGTCCGGGGGTACAAAGAAGAAGGCACCATCACAACCCCCTTCGACATGGCCGTACTCAATGACCTGGACCGGTTTCACCTGGTCATGGATTCCCTGGACCGGTTGCCCCAATTAGGGGATTCCAGGTCCTACCTCAAACAGGACATGATGGACAAACTGATCGAACACAAAAATTACATACGCCGATATGGGCAGGACTTGCCCGAGGTCAGGAATTGGATGTGGGAGGCTTAGGCCTGAGCAGGTCGTTTATCATTGCATAGGTCATGGTTCCGGCGGCAAAACTAAATACCCCCCTATCCTTGATTTCCCCTGCTGCCTTTAAGAAGGCCCCATAGGCTACCCTGGGAAATAAGGACCCCAAACTGATGCGTTTGATCCCATGGGCGCCCAGTTCCTCTATGCTATATCCGGACAAGCCCGCACTCATCAGGACGTTGACGGGTTTGGGAGACACCGCTTTGACGATGGCGTCCACTTCTTCCAGGGTTTGAAGACCAGGCGCAAACAACACGTCGGCTCCGGCCTCTGCATAGGCGACAAGACGCCGGATGGTATCGTCCAGGTCCTTGATGCCATGGATCAGGTTTTCCGACCTGGCGGTGAGCAGGAAATGGAAGTTCAGGCTTTTAGCCGCTTTGACCGATGCTTTTATGCGGGATACCGAAAGATCAAAAGGATAAATGGGACCGGCTGGATTTCCCGTAGCGTCTTCAATGGAGCCACCGACCAATCCAGCGGCAGCCGCCAGTCGTATGGTTTCCGCACACGCATCGGGGGATTCCCCGTATCCATTTTCCAGGTCCGCCGCTATAGGTAAGTGGGTGGCGCCTACCATTTCAGCTGCGTTACGCAAGGTTTCTTCCCTGGTCACCTCCCCTTCCGCATCCACCTTTCCCAAAGAAAAAGCAAGTCCTCCGCTGGTCGTAGCCAAGGCCTCAAATCCCATATTGGTCAGCATTTTTGCAGACCCGGCATCCCAGGGATTGGGAATCACAAATACCCCTGCTCTCTGATGTAAATCGCGGAAAAGTTCCGCTTTTGATGTTTGTGTCATTGTACCTAAAAATAGCACCCCCTTTCGAATTGCCTATCTTTATGCTTAAAAATATCTAGTATGAAGGCGTTCTTAGGTATGGGTCTCCTGGGCTCGGGTTTTACCAGGGCTATGCTCCAAAAAGGAGAACAGGTACAAGTATGGAATAGAACCGAATCTAAAGCCACCGCACTCCAGCAGTACGGAGCAAAAGCGTTTTCCACCCCGGCTGAAGCCGTCAAAGGCGCCGGCATCGTACATATTTGTGTCAAAGACGATGAAACCGTAGATGCCGTACTGGCTGCTGCCGAGCCTGGCCTTAGTCTCGGAACCATCATCATAGACCATACCACGACCTCCCTCCAAGGGGCCGTCGACCGGACCAGGAACTGGACGGCAAAAGGTTTTCCTTACCAACATGCCCCCGTATTCATGGGTCCCTCCAACGCCCTGGATTCGACAGGTTATATGCTGGTATCAGGAGATCAGGCACTTATTCAACAATTGGACTCCGAACTTTCTAAGATGACGGGCAAAGTCTTGAACTTCGGCGACGAAGCTGGAAGGGCAGCAGGCATGAAACTCTTAGGCAACGCTTTCCTGATCTGCTTCACGGTAGGGATTTCCGATACCCTGGCCCTGGCCAAATCCCTTCAGATACCCACCGAGGACCTGACAAAACTCTTCACAGAATGGAACCCCGGTAGCGCTACCGCCGGGCGCCTGTCCCGTATGCTCAAAGGAGACTACGACAACCCTTCCTGGGAATTGAACATGGCCCGCAAAGACACCCGCTTGTTTATAGAAGCTTCCCACATCGCTGGGGTTGAATTGACCCTCATCCCAGCCATTGCCAAAGAAATGGATAAATGGATTTCTCAAGGCAATGGGAATAAAGATTGGTTTGTGATTTCAAAGAATGCGTTGGACTAGCAGGTCCGACCCGTTTTGGGGACTCACGCCGGTGGCGGGTCCGGGGTCCACTGCTCGACCCGGATCTCCACTTGGGGGAGGCTCGTAGCCAGATGACAAGCGTATTCAGGGTCTATGGCTAACGGGTAGGTATACCAACTATCTGTGCCCGTACTCACCCTACCCTCCTGGATGCGTAAGGCCGCTAAGGGGAAGGAGACACCCCTGCCATCAGCTTTGGTTACGCTTTCTTTCAAGGTCCAGTAAGAGAAGAATTTATGGGTAGGATCGGGCGCGCTCCGGATTTCGGACCATTGCAGGGAGGTCATGGTAGGGCCGTAGTCTTCCAGTAGAATGTCCTGTACTTGTTCTACGTCTATGCCCAACCGTACGCCCCTGCCTATGGCGCAAACAATCAGGTCTCCGGAATGACTGAGGTTAAAGTCCAGGTCTCCTTCTATAAAGGGGCGACCAAAAGGCGTGTAACAAAGGTGATTCAAGTCTGCTTTTGACCCAGGGGCTTCCAGGGCGGAGGCCAGCATCAATTTACCGAACAAATGCAAAGCCCTATCCCTCCAAAATCGATAAAACAGGATCTTTGGCTGCAAAGACGCTGGCAGTTGGGCCATATAGCCACTCAGGTCCGGAAGGTCTGACGCTGACGGGATGCTATAGTGGAGGACGCGGATCATAAAGGGTTAAAATACGACAGTGTTTCCATTCGCGCAAGAATCGGGTTTCCTGGCCTAAGGGGTATCCTAATTTTGTGTAGGAAAAACAAGTATGTATGAACGAACAACAACGCCTCAATTACGACCGGATCGCCTCGGCTATCGAATACCTGAAAGCGAACTATCAGGCGCATCCCAGCCTGGAGGATGCCGCAGCACACGTGCACCTGAGCCCCTTTCATTTTCAACGCATGTTTCAGGATTGGGCAGGCGTATCCCCCAAACAATTCCTTCAGTTCCTGAGCCTGGAGCACGCCCGCCACTTATTGAAGGATCAGCGGGCCACCTTATTGGATACCGCCGTCGAAACAGGCTTATCCGGCACCAGCCGCCTGCATGATTTGTTCCTCAAAATTGAAGGGATGACCCCCGGAGAATATAAAAACGGGGGGGAATCCTTGGTGATTCACTACAGTTTTGCAGAAAGCCCATTTGGTCAAATCATCGTTGCCTCTACCGCCAAAGGCATTTGCCATATGGCCTTTGCCGACCATGGAAGGGATATAGCCTTTGCCGAACTAAAAGCCCGGTTTCCCCATGCCGAATACATTCAACTGGTAGACCAGGCCCAACAAAATGCCTTGTTCATTTTTGGGCAGGACTGGAGCAAGTTGGATAAAATCAAGCTGCACCTAAAAGGATCCCCCTTCCAGATCAGGGTCTGGGAAACCTTGCTGCGCGTTCCCATGGGAGGACTAACCACTTACTCGGGCCTGGCCGAAGAAATTGGCCATCCTAAGGCAGCCAGGGCGGTAGGCAGCGCCGTGGGGGCCAATCCGGTAGCCTTCCTGATTCCCTGCCATAGGGTCATCAGGGCCACCGGTGAAACAGGGCAATACCATTGGGGAGCCTTCAGGAAAGAAGTCATGTTGGGCTGGGAAGCGGCAAAAACAACGGCCACCCAAAATTGAGTTATGGGTTCGGTTCCCTTGTATGCTTAGGATAACGTATCTTAGGCCCGGTCACAACCCTATCCAACGTCATGTTTAACCCATTTTTTCTGCTGGGTAGATACTACCCTGTATTCCTGGTCCTGGTGATTATCTGTATCGTCCATGCCTATAAAACAGGTAGGAGCAACTGGATTTACCTGTTGATATTCCTGCCCGGCATAGGGGCCCTGGTTTATTTTTTCCTGGAAATCCTCCCTGAAATCAGGCATGGGGATTTCGTTCCCAACCTTAAATCCTTAGTGAATCCGAACTACAAGGTCGCCCAATGGGAGACCCAGCTCAGGCATACGGACACTATATACAACCGGCTGAACCTGGCCCTGGCCCTGGAACAGCGGGGAGTATATCCTCGGGCAATTGAGCTGGTAAAATCCTGTTTGGATGACGTACTATACGCCAAAGATCCCAATATCATCCTGCAATCGGCCAGACTGTATTTTAAGAACGGGCAGTATACGGAGAGCCTGTCAGCCTTTGAAAAAGCATGGCCTTTACAACCCGTTAACTTGCGGAAGATGGAAGATGAACTAATTTATGCCCGGTCTTTGGAGGCTGGCGGAAACCTGCCCCAGGCCGAAGAAACATACCATCGCATCATCCGTATCCATCAATCCCTGGAGGCCATGTATTGGTACGGTATGTACCTCAAAACCCAGAACAGGCGCGAGGAAGCGCGAAGGCAATTTCAATCGGTCCGGGAAGAAATCCGTCTTTATCCAAGATACGCCCGCAGGCGATATGCTGAGTGGGCAAGGCTGAGCCGCCGTGAAATGTCGGGGAAATAATTTCTATATTCTATAGAAATTATGTAGTTTCCCGTGTTGATTCGGCGATTCGGAGCAACAAACTGTCAATCCAATACCTTTTGAAACCTCGACCCTCAGAAACGAACCGGTTACTGATGCCATGGCTGCAACCCTCTAATGCGGCCGCTTTTCCCCCCGTAGATATTGCCCAACCCTTAAATCCATCCTATGAATAAGTTGCCCTGGTTGTCAAGGGGACTATGGCTATTTTGCCTGTTGAGCTTTGGTACCACAGCGGCAAACCCGTTACTGGCCGCCAGCACTACCGGTAAGGTCATACCCGCGACCATGTCAGCGCCCAAGGTTGGCGTGGCGGCGCACAGCGCCAGTGTGACTGCGCCCCCGGCACCTACCCTGTCAGCGGGCGGTCTTACGACCTTTTGCTCCGGCGATTCGGTAACACTAACGGCCACGACTACCGGCGCAACAACCTACCAGTGGTACCTCAACGGCAATGCACTCACCGCAGCCACCACCAGTACGTATATAGCTACCGCTTCGGGCACGTATACCGCCACCGCGGCCAATTCGGATGGGACCTCTACCCAAAGCGCGGGCTTAAGCGTTACCGTCAAACAATCTCCCGCCGCCCCTTCCATTACCTCGGGTGGGAATACCACTTTTTGTTCCGGGGGAAGCGTATCGATGAGTGCGGCTGGTTCTGGCGCTACAGGCTATCAATGGTATGTGGGCGGCACAGCGATTTCAGGGGCCACGACCCAGACCTATACGGCTAACTCAGCCGGTAACTATACGGTATCCATTACCAACAGCAGTGGATGTGCCTCCGCCCAAAGCGGTGGTATACCCGTAACGGTACTGGCCAACCCTACAGCCCCTACGCTGGTAGCCGGAGGTTCCACTACTTTTTGCACTGGCGGAAACGTGATTCTGAGTGCCAGCGCCTCTGGTGCTTTTTCCTATACCTGGATGCTCAACGGAACACCCATTTCCGGAGCCTCCACTAACCTATATACAGCCGATTCCAGCGGTAACTATACCGTAAGCATCAGCAGCTCCAATGGATGTAACTCCGCAGCCAGTACACCCGTAACCGTAACGGCCAGCCCCATTCCCACACCTCCCACCCTAAGTGCCGGTGGGGCCACCTCATTTTGTTCCGGGGGTTCCGTTACCCTAACGGCTACGGCTACCCCAGGGGCCACCATCCAGTGGTTATTGAACGGCAACCCGGTTTCGGGAGCCACAGGGGCTACTTATACAGTAAGCTCCTCCGGGTCTTATTCCGCAAGCGCAACCAACGGCGGTGGTTGTACTTCAGCCGCCAGCACCCCCATACCTGTTTCTGTCAATCCCATTCCCGCCACCCCTACCGTAACGGCCGGGGGAAATACGCCTGTTTGTGCAGGGGGAAGTGTACAAATGACAGCTAACGCCACCGGAGCCACTTCCTATCAGTGGGCACTCAACGGGACGGCCATCCCTGGTGCCACCACTGTAGACTATTCAGCCAATGCCTCCGGCAATTATACGGTTTCGGTCAAAGACGCCAACGGATGCGCTTCTGCTTCCAGTGCGGCAACCACCGTTACCGTAATAGCCGACCCTGCCAGTCCAACCATCAGTGCAACCGGTGCGACAACCGTATGTCCTGGATCAGGCGTAGGCCTGACGGCCAGTGCCTCCGGCGCTTATGCCTACCAATGGTATAACAATGGCGCAGCCATATCCGGAGCCACTACCAATATCTATACAGCCAGCACTTCTGGTACCTATACCGCTACGGTCATCAACAGCACGGGTTGCATTTCCAATGAAGGATCACCCGTCACGGTTACCATCGAACCCGCGCCCCCTTCTCCAACCGTGAGCATTAGCGGGAGCACGACTTTTTGTACACCAGGAAGCGTAACCTTATCGGCCAGCGCTACCGGTGCCAGTACCTACCAATGGTATTTGGATGGAAACGCCATCAGTGGCGCCACGAGCACTTCCTATAGCGCTACGGCTACGGGCTCGTATTCGGTCATTGCCACTGGGGCCGGAGGCTGCGCTTCTGCTACCAGCTCCACCACCCAGGTAACCGCCTATAGCCCCCTAACGGCTCCTACCATCAGCGTGGGTGGTCCTACCACCATTTGCGCCAATACGACAGCGACCCTATCCATAAATCTGACTGGAGCAACAGTAGTGCAGTGGTACCTGAATGGTGCGGCCCTCATCGGGGACACTACCGAAACCTTATATGCAGGTCAGGCGGGGAATTATACTGTAAAAGTTTCTAACCCCTGCTCTGCTGCCCAGACAAGTGCCCCTGTCACCATTACCTTGCTGCCGGCACCCACGGCTCCTCCGGTAAGCGCTGGATCAGCTACCACCTTTTGTGCACCGGGTAGCGTAGTCCTTACGGCCCAACCGCCTCCAGCCACTGCTTACCAATGGTTTGATAATACCATCGCCATTTCAGGGGCAACGACGGTTACTTATACCGCAACCAGCACGGGGTCCTACACGGTAGAAGCCATTGGCTCCAATGGTTGTGCCTCCGAGCCATCTACCCCTCAAAACGTCATTGCTTACTTGCAGCTAACAGCTCCTACGATAGACACCAGCGGACCCATTACTTTCTGTAACGGAGGAAGCGTGGTATTAACAGCGGATGCACCCAATGCTACCAATTATCAGTGGTATCTGAATGGGGTGGCGATCGCAGGGGCCAATACCCTTAGTTACGTAGCTACCGCTAGTGGTAGCTATACGGTTAATGCATCCAACCCTTGTTCCAACGCCTTGAGTTCGGCACAAACCATAACGGTCAATGCCCTTCCTTCAGTTCCGGTCATTGATACCGGTAGTGTGACCACCTTCTGTGCTGGGGGGAGTGTCGTATTGACCGCCAACGCCACCGGCGTGACCGGGTATCAGTGGTATGGAAATGGGGTGCCCATTACAGGAGCCACCACCCAATCCTATATAGCGACCACCAGCGGATTTTATACAGTGGAAGTCACCAATGCGACCAATTGCCCGGCTGTCAGCGCAGGCATCAATGTCACCGTGTACCCTGCCCTGACACCGCTATCTGTAACCATCAACGCCAGCGGTTCCACAACCTTCTGCCAGGGAAACAGCGTAGGATTGTCGGCCGTTGTCACAGGAGCCACGGCGTATCAATGGAACCTTAACGGGGTACCCATTTCCGGGGCCACCCAAACAACCTATACAGCTACTTTGCCAGGAGCTTATACCATTACACTTTCGAATCCTTGTTCTTCCGTTACCAGTACATCGGTTATCCTTACGGTCAACCCAACACCGGCCACCCCAACCATAACGCCCGCGGGAAACACCAACCTTTGCGCTGGTGGATCAGTAGCCTTGAGTGCTAACGCCAGCGGAGCCTCTTATTACCAATGGTACCAAAGTGGAAGTGCCATCACAGGTGCCACGGGAAGTACTTACACCGCCTCCATGGGAGGCAATTATACCGTGACCGTCTTCAGCGCCAGTGGCTGCATCTCCGCCCCCAGCGCAGACATACCGGTCGTCGTCAATCCCAATCCTTCTGCACCTACTTTGTTTGCAGCCAGCCCAACTACCTTTTGTCAGGGAAACAGTGTACTGTTGACCGCCACCCCCACTGGAGCGAGCGGCTATAGCTGGTATTTGAATGGGGCTAAACTGGCCACCACAGCCGGAGCAGATTATGCAGGTACCCTGGCGGGCAATTACGCCGTAGCCATCACAGATATCAATGGTTGTTCTTCTACCCTTAGTACCGACATAGCCGTAACGGTTAATCCTGCTCCAGCCACAGCCGTTGTCAGCCTAACGGGTTCTTCCACCATTTGCCCTGGCGGTTCTGTGAGCCTTTCAGCCACCCCCGTTCCCAACGAGAGCTATCAATGGCGGTTTAATGGTGTAGCCGTATTAGGCGCCAACGCAAATACCTATACAGCCGCTGCTTCCGGATCTTATACCATTACGTTAACGGATGCCAATGGTTGTTCCTCTACTTCAGCAGGAACTAACCTGACGGTAGATCCAACCCCTGCGACCCCTGTGCTGACTGCTGAAGGCCCGACCTCCATCTGCATCGGCAACGGCGTGCAACTGACTGCAAGTACATCAGGAGCCAGTACCTACCAATGGTATCTGGGCGGTACAGCCATTACAGGAGCCACCACTTCTACCTATACAGCAACTGGTGCAGGAGCCTATAGCGTCTCCATCACCGACGCCAATGGTTGCAATTCTGCGGCCAGTACGCCCATTGCCGTAACCTTGAATGGCAACACCGCTCCAGCCGCTGCCGGCATCACAGCTTCGGGTAGCGCCAGTATATGTTCGGGCAGCACCCTAACCTTATCGGCTACAGCCAACGGAGCCACCGCCTATCAGTGGAGCGTGGGCGGTACAGCCATCACCGGTGCCACAACCGCTACTTATGCAACCGGCACAGCCGGTAATTATACCGTTACCTACACCGACGCCAACGGTTGTACCGCTGCGCCCAGTACAGTTACCACTGTTACAGTTAATCCCCTTCCTGTAGCCCCTGTACTGGCCTCTACCAGCACTTCGGCTTGTCAGGGTTTCAGTGTGCTCCTCCATGCTTCACCCACCACAGCAGCTTCTTATAGTTGGTCAGACAATGGCACAGCCATCAACGGAGCTACATCCTCCACCTATTCAGCGACCACGACTGGATCCTACACGGCCACCCAGACCGACGCCAATGGTTGTACTTCAGTTCCCAGCGCTGCCCTTACGGTGACCATTAACCCCAATCCTGCCAAGCCCGTGGCGGACGTTACGGGCACCGGCACAGTATGCCAGGGTTCTTCTGTTGCGCTGAGTACATCCGTTTCGGGGACCTTCACTTACCAATGGTACCAGGGAACTACCCTGATCACCGGAGCTAGTGCAGCCACCTATCCGGCTACTAGTTCAGGATCCTATAGTGTCAGCATTACGGATGTCAACGGATGCGCCGACACCAGTGCTCCTGCTACGGTAACGGTTAATCAGGATCCGGCCAGCCCTGTATTAAGCACTACCGCTGCCGCTATTTGTGCGGGCACCCAGACAGGAATCAATGGAACGGCTACCGGCGCCACCACCTGGTCCTGGTTCCTGAATGGAAGTCCGATTGCAGGCGTAACGACCGATATTGATTCCGCTGCTACGTCCGGAACCTATACCGCCTCCATAACTGATGCCAATGGATGCGTCTCCGACCAGAGCGCACCGCTAACCATTGTCGTCAACCCTGTTCCTGCCGCACCTGGTATTACCGCTACGGCCCCACTGGCTATTTGTCCTGGTCAGACCCTAGACCTCAATGCCGATCCAACGGGCGCCTCTTCCTATCAGTGGTATCTCAACGATACCGCCATCAGCGGAGCCACCGCACAAACCTATACGGCCACCCAAGCGGGCAACTATGCCGTTGCTGCTTTCAATAGCTTTGGCTGTTCCACCCAAAGCCCAGCCAGCCTGGTGACCAACCCCTGCCTGGCCAAAGCCGACCTGTCCATAGTCAAGCAAGTCAGCCAAGGACCCTACAGCGCCACCAAGCCCGTGACCTATGCACTAACGGTCACCAATAACGGACCCAATTCAGCTACAGATGTAGTCATCACCGATACCTTACCAGCCAACCTGGGTGATCCCCTCAATATCAATGGCTCGCCCATGCCGGTATACGATGCCGTTAGTCATACACTCACCTGGACCATCCCCACGATGGACTCCTTAAGCAGTACCAACCTGTCCTTTGAAGCAAGCATCAAAGCCTTTGGCACGATAGCCAATACAGCGCAAGCATCCTCATCCACCTTGGACCCAGATACGACCAACAACCACAGCAGTGCTGTGTTCACCGCCACCGGAGACCTGTTCATCCCCAACCTGATCACCCCCAACGGAGATGGAAAAAACGACCTATTTGTGATCCTGGGCCTCAATCATTATCCCAATGCCACTTTGAGGATTTACAACCGATGGGGATCGGAGGTCTACCAGTCCCAGAACTATCAAAACGATTGGGGAGGCAGCGGCCTCAACGATGGAACCTATTACTATATATTAATCGTCAACACAGCCACCGGCAATCAAGCCTATAAAGGTTGGGTTGAACTATTACGTTAACGCTTAGATCCAATTATCCGTGAATAAACTAACACTCCTTGTATGTGCCGCCACCCTGATCCTGACCGAAAGTGTCCAGGCTCAGCAAGACGTGCAGTTTAGTCAGTACGTCTTTGACGGCTTGACCCTGAACCCCGCTTACGCCGGGTATAAAGGTGACCCCTACCTGAATGCCACCTTCAGGGATCAGTGGACCAGCTTTCCAGGCGCACCCAAAACCGCTATGCTCTCCTTTGATGCCCTGACCAATGTTCCCCATGATATGATGGGCGTTGGCGCTCAGGTTATGTATGACGAATTGGGGCCTCAGACCAACCTATCGTTGACCGGATCCTATTCCTACAGGATACCCTTAAGCTTCGATGAGGACCATCCCAGAAGGCTGTGCCTGGGCATAGGCGGCATGGTCTCCCAATACTCCCTGAACGGGTCCGTGCTGCAATACGAAGACCCCAACGACCCCCTGGCCCCCGCTGTGAATGTGCATTCCAAACTGATACCAGACGCCAACTTCGGCGTGTATTACTACACCAATAACTTTTACGCCGGTGCGGCTATGATGAACCTGTTTTCTCTTAACTCCACCAGGACCATCTACTTTGCTAACGGTAGCACCTATGCGACCCTGCTCCAGGGAGCCAACCTTTACCTCACGGTTGGCGGTATGCTGGACTTAAGTGATGAAGTAAAACTCAAACCCAGCCTGTTAATTAAAGAGGACTTCAAGGGTCCTACCAATACAGACCTGAATTGCTTTGTGCTGCTGGATGAAATATTCTGGGTAGGCGCCTCCTACAGGACATCCGTCAAACTCTGGGACAAATCCAACCTGGAGTCCAGCTTGCAGGCTTCTGATGCAGCCAGCGTGATGATAGAGTTCTACGCAACCCCCCAGTTAAGGATCGGGTATGCCTATGACTTTACCACCAGTGGCTTGTCCAATTACCAGACAGGATCCCATGAATTATCCCTGGGATTCTCCTTTAAAACCAACCGGAGCAGCCGTTATATGGCCACTCCCCGCTATTTTTAACCTTGTCCGTTATAAATCATAACCCGATGAGCGTCTTTAAACCATCCGTACTGCTGATTCTCCTGGTGTTGCTTGCCAGCGCTGCCTTTTGTCAGGAGACCGCCTCTTCCCTGTTCAAAGCAGAGGAGGCCTATACCAGCCGGGAATTTCTGAGGGCTGCGCACCTGTTTGAAAAGGTGACCCACTACCGGAGGTGTCCCGCCGATGTGCCCTTGAAGCTCGCCATTTGCTATAAAGAACTCAATGACTATGAAGATGCGGCCCACTGGTTTCAGGTGGCGCTGTCGTCTCCTGCAAAGCCGGTTGCCTCGGCCTGGACATCCTGGCTTACTATTTCATCCGCATACAGCGTGTCTTCTCAAGTGGCAGATCCCACGACCGGTAAGGCCATTGTTTCTTCTGACATTTGGATCTACTATGGAGATGCACTAAAAAGCCTGGGACAGTATGTAAATGCAAAGGCTGCTTACGCCCGTGCGATGGATAGTTTACGCAGCGCTACACCTATTACCCTACAGGCATCTACGTCCAATGGCTCGCATGCTTCCAAATCCGATAGCCTGCGGGCTTCTGAGTCTGCCAGCGTACCGACTTCTGAGTCTGCCAGCGTACCGACTTCTGAGTCTGCCAGTGTACCGACTTCTGAGTCTGCCAGCCTGCTGGCCTCCATCTCAGACAAGATCGCAGGCTGCGATTCCGCCATGGTCTGGTTGCATAAAGGTTCTTCCTATTTCATAGCCAATTTTGTTTCCGTCAATACCGCCCACTCCGATTGGGGAGCCCTATGGTATGGAACCCATCAGATTGTGTTTACCTCTGACAGCGTTCGGACCAGTGCTTTTGGGACACAAACCGAAGGCCGTAAGGTATCCAGAGAGTCTTCCTTTGATGCAGCCCTGTCCGGAAGACCCATTCAAAAACTCTATGTCGTTGACAGCAGCGCCATGGATAGCCTTAACCTTTCTTCGGCTGCCTTCAAAGGCATGTTTCCCGAGGTCAATGAAACGCTTTACCACGATGGAGCCCTCACCTTTAGTCCCTCCGGAGATACCGCCTGGTATACTTTGACCAGTGCTGGTTCCATAGATAACCCCTTGGAAAAAGTCAAATACAAAGAAGGAAGGAAGACCCATACCCTCAACCTCATGCGTCTGGAGCTATGGTATACCATTAGAGACAGTGCAGGCCATTGGGGAACCCCACATGCTTTTGCCTATAACCATAGCAGTAAATATTCCGTAGGTCAGGCCGCCTTAAGCAAGGATGGTCATATACTCTATTTTGCTTCCGACATGCCCGGAGGCTATGGTAAAACCGACATCTGGTATTGCCTGCTCCAGGATGATGGCACCTGGTCCAAACCCATAAACTGCGGTCCCCTCGTCAACTCAGCCGAAGATGAAGGATTCCCCGAAGTAGGTACCGACGGGCACCTGTACTTTGCCTCCAAAGGTCATATTGGCATGGGCGGATTTGATATCTTCCAGGCCAATGGATCGCGTAGCGATTGGAGTGCTGTTGTCAACTTAAAAGCACCCATCAACTCCTCGGGAGATGATTTTTACTTCAACATGAAGGACGATTACTCCGGATTCTTATCTTCCAACAGGCCAGGCGGCAAAGGAAGTGATGATATCTATCTGTTCACTTACATGAGGCCATTGCCGGATATGGTAGCCAACGATTCCGTTCCTTCTTCGCCACTGGCTTTGAGTGGGCCTCCACGTCATGCCGATCTGATCGTTCCCCCTTTTGCGGCGCCCGATCCGGATGTTTCCGTTGTAGACGAAGCCGTTCCCACGCGGGTTTCCCGCTCTAAAAAGCCCGGTGCGCCCGTCCGGCAAATCTCACCTTATGTCGTCGTAAAGACCATAGCCGTGGATTGGCTCAGCGGACAACCACTAGAAGGAGCAGAAATCACGTGGAATTTTAAGAATATAACCACTGCGGCACATACTGCTCGCGCGTCCGGGTCCATGTCCGTTGTACAAACTTCATTTGTTCGTCCTGGCTACAACTACGATTCTTTGATTACCGGCGAAAACGGCGTGAACTTTCTGCGCGTAATCCGAGGTACCATCATCTATGATAGCGCTGCTAAAAGTGGCTACGCTTCAGACAAAGCCCTGGTCAATACGGCTAAAATGATTGACCTCGATACGGTAACTATACTACTTCGCCTCAAAAAGAATCCAGCCACTGGAGACTTGTTTGTTTTTCACCAGCTCTATTTCGACTTCAATAAGTACAATATCCGAAAAGACGCCGCCCTCGAACTAAACAGGCTTGTTGACTACCTGCATCAATATCCCAGCATTATTATCGATCTGAGTGCGCATACGGATTCCCGCGGTAACGATGATTATAACCAGCAGTTATCGGAAAAAAGGGCCAACTCCGCCCGTCAGTACCTGATGCAACATGGTATCGCCATCCACCGCATCATCACCCATGGTTATGGGGAGGCATTGCCGGTTAATGGTTGCGTGAATGGGGTTCCTTGTACGGAGGATGAGTTCCAACTGAACCGGAGGATTGAGATTAAGATCTTGAAGATGTAGTTTATACCACCTTTTTCAATTAGATAAATTCTACTATTAGATATGATAATAGGAAAGTGGTGGACAGCTTTTTAAAAGATGTTCAGCTTCATACCACCTCAAAAAAATTAAAAGCATAAAACTAGTAAAGGCCCTGGTGGGGCCTTTACTAGTTTTATGAAGAGGCAGAAAAAGCTTATTACGGTAGTGTTTAATTCTTTGTGTAAATAACATAAGTAACTGTATAAGGTGGTTAAAACACCCGCGTAGATGGAGTGAAGTGAGGCGGAGCGTAGCGGAGCCGAACGGAACGGAATCTACGCGGGGACGGCGCCGAAAAATGGCCTCGTTTTTTTACCTTTAATACAGTATTATGGAAGAACAACAACTACCACAACTT
>CAJCIQ010000143.1 GCA_903970475.1 Beijerinckiaceae bacterium
TCTCCGACCAGTTGGCATTAATAGCTCAACCAAATACAGGAATTGGTTAGCGGGCCGATCAGATGTGTCAGTCCCCAATCCTGGAACACTTCCAACCCACCCTTTTGAATATTATAAAGACTGGACAGGGTGGGGAGATTACCTAGGAACTGGTAATCAAGGAAAAAAGAGATTTTGGCCCTACAACAAGGCCAAATTTTGGGTACGCAAACATGCATTTGTTTATGGAATTGATACCCCGGAAAAATGGAGGAAGTATTGTACTGGAAAAATAAAAATAGAGGGACTTGAACCGCTTGACAATCGGATACCAACCAATCCACATATTCACTATAAAAACACCGGCTGGATTAACTGGCGAGATTGGCTTTCAAAACCCGAACATTCATTTCTAAAATATAAAGAAGCTCGCGCTTGGGCACATAAAAACCTAAAGCCTTTTAATTTCATTCAAACTGATTGGAAACTGTATAAAAAGGGAGTACATCCACTACAGTGTCAATTGCCTAACTTTCCCTCAAACATTCCAAGGGTGCCTGAAATAACCTATAAAGGCAAAGGCTGGAAAGGATATTACGATTTCCTCGGCAATCGTTTTACTGGCTATCTATCATTTCAGAATGCTAGAATATGGTATCTTCAAAATCTTAGCCATACTATTAAAAATGTACCTCAATGGTCCGCATATCTCAAAGGACAATACCCAAAACTTCCAGTTTTGCCACCAAATGTTCCTAAAGAACCTTGGGTCACCTACAATAGAAAGGGATATAATACCGCCAAAGACTGGTTCACCGATTAGTCATTTAAAAAGTACCACTACACTTTATATGTATTATTAATTACTTATTTTATGGGATTAGAAATTTTTCAAAGTGGACGCATTTTGTAAAGAGTTGTTTACAGGAAATCCTACAGCGGTATGCCCTTTGGAATATTGGCTTGAGGATGCACTCTTGCAAAATATTGCCATGGAAAATAATTTGGCAGAAACATCCTTTTACGTCAAAGTGGGGGATCACTTTGAAATTCGATGGTTCACACCCACTGTGGAGGTACCTCTTTGTGGGCATGCTACCTTAGCAACCGCTCATGTTTTATACAACCACAAGCAGGTGAAGGAGGATAAAATAAAATTTAGCTCTAAAAGCGGTGATTTGTATGTAACCCGGGATGGAAGTGGATTGACCTTGGATTTTCCAAAGGATCATTTGGTTCGCATTGATGTGACAAATGAGATGTGTGAGTGGTTTAATGTAATGCCTATAGAAGCATTTAAAGGCAATATTGATTATATGTTGGTTTTTTCAGGACAAAGCCGGATTGAAAACCTGGTGCCCAACCTGGATAAGATACAAAAACACAAAGAGGTCAGAGGGGTTATTGTGACAGCAAAGGGAGCGACGGTTGATTTTGTATCCAGGTTTTTTGCGACCCAGGCCGGGATACCGGAAGATCCTGTGACCGGATCAGCTCATACTAGCCTGGTCGGTTATTGGTCTGAAAAGTTAGGAAAAAACAACTTGGAAGCGATTCAGTTGTCCTCCCGGAAAGGATATTTGACGTGTACAAATGCGGGAGATAGGGTTAGAATAAAAGGCTTAGCCAAAACATATTTGAGTGGACGAATTGAGGTCAACTAAGAAATTACCAATCTAGGATTAGTTCAAAACCGCAGATTTAAAAATATTACCTTCCATTCCGTTTGGAATATACAATCCCTAAAACGAGGCTTTTTATTAAGATATTAAAATTCAAAATTTCCCTATATCTCATATTAATACTCCATCCCTATGAATGTAAGGCCCCGGGAAGTTGAAAATTGATGAGATGGGATAGGGATATATTTACAGCCAATCAAAATGTAGACATATGGAACTGAAACCCTCCGTACCAACCAAGCATAATGCAGAAGTTATGGGTTACCAGTTGGAAGAGCAATCCAGAAGTACGTTAACCGTAAATGCGTACTGCTATACTGTATTGTACGGCTCTGCTTTAATAGATGCCAAAAATTAAAAATTCCATAAAAATGTAGCTATTTTTTCGACAAGGGAGTAAATATGTCACCCTCAAGCCCTAACCCAAATTCCGCCTTCATAGGCACCGTTGTCTTCTTCCACACCCCCGACAGCCCCACCAAACTCACCACCCCACCCAATATAACCAACACCGTAGGTAGCACCCAAAGCATCATGCCCGTAGCCAACGCAATCCCAGGGGATATATGATAGCACATCAGGGTTTGCTTGATCATCACCGGATAGGTCCCCAAACCTCCTGGAGTAATGATAACAGCGATACTGCCCACACTGAATACGCTCAAGGTCTGGGTAAGACCCAATCTATCCAGTTCCTTAAACATCACCATACCCAAGCGGGTGCAAACAAAATAGAGAGTCCAAAGTAATATGGAATGAAAGATGAACCATCCCGTCTTTTTCATAAAGCGGATCTCTACCAATCCTGCCCATAGTCCAAGGACGATTTTCCTGGCCCACAAAACAAGTTTGTTATCCCAAAAACGACGGTAGATGAAGATGGCCGCAACGCAAATCAGAACAAAAGCGAGTAAACCCCATAGCGCAAAGTTGTGCCCTCCCTGCCCATGATGCAACAACGAAGCCATATAATCGCTGATCTCTTTTGCCTGAAGGATATAGGTCAATCCGAATACAATCAGGAGGCATATGATGTCCACTACCCTTTCAACCAGTATGGTCCCTAATAGTTTCTCAATGGGTATCTTCTCATGTCGGCCCAGGAGGGTACAACGCATGACCTCCCCTAAACGGGGGAATGCCAGGTTGACCAGGTAGCCTACGATGACGGAAAACACGACGGGCAGTGTGGGTGGGCTGTACCCCAGGGGTTCCATCATGATTTTCCAGCGTACGGCCCTACTCCAGTGGCTAAGGAGGTAGAGCAATAGAATCGGCAGGATCAGGTAATATCTTTCATGGGCCAGGGAGGACTTAATACCTCCCCAATACTGTAGCAATCCCCTTACGGATAACCAGGCCAGTACGAGGCCCAGGATCAGGAAGATACCGTACCGGAAAAAGAGCTTGAATTTTTTGCGCATAACAAATAGGGAGTAACCCAAAAACTATTCCATCAAAAGCAAAAAGAGTATGCATATCAGGAGTAAAAATGTTGATTTAAGGCTTAGACATTTCTTCCCGATATCAACACCTACTACCAAAAAAAATCACCACTTTAAGGCCTTAATCGTTCACATGCAAAAGTTGGCCCTAACCTTCAGCTTTGCCTCCAGGCACCTGCCTACCCCAAGCCAATTAACATCCGTACTGCCTATCACCGACCTGATCGTAGCAACCAATATGGGCGGGACTGTAGAGGAGATAGACTACCTAAGGGAGTATGCGGCATACTACCAGGTACCCATATTTATCCATGACCATCTGTTCCAGGGAAGTGATAGTTCCCGTAGTTATACCATAACGCGCCTGTCTGAGGAGATCAAACATTTAAAATGGAAGCCGGAAGATGTGTGGGTCTTATGGTTGGAACCTTGCTTTATGCTGGAAGTGTCTGACCGTTTCCATAAGGGCTTATTGAACCGGGACCTCTTGAGCGTCCCTATGATCATCGATGGAAAGCACCTTACGGATAAAATCCTTTTCCGCCTCTCCACAACCCTCACCTGGCATGGCCCCTACCTGGAGACTCCTATGTGGGAGGCGGCAGAGGTTACCACCGGATGGACGGACTACCTCAGATTGATCCATATAGGAAAAGGAGACGCCTGGAAACTGGAGCAATACAGTAAGTATAACCAATACGCCTGCGTGCACGAAAACTACGTCCGGCAGCGGGACCATTCCTTTAAATGGATATTCCTGACGGCCCAGTATTATACCAAGACGGCTTCCCTGGTCACCAACGATGCGGAGATCCATTACATGGAGGAAAAGGCAAAGTCCTACCTCAACCAGGTCATACGCTCTGCCTATGCCCATGTGGAACATCGATTGTATGCGCTGTGGAATATATACCTGATCCTTCAAACCCAGCAGAAACCCTGGGCGGAAGTTCAGGATGTTTTATTGAAGATATACAACCTGGCGCCCGAACGTTCCGAGGCCATCAAACAGGTACTGCATCATTATATACTCCAGGAGGAATGGAACATTGCGTACTTGTTCAGTAAGTTTGCTATTACCACCTACATTAGGAAGTTTTCCGAGGACCCGGACCTGGAACTTCAGGAGTGGCATCGCTATGTGAAGGGGCACTTACCGCATATGGAAGAGCCCATAGTAACGAATACGACTAAGGAAACCACTTGGTCCCAACACCTGGAGGCTTGCTTAAAGATTTTAGCCCATCATCCCCAGGAGGGGGAACCGGTTTTAGAGATTATTCACCACTATCTATACACCAAGGAATGGCAAATGGCCTACCTGTTCACTAAAATGGCTAAGGAAGTTTACCATCGTCAAACCCCACCCCCAGGAAAAGACCCTGGGCTTTACCGTTGGAAGTTCTTATTCTATCACTATTTGACCAGCTATTACAGCGGTAAACGGAGGGGTATGCTGGCGGCTTATGGAGAGCTGATGGGTTTACTTAAACTATATCCGGAGTATTTCTCTAAGCAAGAAAAGGGGCTGATCCGTAAATATGCGCCCTTGTATTTGCACTGGAATAGCCGCTTTGATCGGCTTCATCTTCCTTTTATTCATTCTTCGCTGATCCCCAATAGTTTACTTCAAAATACTGTCCCATCCATGTCGGAATCAGCCCTTCAGCAAGCAAAAAATTTGTAGTCGTAGAACTTCTTAGTAAAAAAAAGTTCTTAAATAAGGGTGCCAAAAACGTGTTTTCCCGTTTTAGTATTAGGCAAACTACCAATTGTTCGTTGGTGATCCATAATAAAATTTTTGGCATATGTTTTTAATTGACGAAAAAGGGTTGTACATTAGCTACCAGAATACAATGAATTTAGCGCACCCGCGCCCTACTAAAATTACGGCAAGGGAACTGGAAGTGCTCAGGTGCCTTTCACAAGGAATGAGTGCTAACGAAATAGGGGAAAAATTAGGCACTTCCCACAGAACAGTGGATGCGCATAAACAGAACCTTTTCATGAAAATGGGCGTTTCCAATTCGGCGGGCTTAGTCCAAAAAGCCAATGATCTGAATTTACTAGGCAAAAAGAAGTTTAAGATATAATTGATACGATTTTCGAGGAACTTACGAGTATAATAACCATTTGAGATAAAGGGGCACCTTTAAACCGTTTGAGGTTGGTGCCCCTTTCCTTTTTTAAACCCCCTCCTATCCTAACTAAGCCGATCGGCGATTATTTTCTCCAAATAGGTATTGCCCTTTTTAAACATATACTGTAGGGTTTTTACGTCGGATTCGTTGACGTCCTTATACTTACTCCTCAAACTTTCCGCACTAAGCATAGGTTGATGCTCGGTTGCGAAATGTGCCGCTACAAGCCGGCACAACTCACTGTCATTTACCGGAACGATACTTTCGGTTGCTTTCAGTATTTTGAATAGCAGCAGCAGGGTGGTGGAATTGGTCTGCATGATGATTTTTTCATCATAGGGGCTTTTTCTTTCTTTTGGTTTCCGCCCCCCATTAGGGTCTATGCTATAGCGGAGGGCGATTTCCCGGTTAAGCAGGAAATGGATCAGCCTCTCCTTCAGGGAGGGTCCCATGCATAATCCTTTTTTGGTAAGGGCGGGGATACTCTCTGCCCACTCCAGTAGTTGCAGGGTCCTGTTGTACTGGGTGGTTTCACTGGGCCAGTGTTCCAAATACTTCCTCACCTCGGCCTCCATCCATTTATACAATCCGGCGTCATTGGCATTTGCATAAAACAACGGCTCCCAGAGGTAGTGAATGGGGCCTGCCACCCACTGGCCGTCTTCAGGACCCAGCGTATAAGTCCACGCAAACAATAATTCCTCCAGCTCAAGAAGGGTTGTCTTATGGGCCTCGTCGATGGTGGTCTCTTTTCCTCTAATAACGGCTTCAATCCGATCAATAAAAGGTTTGTCCCTGTCAGACACAAAAGGCGCCCAAGCCTTTTTCCAATCTGGTTGGATTTCGGATAAATATAGTTTCATGATAAATGTAGTTTACTACTGATAAGATGCAGAAAGCAGGATTTTCCATAAAATTTTAGGGCCTTTTTTAAAAAATCAGTGTTTTCACCGATACCCTCCCTTCTTAAACGGAGTCCTATCTACCTCCAAACGATAAAAAAGGCCCAAAAATAGTTGATCCTTATGTATGGAATATTCCAAAAGATGCATCTTATATAAGATCGGATTAATTTTATAAAAATCGTTTTGCATGCTGAGTGTACTGAAAAATGATTGTAACCTGGCCGATATGATCAGGTACAACGAGGAGAAGGTAAAGGCCGGCAAAGCCATAGCGCTTACCGCTAAATTCTGGCCCCTTATGATCCGGGATCATAAGGACTCGCCTATCGTTCACCATATCCTTAGTTTCCCGCCCGGGGAGAAAGTAGGCAAGGAGTTATTAATATTAATCCTGGAAAGTTCCATGGAAATGAGCAAGCTGAAGGACCACGCTTATACAGCTTACCTTCATCAGGATACGGCTACGCCCCACGTGCATCAGCTCATCTGTTCGTATGATGTGTATGGGAACAAATTGGATTTCCAGAAACTGAAGAAAGGCATTAAAAAGACGAACAGGATATTGGAACAAAGGTTTGACCTTACCAGGTTGCAGCCAAATCCGGGGCCTGTGGTATATGAAAGACCAGACCTTCGGGCCAGACCTGACCACGTAGACGAAATAAGGCCTCTGCCCAGGATGAACCCGGAATTAGAAAGCAAAAAGGCCATCATAGACGCTGCGACAAAACGGGTGATCGAACATTACCGCTTTGGCTCCATGGATGAGTTCAATGCCTTACTCTATCCCTACAGGGTAAAAGGAGTCCTGAGCAAAAATGGGGAAATCTATTATGTGGTGCTCAACGACAGGGATAAACCAGAAGGCATGTATATAGCGGCGAGGCAACTCAAAGGAAGACCAACCATGCGCTTGTTGAAATGGAAAATGGATCGCTATAATGAGGATGCGCACAAACCGGAAGCCGCACACCATATCCGGGTCCAGGTCAATTTCGCTATGATCCATCATGCGGGCAAGGGCATGGAAGCCTTTTTGAATGACCTCAAGGCAAAGGGCGTGTCCCTACACTTGTCTAAGGTTAAAGACCAAGACTTTCCGGAAATCATCTATATCGATCAGGAGACAAAACGGGCCATGCATCAGGATGCCATAGGCCAGGCTTATGACACTAAAGCCATCCTGGAAGCCTGTCAATGCGCCCTTCCGGAGTTGGTGCAGGCCCTGGATACATTAAAAGGCAACCAAAGAATACAAGGGCCAACCCAGGATCCTGGTGAGTGGCGTTTGGGATATATCAATGGCTAGAATCCTTGTCCTATGCATGAGTGCCGCCCTTGGAACCATAGCATGGTACCTGAGCACGCGTTCCCCTAACACGGAAGATCCCTTCAACCTGGTGGGGGAATCTTTTCCTCAGGACAAACGTAAGCGCATCAACCATTATTCGGTGAACCTTCGAACCACTTTTTACTTAAAAGGAAGAAAGAAAAAAGGGTGGTTGAACCTGATTGCGCCCTTTCGGGGCTTGTTGGTGATGGGCTCACCGGGTTCCGGGAAGACGCGCTACCTCATCCGGCCTATGATCACCCAACAGATTCAAAAGGGGTTTACCTTATTTGTCTACGACTTTAAGTATGATGACCTGAGTCGCCTGGCCTATCACGCACTGCAAAAACATGCGAAGGCCTATGGGGTAAAACCAACCTTTCACCTCATCCATTTTGAAGACCTACAGCGGTCCAGTCGTTGCAACCCCCTGCACCCGAGATACCTCCGGGACATGGAAGATGCCACGGAGGCTAGCCGGACCATCCTTTTGGGCTTAAACAGGGATTGGATCCATAAGCAGGGGGATTTTTTTGTGGAGTCTGCCATCAATTTCTTCACGGCTTTAATCTGGTTCCTGAGGCGCTACGAGGGGGGTAAGTATTGCACCCTACCCCATGTAGTGGAGCTGATGCAGGCGCCCTACGACGAGTTGTTTACGGTCTTGCGCACGGAGCCGGACATTGCTTTTCTCCTCAATCCATTTTTATCGGCTTATATGCAAAACGTCATGCCCCAACTCGAAGGACAGGTGGCGGGGGCAAAGATTGCGCTGGCCCGCCTGAGTGCGCCGGCTATTTATTATGTACTGACGGGAGACGACTGCTCCTTAGCGATCAATAATCCTTCGGCACCCATCCTGCTTTGCGTTGGGAACAACCCTGCCCGCCAACAGGTATATGGTGCACTCTTATCTTTATATGTATCGCGTTTGGTAAGGGAGGTAAACAAACCAGGAGGGATTCCCTGTTCGTTGATCTTTGACGAGTTCCCCACCCTGTATTTTAATGGAATGGACAGCCTCCTGGCCACAGCCCGCAGCAACCGGGTGGCGCCCACCATTGTGGTGCAGGACTTAAGTCAACTGCGCAAGGAATATGGAAGGGCTCAGGCAGAGGTTCTGCTCAACATACCGGGCAATGTGATTTCGGGGCAGGTGTCGGGAGATAGCGCCCGCCTCTTATCCGAACGGTTTGGACGCATCCTCCAGGAAAGGCAGTCCAGGCATACCTCCGCCAAGGGCAGCTCGACAGCCACCAGTACCCACCTGGATCCGGCCCTTCCGGCTTCCCGGATCGCCACCCTGTCTTCCGGAGAAATGGTGGGTATCCTGGCTGATACCCCGGACCAACCCCTGAATCGCAAATTGTTTCATGGACGTATCCTCATCCCGGCGGAAGAAGACATGGGCCCATTGCCCTTGCTGGCTCATCCGCCTACGGCTGAGACCGTGGACAATCATTACTGGGGAATCAAAAGGGAGGTGAGGCATATGCTCGATGTCCTGATGGACCGGATCATGACGGATCCCATGCTTAAGCATCTGGTAGTAACCAAGCTCGGTGGAGGCTAAGCAAAAAAAAAGCCCGCTTAGAAAAGCAGGCCGCTAGCTAACCTATGAAAAACACCAAATCGTTCTGATACCAAAGTTAGTATCTGTACTTGAGTATCATTGTTATCACATCGTCAATAACATTCTAATAACTGGTTAACATCCCGGCCTCGGTTTGAGTCCTACCTACAGAAAGGCCGTAAAGCTGTCTTTACGGCCTCTAGCATAGGACTACGGATTAAATCAGCGCTTACCCATCAGGGTCAGGGTACTCAGTGTAGGATGGGTACTACCCCCTTTGGGCTCTACGGTGACCGCAAACGCTTGGGCTGCGGCTATTGGCTTTGCATATAGATTACTGTCTTGTAAGGTTTTGAGATCAAACACCCCTGCATCGATGGGTTTTCCATTGTCGAGGGCCCATAGTTGGTATTGCTGATCAGGGCCCAGGGCAGGCAAACGGGCGTCAGTGATCAGGGTTACCTGATTTTTGGGACTCCAGTAGACCAGCATATAATTGGTGTTGGGATCGAGTTTACTGCCGGAAGTGACATGCAGTTCTACCCTAACGGTGGTGGGGTCACCCATAAAGGCGGCCTGCTGGTCTAATTCTTTGATTTGCTGCCTTTCTACAGCGGTGGATTGGGTAATACGCTGAATGTCTCCCCTGAGCGTATCGGCTTCTTTTTCCATCCTTAAGTTTTGGGCAATCAGCCAGGCGATCCACCCGCTCATGAGGAAAATGGCAATAACCATGGCCGCCGTCAATACCCGTAAAATTCCATAGATCTTCGGGGGAGGAGGGTTTTCAATATAGGTCAGTTTGGGGGTGGCGGGTTCATGGATCTTAATAGAGGCTACTGCCGCCTCCAGGCGCGCGGCTTCACTGGACGTACTGGCTATTTCGGTGAGGGGCTCAAAGGAGGTATGGCCTTCGAGGGTGCCCATCAGATCCACCGCAAGGTCTCCCGTCAGTGGCATCTCTTCGTCATCGGAACCTTCCTCCCCTGGTTTGGGATCCCCGAACTGGCGGATCTTTTCCAGGATAATATCAATTTGTTCTTCTTTTTCAGCCTCGCGCATGGCCGTTTCTGAAGGGCTCAGGTAATCGATCATGATTTGTTCAATCTTTTCGATTTCCATAGCCAGTAAAGGGCTTTGCATGGCCATGGTGGCAATGTCGGCCATTTCATTGTCGGGGAGGACGCCGGCTACGTAAAGTTCCAATTTGCCGGATGCGATTAATTCCTGTTCTTCCATCATGTGGAATGTACTTATACGATTAGGTAACTAAAAAATCAAGTCAGGGGTATCCTTCAGGTCCGGGCTAGCATATGAGATCTACGGATCTCCTCCAGTTTTAGTTTAAGATTTCTTCATTTTCTTTATCCAGTCCTATGTCACATTTATCCACCTTCGTTCGGTAGGAGAAATAAAATGCCTGGGCAGATAGCCCAAAAGAAAAAAGGGATAAGGTTTATTTAGTAGGATGGTTGTAGAAATACTTATCACGAATTTAATGATTATATCGGATAATCAAAATTTATTTTACTTACGGTAACGGCTAACCGTAAATGGACAAATATAGCCCCACACATAGATTCAGCCCCGTAGATCAACGATCCGGGTGGCCGTAATCTTACGATTTGTACCTGTATATTTACAAAAGGTTTCACAAGGAACAATTTTTCCACAAATAATCCACTGATCATTTTATCCATTTTGTTTTGTGGCAGGAAAAGTCTACAAATCAATAGTTAACAAGGTTGTCCTATAAAATTCATGAGCTTTCCAATGGTGCCAATTGTAAAGTTTGACGTTTTATAATGGTACAACTTGTGCTGACTTTTAAAAGACGTACGCTATGCATGGATTTATGGATGATCCTTTGGTAGATAAACGATTGAGTCCCTTTGCTGAACAACTTAGTCCCCTCCTCTCTCAGGAAGAAATGGCCCATCAATACAAGGAACGCCGCCTGGTGTTCAATGCCAACTTCAAACGCGTGATGTCGGCTGAAATTCGTCCCACCATTGACGCTTTACTCCAGTTTGCCGGCAAAAAAGGACATTGGGTGGATATTAATTTACTGCATGACCAACGTTTTATCAGCTACGTACACCAGGCCTATACCATTACCTGGACGATGGGTGGATATACGACCATTACAGTTGTGGGCAATTACGACTACGACAAGGTGTACTTCCTGGTGGAACACCCTGAAATTACCTTCCAGACAGCCTTTCACCTGTCCCAAATTAAAGAGGATACCCTGATGGCTTGGATAAAAGGTATATTCCCGTTCATCTATTAAAATGATTTTTAAAAAAATTTACATGCGTAACCTTTGCAGGAACAAAAAATATTCTATTTTTAATTAATACTTAATGATCATTAACCCAGGCCTGAGTTGCTATTGCTATGATCAAAGCTCCCGCATACCCACCCATTGAATATGATGAAAGGCCCCCGGTAGCCCTCAGCGCCACCCGGGAAGAACTCTTGCGGGAGTATGAGAAAAAGAAGCAGGAGTTTAACACGGCTTTTTCCCTGCTGGTGCAAAATGAAATCCATCCGGCCCTGCTCCACTTTTTAGACCGGGTCCGCAGCCAGGGGCATCACCTGGAATTGGATGCGGCCACTCACCATGCGTCTGAACAATTCGAACAATTCCTCCACCGCTCTTACTCTGTACGATTAAAAGGACAACCCGCTCCCGTGGTATTTACCTTTGCCGGCAACTATGATCACCGCAAAGTTTTTGTCTACACAGAGTACAACGAAATAACCCTCATCAATGTGTATGAACTGGCTAGGATCAATGAACCTTTACTGGAGCGTATAGTGCTCAAAGGTTTGTCTAAACTGGTGCAGAATCCTGTTTAGGATGGAAGAGATCTCAAAATATTGCTTACCTTCCTTTCCTAAACAAGACTACCATGAGCACCATTCCGAAGTTCCTTTCCTGCGACAATTTTATGGAAGACGAAGACGGGGAATATGTATTGCATACCCAGGCCCCTAAGTTCCTGGCTAAATGGAACGAGGAAGAAGAAAGCTTCGATATTGTAGC
>CAJCIQ010000144.1 GCA_903970475.1 Beijerinckiaceae bacterium
AAAAAATTTAATTAATTATACCGGACCAATCAATGCAATAAAAAGTAGTGGAAATGAAACCTGTAGAGAACACCGGTAGAGAGACAGTTCGATTACTTAATGTTGTATTTTCAATAGTTGGAATGAAGATAATCCAAATCACTGGCCTCGCCAAATAAATAAAGACGGAAGGGCATTTCACCCCCCCCTATTGACGGCCACAGCCTAGGTCCTTTTTGCGACACCTACCGCGTTCCAACCCTTAGGGCCTCTTTCCACGGTAAAGCTTACCTGATCGCCCTCCTGGACTTGATAGGTCGCCTGATTAATATGGAAAAAAACTTTGTTGCCATTGCTTTGGATGATGAAGCCAAACCCCTTGGACGAGTCAAAATAGTCGATCCTACCTTCTTTTAGCGGGTCATGCGCCTCTTTTAACTTCGGGACACTGACCTCAATATCTTCCAGATTGAATACCAATTTCTTATCAGGATCAGGAGGGACAGAGGTGATGTTGCCATTTTCGTCTACATAGGCCATCATGTCCTCCAATGATTTTCCTTTACCCTGATTGGCGCGTCTTTCATCCATTTTATCCTTTTTCTCCTGTTTTTCCTTTTGACGCTGTTTTTCTTTGTCTCGTTTATTAAACGATTCCTTTCCTCTTGCCATAAATTGAATTTGTGCCGGTGTTCGGAATGAGCTCAGAGATGCAAAAATTAAAGCAAAGTACCGTGCAGTGAAGAAAATGCCATACCAAATGCAAAACCCCAATTTATACCATGAAGGTATGTTTTTATCGTCATAAATGATAAAATTACCCTACATTAAAGGGATAAGAATTTGGTTAACTTTCCATATGCATCACAAAGAATTTGAACCTCCTGAAGTGCTGCGGGATACCATCAAATGCTTTTGGTATAATAGAACAGATTTCGGGGACCAGGAGTCAAGTTTCGAAGTAGTACCTGATGGCTTTGCCGAAATCATTTTTCATTTTGGTAGCGGCTGTAGCATTGTGAAAGATGGAAACTTGCAGCCCCTGCCTTCCCCATTTATGGTGGGATTGCTCAATCAACCCCTTCGTTACTCCTCCAAAAACCGATTAGAAATCATTGCCATCCGATGCTTTCCCTGGACGGTGTTCGACCTGCTCGGGTTGCCATCCGTAAAAAGCGATATCCATATTTTCGAACATCCGATGGCCCGGCTTCAACCCACGCTGGCCGGGCTGATGGAGGCTGGCGATATTGATCAAGCGATCGCCCAGGTTGAGCAATATTTCTTGAATGCCCGGACACATGTTTCTGCGGACAGTATGTTATACAAAGCTGGCGTTGCCATGCGGGAAGCAGGTGGTACCATGCCCGTTAGTCAGGTAGCGGCAGCAGCACACGCAACGGTTCGAACGTTGGAAAGGAAATTCAAACAATCCTCTGGCCATTCTGTTAAAGATATATCCGCACTGATTCGCTTTGAACAAGTACGAAATCAATTATGGAATCATCCGCACACCAATATTGCCGGCCTCGCACTTGAATTGGGATATACAGATCAATCCCACCTGACCAGGGAGTTCAAGCGCTTTACAGGCACTACCCCCGCTGCATTCGCCAGAAATGCCAAAAAGGGCAGGCATCTCCTGAAAACCGATTTTGTCGCGTTTGTACAATCCTAAAGAGGAGTCAATTCGGAATTTTGTGTCTCAATCATCCGATATGAACAAAACACCTGACATCAAAAAATCCGTACCTGATCATCCTATCTACGATGTAGTTATCGCCGGTGCAGGCCCGGTAGGCCTTTTTCTCGCCTGCGAACTAGCCTTACGCAACTGTTCCGTGCTCGTCCTTGAAAAGGCAGCCGATCCCGTATCCATGCTTAAACAGCTTCCCTTCGGTATACGCGGACTCTCTGCACCATCTATAGAAGCGCTCTATCGCCGTGGGCTGCTTGATGAATTGGAGATTCACAAACGAGTGAAAAACCCGCACATGGGTGCCGCACAGGGTTCCCAACGCCCGGTCGGACACTTTGCGGGGATCCCCTTTGTTGAAGGCAACGTGGACACCACCCAGTGGAGTGATCGACTGCCCAGCTCTCCGGCAACCAGTTTAATTTCAGAAATGCAGGAGCTGGAAACGATATTTGCCCGCCGCGCAGAAGCCTTAGGCGTAACCATCAAACGAGGTATAGCCATTACTGGTTTTACCCAAACTACCGACGGGGTAACCATTCAAGCCAAAGAGAGCCCTTCGGACCAAAATCAGGATGGTCCAATCGCCCAATCCAATGACGGTCCAACTATCCAAACCAAGGATACCCCTGCCACCCAAACTAATGACGCCCCGACCGCGCTGCCCTATGATGACCCTACCCCCCAGTCTAATGACGGTCAGACTAATCAGGTCCCTGTTGTATCCTTCCAGAGCAAATGGCTGGTCGGTTGCGATGGCAGCCGCAGCGTGGTTCGCAAAGCCGGTGGTTTTGCATTTGCCGGTACCGAGCCCGAGTTCACCGGATACTCCGCCAAGGTAGATATCCTTGACCCGGAGAAACTCAAACCTGGACGCAACGTAACATCAACCGGCATGTACCTGCAATCCCAACCCGGATACCTCAACATGCAGGATTTTGATGGTGGCGCATTCCATGGTTCCGATGAACCCATCACCCTTCATCACGTGCAGGAAGTGCTGCGCAAAGTATCCCAAACAGACGTAACCCTCACCGCCCTGCATATCGCTACCACTTGGACGGATCGGGCAAGGCAAGCCACTACTTACCGTAAGGGACGGGTATTCCTGGCCGGAGATGCAGCACATATACACGCACCACTGGGAGGCCAAGGACTAAACCTTGGACTGGGTGATGCCATGAACCTGGGATGGAAGCTGGCTGCTACCATCCATGATCAGGCACCTGAAGATTTACTGGATAGCTATTATGCAGAACGGTATCCCATAGGCGTCCAGGTCTTGGATTGGTCACGGGCCCAGGCAGCCATTATGGGCACAGAACCCCATGCCCGGGCCTTATACGCCATCATACGCGACCTCATAAATACCCGGGACGGGGCCACCTACTTTGCTGGCCGTGTATGGGGCATTAACACCCATTACAACCTCAGCAGTGCTCAAGCAGTAAGTGGCCCGCAAAGTAGCCCCCACCCCACAGGTGATGCTCAACCCAATACTGACCCCCATCCTATGGTAGGTCGCAGCGTTCCCAACTTCGCCTTCGAAGACGGCTCCGCCATTGGAGAGGTCCTCCATGATGGCAAAGGCATCCTCCTTGACTTTAGCTCAAACGCGTCTCTAAAAGGGTTGGCGGCTGAATACGGCGACCAGATCAAATATATTTCAGCTAAAGCCAAGGACCAGTTGGGTCTGAGCGCCCTGCTCATCCGACCCGATGGATACATAGCCTGGGCAGCCGACCAGCACCCCGATCTTTCAGAAGTCAAGCGCTCCGCTGAACGCTGGTTTTCAAAACCCTGAACCCAGCGCGCATATTAGTCTACTTAATTTGTAGGCAGTTAGACTTGTGCTATATTTGCGCCTACAACAATGATCACATTAGAACACATCAGTAAGTCCTTTAATATCAAAAAGGCTACCGTACAAGCCCTTCGGGACGTCTCCTTAAGGGTAAACGAAGGAGAAATATTTGGCGTAATCGGCTCTTCGGGCGCAGGGAAAAGCACCCTTATCCGTTGCATCAACTTGCTGGAAAGACCTACTGCGGGGAAGGTTTTCGTAGATGGAAAGGACCTCTGTTCCTTGTCTTCCAGGCAGTTGACCTTAGCCAGGCGAGATATTGGGATGATTTTTCAACATTTCAATTTGTTGTCCTCACGGACAGTCTATGAAAATGTCGCTTTCCCGTTGGAACTCAACCAAACCCCAAAAGAAGGGATTACCAAACGAGTAGGTGAACTCCTGGCACTCGTTGGGTTAACACACAAGGCCCAGGAATATCCTGCAAGGTTATCCGGAGGTCAGAAGCAAAGGGTCGCCATAGCCCGGACTTTGGCCAACAGGCCAAAAGTGCTGTTATGCGACGAGGCTACCAGTGCCCTCGATCCAGAAACAACTATGTCTATTCTCGCCCTTCTCAAAGACATCAATCGTCAATTCGGAATTACGATACTGCTCATCACCCACGACATGCATGTGGTTAAAGCCATATGCAACCGGGTCGCTGTCCTCAGCGAGGGGCAATTGATTGAAGAAGGCCAGGTGAAGGCAGTGTTTGACCACCCCAGGACCGAAATAACCAAAAGGCTTTTGAATCCCGCAAGTATTTTCGAATCGGCCTTCGATTCCGAGGATGCCCCCTTAGACAATGAGGTTGAACCAATAGATGCATTGTCTGGCCTCATAGGAAAGAACGCAACAGAAAAAAATGGAGGTGAACATGTCTGAGTCCATGGTGCACATGCTTGGGGGAGGCTTACTGGAAACCGTATTAATGACCTTCTTATCTGGACTGATTGGTTTTTTACTCGGACTTCCGGTAGGTGTATTATTATTTCTGACCCGACCAGGGGGGATATGGGCCCACCGGACCGCTTACCAAATAACCTCCGTAGTGGTCAATGCCTTCAGGAGCGTCCCATTTATCATCCTGATCGTCTGGATGATTCCATTCACCAGGGCTGTGGTAGGAACCTCTATTGGCATGTTTGCCGCCCTGGTTCCCTTGAGTGTAGGAGCTGCTCCCTTTGTGGCCAGGATGGTGGAGAACAGCCTTCTGGAAGTTCCGCATGGATTAATCGAAGCTGCCAGGGCCATGGGCGCGACCCCGATACAAATCGTTTGGAAGGTGCTATTACCCGAGGCTTTACCCTCTTTAGTCAATAGTGCTTCTATTACCCTTATTGCCCTGGTAGGCTATTCCGCTATGGGTGGAGCTGTTGGCGCAGGTGGCCTGGGGCAGATCGGATACCAATACGGCTACGTCGGATACGATGCAGCAGTGATGAATACCGTCCTGCTCTTATTGGTGGGTTTGGTCTTTTTTATTCAATGGTTGGGCAATACCATTTCCCGCTCGGTCGATCACAGAAAATGATCACATAAAATCATGTACACATGCATATACGTTGGTTGTATTTTTTAGCGGTGGTTGGTTTGACAGGTTGTCATACCCACCCCCGGAAAGTGGATGCCCACCATATCAAAGTAGGCGTTGAATCGGGCCCCGAGCTGGTCCTTGCGCAAGAAGCACAGAAGGTAGCAAAAGACAAGTACGGGTTGGATGTAGAACTGGTATCCTTCAACGACTATGTGTTGCCGAATGAAGCCTTACAACAGGGAGATATTGACGCCAACGTCTTCCAGAACAGACCTTTCCTGGATGTACAATCCAAACAGCGGGGCTATAAATTTGCCGTCCTGGGAAATACATTCGTGTATCCACTGGCTGGGTATTCTAGGAAAATAAAAACACTCAGCGAACTACAGGATGGAGCCACCATTGTCATTCCCAATGACGCAACGAACTCAGGAAGGGCCTTGTTACTGATGCAAAGTTCAGGATTGCTGAAACTAAAGGATGGAGTCGGTCTATTACCCACCGTCAACGATATCGTCGATAATCCCAAACATTTACAAATACTTGAATTAGAAGCGCCCCAACTTCCCCGGGCCCTTGACGATCAGAAAGTAAGCGTAGCCATCATCAACAATACCTTTGCCGGCCCCGCAGGGTTAAACGCCAAAAGGGATGGGCTGTTTGTGGAGGATTCTAAATCCCCATACGTCAATATCATCGTTAGCCGCCTGGAGGATAAGGATAGCGAAGCCCTGAAACAATGGACTCAAAGCTATGAATCCAGCGAGGTTGCAGCAGTGGCCGATAGTACCTTCAAGGGAGGCGCCATCAAAGGATGGTAAATAAAAAACTTTTGGTTATCCAGAAATAGTCTACTAGTTTTATAGACTATTAAACGATAACCATGAACTCCTTCAAAGCAAGTATCCGGATCCAAAATGCCAACCTCCGCGACTATGAAATATTAGATAAAGAAATGGAGGCCGCCTCATTCGAATCTCAACAGAAAAAACGATCCCTAACAGATAACGGAAGGGAATACGACTATAAAGGGAAAGGATCCCTGGTAGAAGTGACAGCAGCCACCCATCAGGCGGCCCAAAGGTCAGGCAAGATCTATAGCTTCACCGTATCCAGGAACAAGCTCATTACGGTCTAACACCCTAGCGCATTACCGTGTAACTGACAAACCCATTAATGCCTAATAAAAAGGCTGCTGTATTTCCCCATAAAGGGATAAACAGCAGCCTTTTTTATAGCGGAGCTATTACTTTATCAGGTCACCCAACGTGCTGTCCAGCGCATCCCCTTCAATATTACGGGCAATGATTTTTCCGTTTTTGTCTACCAGGAAATTGGTTGGGATCGCCTTAATATCATACAACTTCGCCACTTCGTTATCCCAGAATTTAAGGTCTGACACATGGGTCCAGGTCAAGCCGTCATCGTGAATAGCCTTCAGCCACTTTTCTTTTTGTCCAGGCCTGTCCAGGGATACCCCAAGAATGGTAAAGTCCTTATCCTTATACTTGTTGTATACCTTCACCACTGTAGGGTTTTCTGCCCTGCACGGCCCGCACCAACTTGCCCAGAAGTCAATCAACACATATTTCCCCTTAAAGGACGAAAGGCTGACAGGTTGCCCAAGGGTGTCCTGGGACGTAAATTCGAAGGCCGATTGTCCCACCTGCAATTGACGGGCGATGGCTATCCGACGGGCAAAGGCGATACCAGCTGGAAGGCTTTTGACACTTTCTCCCAATTGGTCATATAACGGCTGGGCTATGTTCGGATCAATTGAAAAACCGGCGTATTGAGATAAAGCATAAATGGCTACTGGTGAAGTTTTTCCCTTTTCAAGGACAAACGCCTTATACACCTTTTCTTTCATTACACCCTCCACCGAATCCAACTGGTGATCAATGGCGGACAAAGCAGCAGAATCATGATCCTTCCTTGCCTGGTTATAAGAATTGTATAGACCTTCCAGCACCTTCGTATAAGGCGCTTCTCTTTCTTTCAAAACCAGGTAATCCTTTTGGCTCTCAGACCCTGTAACCGTGGTATTCCCCAAAGAATCCAGGGCCACCGCCTCCAGCTTACCCGGCTCTATAAAGAAGGCAAAATTATCCCGTGCATAGGAACCCCTTCTTGCTTTCCCGTCTGCATCCCCGGCACTCTTTGCAGGAACCACCCTAAGTTGGGCAAGGATGGGCTCATCAATAGCCGTCTTAAATACCACCGTTTTGCCGGCATCCACTACCGCACTATCCGTGTACCGGAATTTAGAGGTCGAATTATAGTAGGTAAAAAACAGTTTTTCCACGGGATAAGACAACCTAGTCAGATCCACCGTTAAAACAAGATTTTCTTTGCTGCCTGGTCCTGAATTTCCCTGGGCATGGAGGCCGGAATGAAAGGTTCCCAGCGTCAAAAAAGCCAATAATAAAAAATGCGTTGATCTCATGTCATGTGTTTTAAAGTTATGCTTACTTAACCGCATAGGGTGTCGTTTGTAACACAGCAAATAGTTGCCTGGTGCGCCCTATCCCCCCTGGGTTGTCCTGATTGAAATACCAAAACTCCTCCAGATCCCCTTCATTCATAGTCATTTGGGTAGCGCCTTGTGACTTATGCTCCGCCAGTTCCCAATTGGCTATGACTTTATAATCAAGCCGGTTATTGTAGCTGAAGTGGGTCGTCCGGTCGATCTTGAAGGAGGCAGTATCTGATACAGGAATGGTCGATGCATAAGTCAAATAACCCCCGAATCGCTCCAGGCTATCCCTTTTGTCAACGATCATGGCCCCCAGAATCACCGGCCTTTGCCCAGGCTGCATGTCGGCTACCTCCTCCAGCGCCAGTAAACTCGCGGCTTTATGAGCCCCATGCTCACCGGAATCCGGTAAGAGGCAAAAAACAAAATCATAATGACCCCGACGAAGCACAGCAGCCAGTTTGCTTTTCACCACCTGGACATCCCAGCAGGAATCCAACGCATCCTTTTCATCCGTGCAATACTTATCATCTCTTTGGTGTGCAAAATAATAGTGAGAAACCCCCAACACATCACCCGCCCTTTTCAATTCCCTTCTACGAATAGCCGGCAGACGCTTACGGCCACTGACCTCATCCGTCAACCTGCAATTATAGTAAGTCTCCGCCAGGGTAGAATACTTAAACCCCGCCTCTCCATCGGTAATCACAAACAGGTCCACCATCCCGTGGTGCTCTTTGGCAATTTTATAGAGGGTAACCGCGAGCACACTTTCATCATCAGGATGGGCAATCACTACTAGGGCCCGCAGGGGTTGACCGGCCTGAACCTGCCCTAGTCCCCTTCCAAACAAGGACAACAGGAATATACTTGTAGCAATGATCCTTGACGCTGACGGCATGTAAGCCAAAACTACAAAAAAAATACATAGTCTACCATTTCTATAGGGTATCTATACCTTTGCCGCGCTAACAGCCGCATCCGTGGGGCCGCCGATCCCAAATTGCCGGATGTATCCCAGGCAGGTGAGAAATCCCACCAACGTCATGGCTGCTCCTACCAAAGAAGGATAATTATAGGGCAATCCCCGAACCAAGGGCAATCCGCCCAGGTAGGCGCCTAGTGCATTGGCTAGATTAAAAGCAGCCTGTATAAAGGCTGACGCCATCATCTCTGCGCCAGGAGCTGCTTTCATGATGAGCATATTGATAGAGGGCGATACGGACATGGATAGTCCCCCACAAACAAAGGTCAACACCATGGCCGCCGCTATATTGGAAGAAAAACAAAATACACCCACTAAAGCCACCACCATCAGGAGTTGTAGGATAGCAATAGCCTTAGCCGCACCGATCATGTCTGATACAAATCCCCCCATCAAGTTACCCACTACCATCCCAGCTCCCGCCAGGACCATGACATAGGCTATACTAGTTTTACCTACCCCCACTACCTCGGTCATTAAAGGCGTGATATAACTGAACCAGGCAAAAAGCCCCCCAAACCCTATAGCCGTTATTGTCAAAACAAACCAGGCCTGCCTACCCTTCAGAAATTTCAGCTCCTCACCCAAAGAGGACCTCTGTTTCTCAGCAGCCATGGCAGGAAGCCATTTGAGCAAAGCGCCTATCGTTATCAATCCAATCAGGCCGACGATCGCAAAATACCAACGCCAATGAAATACATGACCTATATAGGTCACCAATGGAACCATGGCCAGATTAGCGATCGTCAATCCCGCGAACATGAAGGCAATATATCTGGCTTCTTTGCCCTTGCCCCCTATTCGGGAAGCTACCACGCTTCCAACCCCAAAAAATGCGCCGTGGGGAAGGCCTGAAAGAAACCGAAGGACCAGCATTAACGGATAGTTGGGGGCTAAGGCTGAAAGGCCGTTGAATACAGCAAAAATGGTCATCAACCCGATCAATATGTGCTTAGGTGGAAATTTTACAGCGTATCCGGTAAGCAAAGGTGCACCCACCACTACTCCTAGCGCATACGCCGAAATGAAATGCCCCGCTTCCGGGATGGTCACATGCATCGAATGTGCTATATCGGGCAATAGGCCCATGACCGTGAACTCCGTAGTGCCAATTCCCAACCCGCCAATGGCCAGCGGCAAGACCCTTTTATCAATCATTTTTCAAAGTTGTGGTATGCGGTCGCAAAATTACAGCAAACCAGGGGTCTTGATCACCACTTAAAGCAGGGGCACACACCATAAGCTGGATGGCTAATAGGGATATTTTTCAAGCCATTGCCAAAAGTTACCCCGGTGAATGACCATGGCTTCAACGGGCTTATTTGTCTCAATGAAATTTGCGGGAAATTTAGATTTAGCGCCGGGATTCCATTTAAATTCATAGGCATACACCTTACCATCTATCTCTTCAATATAGTCAACCTCGGCTTGATTACCGTTTCGCCAAAAGTGGGTATGACCGTAAAAGCCATTATAGGAGAGCAGTTTCTTCCTTTCAGTTATTAAGAAATTCTCCCACAAAGCAACAATGTCGTTTCTGTTGTCAGGTAAGCTGAAATTGCCAATCAGTGCATTTCTGACCCCGTTGTCATAAAAATAAATCTTTTTCTTACGGCTGAGCTCATTCCTAAGGTTGCCACTGTGCGCACCTAACCTATAAACGACATAGACCTGTTCCAATAGGTGGATATAGCTATCAATCGTTTTTGCGTCTGCACCCACTGTCTGAGCCACTTCGCTTAGTGAAACCTCACTCCCAACCTGCCATGCCAAGGCTTTTAAAATCTTCTCCAGCAACAAAGGCTTTTTTATCCCAGTAAGCGCCAGAACATCCTTGTATAAATAACTACTTGCAAGGTTTATCAGTATCTGCTGGGCGTTATTGTGGTTGGTGACCACTTCCGGATAACAACCATAGACAAGATATGGCGAAAGGTTTTCCAATAATGCTGGCGTACCAGCCCAGGCCATTAATTCCGCGCAGCTTATTGGATAAAGATCATATTCCCACTTTCGTCCGGTTAGTTGCATCTTCTACCATCTCCGCTTCATCCAGTATAATCAATTTCCTATCGCCAAAACTTCTAATAAGAGCTGCCACCTGATCATTTCGCCAAAGGCCTCTGGTGGTTATCTCATCCCCAAAGGATTTAAATCCTTAAAAACATATATTTTACGGGAATAAAATCCTTTTTTCACGCAAAGATTATCGATTCGCCATTTACAAATCGCAAAAAATATTGATTATCAACACATTAAATAAATAAAAGGTTTTGTATCTTCCCTGAGGCCCAGCCCCATATCCCAGCCATGACCGAGATCTTCGAAGACATACGCCAATTCTACCATTTTCATTTTCCCAAAGGGGAGTTGGGAAAATATATCGAGTTCTTTTCGGAATCGGCGGTTGACCTAACCCAGGACTTATTAAAGAATGAGCCTTTTAGCGTACGTATGTTTCCCAGTTGGTCACCCACCTGCTACATCAACTTAGGTGAACCCTACCACCTGCTTGATCGCGGAGAGGTTTATACTGTCAGAGAAGACGAAGACGTGCTGGTATTAAGAGACAGCATGGTGGAAAGATTTAACTCACCGCTGGATCATATAGTAACAATAAAATTCAGACCCGGTGGAACGGAAGCCCTTCTGAATGAGCCTATCACAAACCTGAACAACCATGCTCTTGCGCTTAGTACCCTACTTCCAAAGCGTCTGATACAGTCCGTAAAAAAGGCAGAATCATTTTCCCAACGCGTGGTACTCTTGGAGGCATTCTTTTCAAACCGGTTACCGGGCAATCCGGGATTCAGGGTACAATACATGCAAGAGGCTATAACAGCCTACCAGGCTTCAGGGTATGCACTCAACAATTCCGCATTGGCCGACATACTATGTCTGACACCCAAAACCCTCAACCGGTATTTCATTCAAGTGGCAGGCGTTGCTCCAAAAATCTTTCTCGGAAACCTGAGGGCCAGAATGGCACTGGCAGATTACATTCAGACCCGACGAGGTTTCGTTGCTGCTAAATATGGCTATTTTGACTCCAGTCATTTTTATAAGGAAGTCCTAACACTGACCGGCCAGCGATTGTCCGTTTTTTACTAGCTTAATTGGATGACGGACCCGTCTTTTGTGATATGAAGACTATTGCCAAAATGTTTTTACTACTCGCATGGGCCTCCGCAGGGCAGAATCATCAAGCTACAGCGCAGGTTCACCAAGTGGCCTACGTCCCACGAATCGAGCCTTGCGATTGTATATACAAAGCCGACAGTTCCCATAAGACCCATTGTGGCTATCTCATCGTTCCAGAGAACCGCCAAAAGCCCGAAGGCAAGCAAATTAAACTACCCTTTATCATTGTTGAGAGCAATAACCCCAATAAACATCCAGACCCCGTATTATATACCGGAGGAGGACCAGGCGTAAGCTCCCTGCATCCGGTGACTTCTATTGCCAGAAGATCTTTGCTGCTCGACCGGGACTATATAGCCTTCGAACAGCGCGGCACCCACTTCGCTCAACCATGCCTGGAATGTGAAAACACAGGGATTGGCATTCAACAGGCTTACTTAGAACATAAACAGGTAGACCAAGCTGTATTAGCGGCTGTCAAAAAATGCAGGGCCACACTGATCGAACAAGGCATTGACCTGGCAGCCTATAACACCGATGAAAGCGCAGCCGATATAGAAGACCTTCGTAAGGCCCTGAACATTGACTCTATCAACCTAATGGGCATATCCTATAGTGGCGGTTTACTAATGACCGTATTGCAGCGATATCCCCAACATATCCGATCCCTCATACTTGATTCTCCCTTACCAGAGTTCATCAACATTGACGAGGAGGAACTGAGCAACTTTAATGAAGTGCTCAATGCCCTTCTCGACAGCGCAGAAAGCGGACTTTCAACAAGTTTCAAGGTTTATTTCTCCAAGCTCGGGGAGGGCACATTCACCATCCCCTACGTACTCAAAGATGGAAAAGTGGTAAGCCTTCGATATGGCCGCCCGGAAATGCTCAATATTATCCATAGTAAGATGGAAGATTATGATGGAATCAGACAATTGCCTCAGATCATCAGAGACATGATCAATGGCAAGCAGGAGCCTTATATCCACGCTTACTTTGACGGCCTATTTTCTGGTAACGGAAGTATATCCGGTATGCGTCTGTCGGTTTATTGCTCAGACAAGATGGCATATGCCGATCCTGCCCTCATTCAACACCAATATGAGCTCATGCCCTGGATGGAGGGATTTCATGTCAATGATGTATACGGTTCGCTCTGCAAATGCTGGGCTGTGCCGCCTATAGATCCTGGCACCAAAAGGCCTTTCTATAGTAACATCCCTGTTTTACTAGGCGCCGGCGGTTTGGATGACGCCTGCCGTCCCAGGTACAATGACAGCATTCACCAATATTTTCCCAATAGTCAACGGATACTCTTTCAGAAACGATTGCACGGGCCATTATTAAACTCCCGTAATGGGGATGAGCTGATTGGGAAGTTTCTTGACACGCCCTGGGTGAGGATAGAACCACTTATCCTCCTAGAATAGCCCATGTAAAGTCCTGCAAATAATTGTAGGGCTTTTTTTTATTCACCGGGCATCCCGCAAAGATCAATGACCTGGTAGATACCAAATAAAAAGTCAGATTTGACCTGGACCACTCCCAAATGCAGGAAGAAGAATGGATAACCCTTGTTCCGCATTTCTATCCAAAAGACTCACTCAATCTGGATGCCAAAGCTATGGATATCCAAACGGTATCTCTGATCACCGGATCGGAAAGATGCCGAAGCACTGAAAGATCAGGCCATATACATAAGGCACGCTCTTCCGGAAAACCAGCACTAAGAGATCCGCCTTCTAACTTTATCGATGTTGTCCCGCGCTACCGCTTGTATTGCTCCGCAGAAACCTTTTCCATCCAATCTACCGCTTTACCATCCAGGCTTTCCTGGATGGCAATATGGGTCATAGCCGTGGAAGGAGAAGCCCCATGCCAGTGTTTTTCTCCTGGCTCAAACCATACGACATCCCCAGGCCTGATCTCTTCAATAGGTCCGCCTTCTCTTTGCACCCAGCCAAATCCTGAAGTCACCATCAGGGTCTGACCCAAGGGATGGGTATGCCAGGCCGTGCGGGCCCCCGGCTCGAAAGTCACGGCATTACCCGCCGCCCTGGCAGGGGCGGTAACAGGAAATAATGGATCTATTCTCACCGTACCCGTGAACCAATCTTCGGGTCCTTTGGCCGAAGGCTGAGACCCGGCTTTTTTAATATCCATATTAGTGTTTTAAGGAAGCCATATCAATCACAAAACGATACCTCACATCATTCTTCAGCAAACGATCATATGCTTCGTTGATTTGTTGCATATTGATCATTTCAATATCAGCGGTAATGTTATGTTCTCCACAGAAATCCAGCATTTCCTGGGTTTCCGCAAGGCCGCCTATGGCAGAACCAGCAAAGCTTTTCCTGCCACCTATCAAGCTGAATGCCGCCACTGGCAAAGGAAATTCAGGTGCGCCCACCAACGCCAGAGAGCCATCAACCCTCAGTAGGCTCAGATAGGCATTCACGTCATGTTCCGCAGAAACACAATCCAGAATAAAATGGAGCTTTCCCCTGAATGCACGCATTTGTGCCGCATCTTTAGACAAGACCACTTCATCCGCACCCAGGCGCTTTGCTTCCTCAAATTTGGATTCAGAAGTAGTAAAAGCAACTACATGAGCACCCATGGCTTTTGCGATCTTAATACCCATATGACCCAGCCCGCCAATACCTACTACACCAACTTTTTTACCAGGCCCTACCTTCCAATGGCGCAAAGGAGAGTAAGTCGTTATACCCGCGCACAACAAAGGCGAACTGGCTGCCAGATCCAGATTTTCCGGGATATGAACGACAAACCCTTCGTTCACTACCACCTTCTGAGAATATCCCCCATAAGTCTGGCCGCCAAGGTGCTTATCAGATGAATTATAGGTTTGGGTTGCACCTTTCTCACAAAATTGCTCCAGGTCTTCCTTGCAGTATTGGCACTCCTGGCAGGAATCAACCAGACAGCCTACGCCAACCTGATCGCCTACCTTGAATTTCTTAACATGGTCGCCTACGCGAACCACCTTTCCCACAATTTCATGTCCGGGCACACAGGGGTAAATGGTCCCATGCCACTCGTTTCTAGCTGTATGCAGGTCAGAATGACAAACACCGCAAAACAGAATATCAATGACAACATCATGGGGGGTGGGTTCCCTACGGTTGATACTTAACTGATCCAGGGGAGTCGTGGCGGCTGTTGTGCCATATGCCTTAATAACTTCAGTATGCATAAAAAATGATTGATTCAGACTACAAAATTATTAAATCCCTACCCCCTCCGGCTAACGAAAATCAAACCAACTTTTAATCATTTCAAACCAATTTCGTCCGAAGGCTTGTTGGATTTTCGCCCGTATGCTTCTTGAAAAAATTATTGAAGTAGGTCACATAATCAAACCCCAGCGCGTAAGCGACTTCCGCAATCGGCCAGTTGGTATGCTGTAGCAAGGCCCTTGCTTCTATGATAATGCGCTCCGCTATATGAGCCGTAGTGGACTTCCCAGTAACCGTCTTTACGGCCCTGTTCAGGTAATTCACATGAACACAGAGACCACCCGCATAGTCCTGTGCAGTCTTATACTTCAGTGGTTGCTCGGCACTTTCTATGGGGAATTGCCGCTCCAGCAAATCAAAGAAAACCGAAGCAAGTCGCCTGAGCGCACCCGGGCCATCCTGCTGACTCTCCGTCGGCTTTAGTTTGAGCGCCTCATGGATGAGCAAATGGAGGTAACTTCGGATGAGGTCGTCTTTATAGACATATTCGCTAGCTTGTTCGGCGAGTATTTTTTCAAATATCGCACTGACAGTTATCCGTTGTTCTTCATTAAGGACAAAGATGGGTGTTCCCCCCAATTGGAATAAGGGAGAATTCTGAAGGATACCAGACCGTTCAGCCCCCTTCATGAACGCTTCAGAAAAAAGGCAGGTATATCCGGTATAAGTAGTCGTCAATACTTCCCATGAATAAGGGATATGGGGATTTCCGAAAAACAAAATGCTCCCCTCCGTTTTGTAGGTACGATCCGAATAGTGAATATCATTCTTGCCATTATTCAGGCAAATTTTGTAAAAGTCCTTCCGGGTATACTCCCTCATCACGATGTTCTTACCCTCAATCTCATAGGCTTTAAAGCCGGCTAACTTTAATTCTTTTTTAAAGTCCGACTGTTCATTCATCAGCGCCTTTTCCATAGGGCAAAGTTATACAAATCAAACCTAATCCAATATCCCCGGCCTCAAGCCTTGATTTCCATAGCGTGACAACAGAATTAATTTTGATAAAATAAGCAGTTACCTATATTTGCAACCAATCGGTTTATTAAATCAAAACTTCAATACTGTATTTATGAAAAGCATTATCCTCTTTGTTCTTTGCCTGTTGGTTGGATTGTTGTTCATTACCATGGGGCTGAATAAATTCATCCAGTTCATACCAGCGCCAAAAAACATACCTGCAAAAACAGCAACAATAATGACAGCCTTTATGACCATAGGCTGGCTCATGCCATTGGTCGGCGCCATTGAAGTAATAGGCGGTCTGCTGTTAATTATTCCAAGAACCAGGGCACTCGGCGTCATTGTTATTTTACCCGTTTTGACCGGGATTCTACTGGCCAATATCAGCATGAATCCGACATACCTTCCCGTCGTATTTGTAATAATCGCTATCGTGGGTTGGGCCCTGTATGACAACTGGAAAAAGTATCTGCCCCTGTTGGCTAAATAGGAACTGGCTGCTAAATAGAAAACGAGACTCCGCCTTTAAAAACCGGGCTATATAAAAGATACCGTGAGAAGAGATGTTTTTCAAGCCATTGCCGATCCTACAAGAAGAGCCATCATTGCCTTAATTGCCGTACAAGCAATGACGCCCAGTACCATAGCCGAACACTTCGACATGAGCAGGCAGGCCATTTCAAAACACATGCGGATCCTGACCGAATGTGACTTGGTGAGACAGGAATTTCAGGGTAGGGAAATTTTCTACCAGTTAGAGATTGACAAAATGAAAGAGATAGATCAGTGGCTGGAACAATACCGCAAAATATGGGAAGGCCGGTTCCAGAAACTTGATCAGTTATTGGATAAACTCAAAAATAAAAACACATAATCACGCTGCGTTGAGGCTGTTCACCGGATTAGCCCAATGCCGATTCTATAATCAATTACAATACAATTATTTATATAGTGGAAATCCCGTCAAAATCGTATCCATTTTGATACTGGTACCGACCCAGCTTGACACAATATTAATCTACTATATTTGTAGACTATAAAAATTAGGCTATCTTGCTCATAGACACTTGAAAATCTGTTAATATGAGTACGACAACTGCCGAACCTACCCTTACAACCCAGCCTCCTGTAACCCAAAAATTCTGGTTAAAGGAAGACTGGTGGGCCGTTGGACTGGGTCTGGCCATCCTCTTGGTAGCTTATATATTTTACCTTACCGGTTCCAGCATTTCCTGGATAGCCGTGGCGCCTTCCAAATGGTCCACCATTTCAGAACTAGGTGCTCAATTGTCCAAAAATGCCCTACGCTACTTCGCTTTATTGGGCGTTTTACTGGTTCTGTTTACCGTGGTAAGCACCTTCATTGGACAGAAGCCCAAGGCTTTCATTCCTTCTTTTACCTTCGTATTCATTGTATCCACCCTCATCTATATCCTGGGTAATTGGGACCAGGCCAGTCGCTACAACCTGGAACCGCCTTTGGTTGCCTTACTGTTGGGTCTGTTCATTTCCAATGTAGTCGGATTGCCCAGGTGGCTGGATGCCGGTTTCAGGGTAGAATTTTATATTAAGCTGGGCATAGTCCTATTGGGCGCTACCCTACCCTTCACCCTCATCCTCTGGGCCGGACCCATCGCCATCCTACAAGCTTCCATCGTTTCAGTCCTCACTTTTTTAACCATCTTCTTCGTCGCCCGGAAATTAGGACTTGACCACCGGTTGGCAGCCGTTTTAGGAGCCGGAGGCGCCGTTTGTGGGGTTTCAGCCTCGATCGCCGTGGCTGGTGCCGTGCGGGCAAAAAAGGAACATCCACCCATAGCCATAAGCCTGGTTGTATTATGGGCTATTGTTTTCATTTTCGTCTTACCTCTGGTGGCCCGTTTACTGCAATTACCCACAGGCGTCGGCGGAGCCTGGATTGGCACCTCAGAATTTGCGGACGCCGCAGGTTTGGCTGCGGCTCAAACCTATGGAGGTTTAGCAGACGCCCACGTAGGCATCACTGGAACCGCTGACCAGGCACTGGCTTCTTATACCCTCATTAAAGTAATCGGACGAGATATCTGGATTGGCATCTGGTCATTTGTCCTGGCCCTTATTGCCGTCACTGTCTGGGAACGCAATGAAACCCATCAAAAAGTTCAGATCGGTCAGATCTGGTGGCGCTTTCCCAAGTTTGTCATCGGTTTCCTGGTGGCCTCCATCCTTACCACTTTGATCGTCCATGGCAACACCCTGGGAGAGTACAACAAAATCGTGAAGCCCGCCCTCATCGCACCCATTACCTCTTTGAGAACCTGGGCCTTTACCTTTAGCTTCTTAAGCATAGGACTTACCACCCGATTCAAAGAATTAGCCAAGGCAGGCGCTAAACCCTTTATCGCCTTCACCGCAGGGGTCGTTATCAACGTTATTTTAGGATACCTTCTGTCGGTCGTGATATTTGGTCATTACTGGGCCGGCGTCGCCACACATTAAACCATGAAATTTCTTCAGTACATACAAATACATAAAACGGGACCCAGCTGTGAGCAGTGCATTCACTTCCAGGGTGAGCCAGGCCTTGTTGAGCACGTGTATTCCGGGCTGACCACTATGAGCTCAGGCTTCGCCTCCGTGAGGGATAAAGACGGATTCTGTGGTTATCATCAGTTGTATCTTTCCGGCAGGGATAGTTGCCCGCATTTGGTTATAAAGGAACCCAACCGGTAGCGAAAATCCGGGCTCCGGGTTTGAAATAAGGCCCCCGTTTTGTAAATTGTATGTACCAATATGCCCTTTCATGCGATCTGAAATTGTTGCCTTGCTACTTCTGATATGCGCCTGCTCCACCCGTGCCCAAATCAAGTATATCCATTCAGACTCCCTGTTCACTTATGCAAACTATAAATACATTGTCAGGACCATTCATATCCACCTCAAGCAAAATAATGCACTGATCCAGAAAATTGTACCTGAGGAAAACGGGGCTTACGACTTACCACAGGATCAGGTTTTCATCGTAGCGGACATGAATTTTGATGGAATCAATGACATCAGGCTCGTTCAATACCTGCCGGCCGGAACCAATAACCTCTCCGCACTTTGATCATACGCACAAGCGCATTTATTCCTTTTGGCGATCCGGTTGTTGCGATCAAGGCTTATCAACGGCAAATGGAAAAAAATTCCCCCTCCCCCTTTGAGATATACCTAAAATCATTTTACTTTGTATTTCAAAGTGCTTTTTATAATAGTTATCTACTAAAACACTTCCCGATTTATATGGACTGGAAAGTGGCGTATCTACCTATTCCAAAAAGCTTTTTTTATCACTATTTACTTTGCAATTCAAAGCACTTTATAAATGCATATTTTTACCCCCATCCGACAAGACAAAACCTGGCTGCTTGGTCTTGGCACCCTCGCTATTTCCTTGCTGGTATTCCTAATTCCCAAAGAGATCCGTGACGTTGACAGCTCAGGAGGCATATTTACAGTTAATTATATCTTAGCCCTGATCTACCTGTTCATTTTATTATCGTCAGGGCGTCTCAGAAAAGGACGTAACGGCCTGGGTCCGTTTTACATTTTCCTTATGTTGGCCTTGGTCAGCTGCTATTCTTTGAACAGGCTCCTTCCTGTATTCCAGGATTCCGTAGACTGGTGGTGTGTGCTGCTGGTCATTATTTGCGCCACCTTCCTTTCGCTACCTTTTTACAGCAGGCTGCCTTTTGGAATCAGGAGCCTGATTTGTTTCATAGCAGGCCTTGCATTTGCAGCTTTTCTCTATCTGTCCCTCTACCTTGCACCCCTGTACATATTTGGTCTCCTGGGGACCATTGCTTTTGGTATAGGAGTCCACGTCTTCATTCCTCCCTTGTTCATCATCTATAACCTCGTTTTCATCCGGCGGGCCTTCCGGGAAGATAAGCGAATCATCTATCCCTACCTGGGAGCCATTTTCATCGTTGCGTTGGTCGTGATTCAATTCACTGTACAGTGGGGAAATGAGGTGCAACGGATGGATGATCTGCTCTATCAACCCAATAATGCGACCGACAGCTATCTTCCATCCTGGGTAAGGATTGCCCAGGCAACAAAGCCAAATACGTACAACGAACGCTTCCTGAAAGCTGGATTGGTATATGAGACAGCGGGCAATAACTGGGACTTGTTTTCCTGGGACAGTCACCGGCAGTTTAATGAGGAAATACAGCATGATCCGCTGATCACCACCGCTTCATTCCTCGAAGGCAAATCCAATCTGGAGGACAACGACCGCATCAAGATTCTCGAAAGCTTGTATGATTCCCGCCAAAAAGCCCAGGAAAGGTTGTGGCGGGGGGATGACCTGGTCACCTCGGCCATTGCTACCAATACGGAACTCTGGCCCCAATCCCACCTAAGCTATACAGAAGAAACCCTAACGGTCACCAATAAAGCCTTAAGGTCAAGATTTAATTCAACACAGGAAGCGCTCTACAGTTTCCACCTACCCGAAGGAGCCGTGGTGAGCTCCCTGTCCCTATGGATCAATGGTAAGGAACAACCTGCTCTTCTGTCCTCCCGCCATAAGGCCGACTCGGCCTATACTGCTATAGTAGGTTATGAGAACCGTGATCCCTGTGTGGTTCACTGGCAGGAAGGCAATATAGTCACCATACGGGTCTTCCCGGTCCAAGCACAGGAAAGCCGCCGCTTTAAGATAGGCATTACCGCACCGCTTCAAAAACGTGTTGATCGCCTCGTTTACCATAGCACTTATTTTGATGGGCCGCCGGCCACCTATGCCAAATCAACCACCCACATTCGTTCTCTACAACCCCTGAAACACGCTGATCCCTTGCCACCCAATGAAGGGGCTTACAATCCAGACTGGTCGATACAATTTGACGACCCGGGCCTGGCTCATGCCGCCTTTGATTTCAATGGACACCAATATTTAATGCAGCCCTACGTTCCTGCGTACGCTCCCGTCCACATCCAGGATGTTTACCTGGATATCAATACCAGCTGGACCCATACAGAATATACGGAGCTACTGGATGCATTGTATGGTAAAACCGTTTATGCTATAGATCCCAACCTGGGAATGGTCATCATTGGCGACGCCAATAAAGAGCAAGTGTTTACCGCTTGCAATACACAACAGTTTAGCCTGTTCCCCCTAGCGCTTATTACCGACAAAGAACATTCCTTGCTGATCTCAAAGTGCGCCCCTGTTTCTCCATTTTTGTCAGATCTCCGGGGAAGTGATTTTTCAGATAGCCTGAAAACTTATCTGGCAAAGCCGGGTAAGGTCATGTTATATAACCTGGGCGAGGACCTGTCCCCTTATTTGAAATCCTTAAAAGAAGTTGGCGCTTTCGATTATGACCAGGGCGACGTCCACTCCTTGATCACCAGAATAAAAGTAGGGACCTATATCCAGGACATCAACACACCAGATCAGGCAGTCATATCCGCTGCCGGCCTGCTGATCGTAAGAACGGATACAGCGCCAAAAGACAGCACTTCCTTAAAGGCGCCGGACCACTTACTGCGGCTATTTGCCTATAACCGCATCATGCAGCAGTTAGATGGTCAACTTCCAGGCGACTACAGGGATGAAGATCCCTCCACCATAGACACGTTGGTACAAACGGCAGAAGAGGCACATATTGTATCTCCCGTATCTAGTTTGGTCGTTCTGGAAACAAAAGACGATTACAAGCGGTTTAATATATTGGAAAGTAAAAACGCCCTTAAAAATGCCGGCATCCATTCCAAAGGAGCAGTGCCCGAACCAGGGGAATGGGCCATCATCGGCTTATGTATGAGCGTCTTTGTCTGTATCCGCTTAAAGAAAACCCTTCAAAGCTTATCTCTATGAACGCCTCCCTTATCCTGGCGCTGATTGCCCTGATGTATACACCGCATTTCCATCGGAAGCCCACTCCGGGCTTTCGCTTCGGGTGGGTCTCTTTGGGGCTGACCGTTATCTTCTATTTCCAGGGATTTAAAACCGTAGGCCTCGCAGCCCTGGTTTTTGCACTGTGCTTATTCCAGGAAAATTTTTACCGCCGCATAGCGCCGGCAACCCTACTGATCCTCCTACTGGCGACGCCGGCTATATCCTGGTTTGCCGATAACTTCAGTTTTCCTTTGCGGCTTCAATTGACGGAACTGGCCGGGCACCTGATGCAGGCGGCCGGATTCCCCGTATCCACTGATGGAAACCTCATCACCTACGGACTCCATACGTTTTCCGTGGACCCTGTGTGCATGGGGTTACACATGATGATTGACTCTTTGCTTTGTTGCTTGTTACTGATCAATTATTTCCAGGGACAATACAGCCAACGGCTACCATTATGGGCTATGCTGGCTGCATTGTTGGGTACCCTCCTGCTCAACATAATCGCCAACCTCTTTCGCATCATCGGTTTGGTGCTGATGGTTATTCCCCAGGACAATCCCATGCATGGCATATTGGGATTACTCATATTGTGCATTTACGTACTCTTACCCCTGATCCCTGGCCTTCGCTGGATGATCCGTCATCTCGGCAAACACGCCCCCCTCGAACCAGCACGGTTTCATATCTCCAGTCCCTTGGCCCTGGTGGCCAATTGCTTTGTTTTTGTTTGCCTGTTTATAGTAACCGTGTTTATCTGGACAAAACCTCCAGCTCCCGCCCGCACAATGGTGGCTTTTTCAGGTTATACCCTGCACCCGCTGCAAACGGGCATTGTGCAATTGGAAAATGAACATTCCTTGGTCTACATTAAACCCATACCAGCTTTCTGCTATACCGGACATACCCCCAATATTTGCTGGCAAGGAAGTGGATATACTTTTTCCAACCTTAAGCAAACCAATGCCTGGGGCACCCGCATATACGAAGGAACCATGAAAAAAGAGAAAGAAACCCTATACACTGCCTGGTGGTATGATAACGGCGTGCAACAAACGATAGATCCCTTTTCCTGGCGTTGGGATCAGCTCCTAGGCGCACCGGGTTATTCCATCGTAAACATTACGGCGGCAACACCGGACGAATTAGATATAGAAGTGAACCGGGTGCTGGAAAAGCACGTCTTTCGTAAGCTGCTGGCCCAGGCTCGTTGAATACCAGCCTTTTTTGGGGCTTAACTTTCCATCGACATAGCCGTCAACGTCCCTTCCTCATTGGCATATAAGGCAATCAGGTAATTGGTTTCGTGTCTACCGATGGTATAATCAAATACAGCAAAATATTCCTCATTATCGGGATAGGAGCCAACCCTTGCCAGATGCAGTTTATTTAGTAATTGAATTTCCGGACCAGCTGTAGCGTCATTAGTATCCGCGAGGTCAACGAGATGCTCTACATAGGATTTGACCGTATCACCCTTCCCGTTCTCATAATCCAGAACCAGGGCGTGAAGTTTTTTTTTATCAAAGTCATTGAGCTTTCCAAAAAATTGGTTGATACACTCAAGTCTGGATACATTAACAGACACTCCGTCAAAGTTTAGGTCGTTATCAATTTGCTTACCCTCCAAATCTACCTTCAAATCATAAAAATCCTCCAGATTATCGCTGTCAAGTTGCCCGAAATAAAGAAGGTTATAATTTGCCATAAGATGCAACACTGACTTAATTTAATTCCTTAACCGTAAAGGATTGCCCCCTTATGGTCCGGCTGATATAATGCTCAGATTTATATTCCACCTTTGCAAAAATGATGGCATACTTCTGATACTCATTTTTATCTTTCAGCGCATTCCTTATCTCTACAGCAATGGATCGAGCCAGCATTTTCATCTCATCATCATTTTCGGGGATTTTTTTACTATTGATAACCTGAAGCTCAAACTGGGAAGTAGTGAAGCCATTGATCGAGATTTCCTTGCCACTTGCATTGATGGAATCAGTTCCAACCAAGTTCCACAGATGAAGCCTTAAACTATCTTTTGGCTCAGAAAAGACTGGATCTTTCTGGTAGGTAACAGTGGTAGTACAAGCTGCAAATAGCAATAGAACAGGCAGGGTAATGATGACAATGCCTCTACAAATCGGATTTGGCATAATTAGGCGTTAAAACTTAAATATAAGGGAGAAAAAGATTACAACACCCTGTAAATCTTGTATTCAATGAGCTTTTCTCCCTTAGCCAGATCAGCATCCATCATGGTATACTACCTCCTTCCCGCCTGTAAACGCTGAAGCGTCGCAATCAGCGCATCTATATCGGCACAAGTATTATAAAACGCAAGGGAAGGTCTTACCGTAGATTCCTGTCCAAACCGGCGCAGTATAGGTTGCGCACAATGATGTCCTGAGCGAACAGCAATGCCACGCGCATTGAGGGCTGACCCTACCTCTTCTGTTTTATGCCCGTCAAGCACAAAGGACAGTACCCCTGCCTTATCCGGGGCCGTACCAATGAGGTGCAGACCCGGAATTTGCTTTAAGTGATGGGTAGCGTACTCCAGCAGATAATGCTCGTAGCGTTGAATATTGTGCATACCAAGGGCAGATACATAGTCTATAGCAGCACCTAATCCAATGGCGTCCGCGATGTTACCTGTACCAGCTTCAAATCTTCCTGGCGCTTGATGATATACAGTACGCTCAAAAGTCACGTCCTTAATCATATTGCCCCCTCCCTGCCAGGGGTCGGTCGCATTGAGCAAGTCTTCTTTTCCGTAAAGCACCCCTATACCAGTAGGACCAAACACTTTGTGTCCGGAAAAAACGTACCAATCAGCGTCCAGGTCCTGCACATTTACCGGCATATGAGAGACCGCCTGGGCCCCATCTACGAGCACTTTAGCGCCCACCGCGTGCGCCATTTCGGTAATCTTCCCGGCAGGCGTTACCGTCCCCAAGGCATTGGATACCTGGGTAAAGGACACCAGCTTAGTTTTATTGCTCAGGAGTTTTCCATATTCGTTCAGCAGCACCTGCCCATCGTCGTCCACAGGGATGACTTTTAGTTTCAGGTTTTTAGCATCGGCCAATTGCTGCCAGGGAACAATATTGGCATGATGCTCCAGATGGGAAATGATGATTTCATCACCCGGTTGAAGGTATTGGGCGCCCCAGCTTTTGGCCACGAGGTTGATAGCCTCTGTGGATCCACGGACAAAAATAATTTCATTTGGACTAGACGCCCCGAGGAAACGTTGAATCTTCTCCCTGGCCCCTTCATAAGCATCCGTCGACCTGGCCGCGAGCTCATGAGCCGCCCTATGGATGTTGGAGTTATCCTGACGGTAATACTGGCTGATGCGCTGGATCACCGACTCAGGTTTCTGCGTCGTAGCCGCATTGTCCAGCCATACCAAAGGATAACCATTGACGTGCTGATGCAAAATGGGGAAATCCCTTCGGATCTGATTGACGTCAAAAGGAGGCGCCGGAAGCCCCCCTGCTACCGGCTGAGGCCGGCGTTCCATCACGAAGGGATTGATATCTGCGGTAAAGTAATAGTTGGGATTTTGGGAGAAAACAGGCGCTGACTGTAGCGGCTTATCCCTGGACCATTGCGGACCGCTGTTAGCAAGTGGCTGTCCACCACCTGATGCTCCGCCATTGAGTTGTGACCCACCACCCGGTGCTCCACTATCCCGTTGAGGTCCCTTATAGGAAGCCGCCGAAGGGGAAGCCCCGCTCCCTGCCACGGACGAAGGCACTAGTCCTTTTCCCGCGAAATGGGGATCTGGCAAACTCGTTTGAGGGTCCTTCAGGTCCACACTATTACCCTGATTAATGGCAGAAGGAGACACACCACTACCGGCCACAGAGGCAGGCACTGAGCCTATGGCAGACCCAGTAGGTGTTGGCGCCGGTGGCGCCTGGAAAAATTGATTGGCTAACTGCTCAATGAAGGCCAGATCCGGCAGACCGGCAAGGTCACCCGTGCCCGGCAGACCAGCAACATTACCCAACCCTGGAAGGTTGGTAAACTGTTCCAGGTTTCCCAAATCTGCCCCCTGAAAGCCTTGTTCCGCCTCCTGAAAAAGTTCGTCACTCATGAGGGATATTTATATTCATGATAATGATCGAGGACTACGTCATCTAAAACGGCGAGCGCATCATCAACCAATACAGCCAGGGAGCAATACAGAGAAACCAGGTAAGAGGCAATAGCCTGATGGTTAATCCCCATAAAGCGAACGGACAGACCAGGGGATTGTTCTCCAGGCAGACCGGGTTGATAAAGACCCACTACACCCTGACGGCTTTCCCCTGTACGGAGTAATAATATTTTAGACTTACCCTTTTCGATAGGCACTTTGTCGGAAGGTATAAGGGGTAGCCCTCTCCAGGTGAGGAATTGAGCACCAAATAATGAAACCGTAGGCGGAGGAACACCGCGGCGGGTGCACTCCCTGCCAAAAGCCGCAATGGCTGTGGGATGCAACAGGAAAAATCCTGGCTCCTTCCAGACTTTGGAGATTAGCTCATCCAGGTCATCAGGCGTGGGGGGGCCAGTACGGGTTTTAATGCGTTGGCCATGACCCACACTGTGCAAAAGGCCGTATTCCTTGTTATTGATGAGTTCGCTTTCCTGCCTTTCCTTAATGGTCTCAATGATCAACCTCAACTGCTCGCTGATCTGATTATACGGTTTGCTATACAAATCGGAGACACGGGTATGCACGTCCAATACGGTATTTACTGCGCTCAGATTGTACTCCCTTGGATTTTCAATGTAATCTACATAGGTCTGGGGAAGTTCTCTTTCATCACGGGCAGAGCAATCAACCTCTACCTGAGAGGCATCCTTGACTTTGTTCAGACGATACACGCCAGATTCAACAGGTATCCAATTGAGGAGATGAGTTAACCAGCGCGGTGTGATAGTGATCATCTGAGGAACCGTACGCGTGGCGATCGCTAGTTGTCTCGCCGCAGCATCACCTAAAGCGGTTTGCTTTTTAATTTCTTCAGCCATAGAAGACGGGTGTTTTGGAACAAGTTAATTTATTTATTTGAAAAGTGGTACAGGAAGGTATACACATAACACCCGACACAAATCGCCAAAACAGACTCCAAAAAGGAAAACAATACCAGAATAGATGCAATGACCACTCCTGCAACCGTTAGCGAAAGCAGGGCTGCCAGCGCCAGCAGCAGGCACAAACTGAAACCCAGCCGTGCAGCGAACACTTTAGGCGCCTGGTCGATCGGCTTATTGTTGAAGGACAAGGTGCGTACCACCCACCCGCTGATTATGCTGAACAAGCTATATTGCCCCTTACCAAATCCCCTAAGTAAAAAGTCTATGGTCAGTACAGCAGGAACCACCCAATTGGGTGCTATCAAATAAGATATACCGGCAAAAAAAACCAACAAAGCGACAATCCTCCCTTTGTTTTCATTGACTTTAACATCACTTACCGGACAAGAAATATATTCAGACATAATAGCGCGCATTTCCATACTAAGGTAAGGCTTAATAATTTATTAGTCTACTTTTTTTATAGACTAATAAAAAACACATACTTTTGATCCATCATTCTCACCTTCATGAGCTGGTAGACATGAGAAAATCAGCCGGTGTTCTCACCGGCTTTTAGGTCGCGTGGCCGAGGGGCTAGGCACGGGTCTGCA